>NZ_JACCFL010000001.1:3155850-3471435 GCF_013410375.1 Leifsonia shinshuensis
CCCCGCCGTGATCCCTGCCGCGGCCGTCGACCCGGACGCGCTCCGGGTGCGGACCTGGCTGAACGGCGAACTGGTGCAGGACGGCACGACCGACGACCTGCTGTTCCCGTTCGGCCGGCTCGTCGCCGACCTCTCCCAGCTGATGACCCTGGAGCCCGGCGACGTCATCCTGACCGGGACGCCCGCGGGATCCTCCGTCACGCAGCCCGGCGACACCGTCGAAGTCGAGGTGGACGCCCCGACCGCTCCCGGCGCGCCGACCACCGGGCGGCTGGTCACCCGCGTCACCCAAGGGAGTGTCCCGTTCGGGGACTTCGGCTCGAAGCCCAGCGTGGACGACACCCAGCGGAGCGAGGCCTTCGGCGTCCGCCCCGAGAAGCCGTTCGAGCTGACCGCCGAGCTGCGCGCCCAGCTCGCCTCCGTCGCCACCGCCACCCTCAGCTCCCAGCTGCGCAAGCGCGGCCTGAACGACGTCTCCATCGACGGGCTGACCTCCACCCGCCCCGGCGTGAAGCTGATCGGGACGGCGCGGACGCTTCGCTACCTTCCCGGCCGCGAGGACCTTTTCGCCTCGCACGGCGGCGGCTACAACGCCCAGAAGCGCGCGTTCGACGCGGTCGGCGCCGGCGAGGTGCTCGTGATCGAGGCCCGCGGCGAGCGCGGCAGCGGCACCGTCGGCGACGTGCTGGCGCTGCGCGCCCAGGTGAACGGCGCGGCGGGCATCGTGACCGACGGCGGCGTCCGGGACCTCGCGGAGGTCGCGGCCCTCGACATCCCCACCTACTCGGCGGGCCCGCACCCGGCGGTGCTCGGCCGCAGGCACGTGCCGTGGGACGCCGATGTCGCGATCGCGTGCGGCGGGGCGACCGTCCTGCCGGGCGACGTGATCGTCGGCGACGCGGACGGCCTGCTCGTCATCCCGCCCGCCCTCGTGGCCGAGGTCGTCGCGGACGCGATCGAGCAGGAACGCGAGGAGGAGTTCATCGCGGAGATGGTGCGGTCCGGCGAGAAGGTCGACGGCCTGTTCCCTATGAACGCCGCGTGGAAGGAGAGGTACCGCGCATGGCAGACGCAGCGCTGAAGCCCGTCGTCCCGGCGGCGACGCCCGCCGCCGCGAAGACCGTGGCGCCGAGCAAGTCCCAGCTCGCCTACGAGTTCGTCCGCGAGCGCATCGACGACGGCCGCTACGTCTCCGGGTTCCGCCTGGTCCTCGGTCAGATCGCCGGCGAGCTGGGGGTCAGCGTCGTCCCGGTGCGCGAGGCGATCCGGCGGCTGGAGGCGGAGGGCCTCGTGACGTTCGAGAAGAACGTCGGTGCCCAGGTCGCCCTGCTGCACGACGCCGAGTACGCCTACACGATGGAGACTCTCGCTCTCGTGGAGGGCGCGGCCACCCGGCTCTCCGCTCCGCTGCTGAACGGCGACCACCTGCACCGGGCCCGGCTGATCAACCGCGAGCTGATCGCGTGCCTGGACGACTTCATCCCGCACCGCTTCACCGAGCTCAACCAGCAGTTCCACTCGGTGCTGTTCGAGGAGTGCCCGAACCCGCACATCCTCGACCTCGTGCACCGCGGCTGGAACCGCCTGACCGTGCTGCGCGACTCCACCTTCAGCTTCGTTCCCGGCCGCGCCCGCGAGTCGGTGGCGGAGCACGAGGAGATCCTGCGGCTCATCGAGAGCGGCGCCGAGCCCCTCGACGTCGAGCTCGCCGCCCGCGAGCACCGGCTCGCGACCCTGGACGCGCTGCAGCGCTACCAGGCCGAGCACCAGCACTGAGCGCGCGAACCGACCGTTCACCACCACGACCACGCACGAGACAGGAGGCCGCGCATGCCGCAGCACCACATCCCCGACGGGCTGCCGGGGAAGATCCAGCACTTCATCGACGGAGCGTTCGTCGACAGCGTCTCCGGGAAGACCTTCGACGTCCTCGACCCGGTGTCGAACGAGACCTACGTGCAGGCTGCGGCCGGGCAGAAGGAGGACATCGACCTCGCCGTCGCCGCCGCGCGCCGCGCGTTCACCGAGGGTCCGTGGCCCCGGCTGAAGCCGCGCGAGCGCGCTCGCGTCCTCAACCGCATCGCCGACGCCGTCGCCGCGCAGGACGCCCGGCTCGCCGAGCTGGAGACCTTCGACACCGGCCTCCCGATCACGCAGGCTCTCGGCCAGGCGCAGCGCGCGGCGGAGAACTTCCGGTTCTTCGCCGACCTGATCGTGGCGCAGGCGGACGACGCCTACAAGGTGCCGGGCAGCCAGCTCAACTACGTCAACCGCAAGCCGATCGGCGTGGCCGGGCTCATCACGCCGTGGAACACCCCGTTCATGCTGGAGAGCTGGAAGCTCGCCCCCGCCCTCGCCACCGGCAACACGGTCGTGCTCAAGCCGGCCGAGTTCACCCCGCTGTCGGCGTCGCTGTGGGCCGAGATCTTCCGCGAGGCCGGTGTGCCGGACGGCGTGTTCAACCTGGTCAACGGCCTGGGCGAGGAGGCCGGCGACGCGCTGGTGAAGCACCCCGACGTCCCGCTCATCTCCTTCACCGGCGAGAGCAGCACTGGGCAGCTCATCTTCGCCAACGCCGCGCCCTTCCTGAAGGGGCTCTCGATGGAGCTCGGCGGCAAGTCCCCCGCCGTCGTGTTCGCCGACGCCGACCTGGACGCCGCGATCGACTCCACGCTGTTCGGCGTGTTCTCGCTGAACGGCGAGCGCTGCACCGCGGGCTCCCGCATCCTGGTCGAGCGCGCCGTCTACGACGAGTTCTGCTCCCGCTACGCCGAGCGCGCCCAGCGCATCGTCGTCGGCGACCCGCACGACCCGAAGACCGAGGTGGGCGCGCTCGTGCACCCCGAGCACTACGCGAAGGTGATGAGCTACGTCGAGCTCGGCAAGCAGGAGGGCCGGCTCCTCGCCGGCGGCGGCCGCCCCGAGGGCATCGACCACGGCAACTACATCGCCCCGACCGTGTTCGCCGACGTCGCGCCCGACGCGCGGATCTTCCAGGAGGAGATCTTCGGCCCGGTCGTCGCGATCACGCCGTTCGACTCCGACGAGGAGGCGCTGAGCCTCGCCAACGGGGTGAAGTACGGCCTCGCCGCCTACCTCTGGACCAACGACCTGAAGCGCGCCCACACCTTCGCCCAGAACGTGGAGGCCGGCATGGTGTGGCTCAACTCGCACAACGTCCGCGACCTGCGCACCCCGTTCGGCGGCGTGAAGGCCTCCGGCCTCGGTCACGAGGGCGGCTACCGGTCCATCGATTTCTACACCGACCAGCAGGCGGTCCACATCACGCTGGGCCAGGTCCACACGCCGCGCTTCGGCGCCGAATGACGAAGGAGTCAGCATGAGCACCCCCATCCCCACCCCCGCCGCCACGCCGCCGGACGTCGTCCGCGCCGCCTACATGGAGCTCGTCGTCACCGACCTGCAGGCCAGCCGCGACTTCTACGTCGACGTCCTCGGCCTGCACGTCACCGAGGAGGACGAGGAGGCCGTCTACCTGCGCAGCCTCGAGGAGTTCATCCACCACAACCTGGTGCTGCGGAAGGGCCCGGTCGCCGCGGTGGCCGCCTTCGCGTACCGGGTGCGCACTCCCGCGGACCTGGACCGCGCCGTCGCGTTCTACACCGAGCTCGGCTGCCGCGTCGAGCGGCGAGCGGGCGGCTACACGAAGGGCGTCGGCGACAGCGTCCGCGTGGAGGACCCGCTCGGCTTCCCGTACGAGTTCTTCTACGACGTCGAGCACGTCGAGCGGCTCACCTGGAGCTACGACGTCCACACCCCGGGCGAGCTCGTGCGCATCGACCACTTCAACCAGGTCACGCCCGACGTCCCGCGCGCGGTCAAGTACATGGAGGACCTGGGCTTCCGGGTGACCGAGGACATCCAGGACGAGGCCGGCACGACCTATGCGGCCTGGATGCGCCGCAAGCCCACCGTGCACGACACCGCCATGACCGGCGGCGACGGCCCGCGGATGCACCACGTCGCGTTCTCCACGCACGAGAAGCACAACATCATCGCCATCTGCGACAAGCTCGGCGCGCTCCGCCGCAGCGACGCCATCGAGCGCGGACCCGGCCGGCACGGCGTGTCCAACGCGTTCTACCTGTACCTGCGCGACCCGGACGGCCACCGGGTGGAGATCTACACGCAGGACTACTACACCGGCGACCCGGACAACCCGGTGGTCACCTGGGACGTCCACGACAACCAGCGCCGCGACTGGTGGGGCAACCCGGTGGTCCCGTCCTGGTACACCGACGCGTCCCCGGTGCTCGATCTGGACGGCAATGTCCAGCCGCTCACCGCGCGCACGGACGACTCCGAGATGGCCGTCACGATCGGCGCCGACGGGTTCTCGTACACGCGCAAGGACGACACCGAGCACGGGTTCAAGCTGGGGGCGCAGCTGTAGGGCGGCGGTCGCGGGCCGCGTGCGACGTGCCACCGATCCGCTGGCCCGCAGCGGCCCGCGCGCGCCTACCCTGGGTGCTGTCAACGCCGATTCCCGACGCCGACGCCGAGCAGATCGGAGCGGAACCATGGGATGGAGTCTCACCAACCTGACGACGGCGACCGCGGGAGCGCCGCTCGCCGTGTACCAGCCGACCGCGTGGCTGTTCGCGCAGTTCACGCGCCACGTCGTGTTCCAGGGCTACAACGCCACCACAGGAGGCGACGGCCAGCTGTACGAGCTGTACTGCAGCGGGAGCGACGACTGGAGCGTCAAGAACCTGGTCTCCGAGGCGGGAGGCGCCGCCGCCGCGACCAACGCCAACGGGTACATCTGGGCGCACCAGGGCTCGCAGCACGTGGTGTACCAGGGCCAGCGGTTCGACGGCCACGTCCACGAGCTCTGGTACACGGAGGATGACGGCTGGAACGCGAACGACCTCACCGAGGCGGCCGGCGCCCCGCTCACCCTGTCGCAGCCGTACGGCTACGAGACCTTCTACGACGGGACCCAGCGCGTCGTCTACCAGGCCCGCGTCGGCGGCCACATCCACGAGCTGAGCAACTCAGGGGACGGCTGGCACGACCTCGACCTGACCGCCGCGACCGGCGCGCCGCCCTGCGCCCCCGACGCCGCTCCGACCGGGTACTCGTTCGAGGACCAGCGGACCGCGCACGTGCTGGTGCGCACCGAAGTCGGGCACCTCCTGGAATTCTGGCGCGACGCCACCGCCTGGCACTGGGGCGACCTCACAGCGGTCACCGGCGCACCCGTGGTGAGCGACGCCGAGACGGTCTCCGGGTACGTCTTCCGCGGCCAGGGCACCCAGCACATCGACTACGTCGGCGGGAACGGGCACCTCCACGAACTGTGGTGGGACCCCTCGGGCTGGCACCACAACGACCTCACCACCGCCGGCGGAGCCGTGCCGCCGTTCCCCACGTCCAGCCCGGCCGGCTACGCGTTCGAGGCAGGCCCGTTCCAGCCGATCGCGACCCAGCACGTGATCTTCACCGGGAACGACGGCAACGTCCACGAGCTGTGGTGGCGCGAGGGCGTCTGGCACACGAACGACATCGGGCCCCTGGTCGGCGCCCCGCCGATCGTCGGCGCCCCCAAGGCATTCGTGGAGGTCGACCAGGGGACGCAGAACGTGTTCTACCTCAGCGACTCCCACGAGATCATCGAGCTGCGGTGGACGCCGTGAGGGGTCGGACGTGACCGGCCGGAGCTGAGCGTCGTCCTCAGTCGCGCGTGACCGCCGCGACCAGTGAGCGCCACCGCTGCTCGGCGTGGTCAGCCGTCGCCGGAAAGTGCGCCCCATCCACGATGACCTCCCGCCAGTTCATCCGTCTCGCCACGGCGCGGGTCTCGGCCACGGACACGACCTCGTCGTCGCGCGGGATGACAGCCTCGACCGGCGTCGTCGCCGCCCGCAATACGCGGTCGCCCTCCGCCGCATGCTCGAACCGATCGCCGAACCGGCGCTGTGCCCACCGGGCGAACTCTTCGCCCTTCGCGGCATGGGATGCCAGGTGCGACTCCAGCTGGAAGATCGGCGAGATCGCGATCATCCGTGCAGCCCCGAGGAGCTGAGCGGCCTGCACTCCCAGCCACGACCCGAAGCTCACGCCGAACACGCGGACCTCCTGGTAGCCCCTCGATTTCGTGACGCGTGACGCGATGTCTGCGATCGACGCCGCGCTCGCCCCCCACGCATTCCAGCCGGAGCGCTGCAGGGCCGGCCCCAGATCGCGGGAGCCGGGGTAGTTCACGACCAGGATGTCGAACCCGGACGCCAGAATCGTGCGGTAGGCGCCGCCGTATCGCAGGTCGTCCCACTCGTGGCTGTCGGGACCACCGTGGAGCGACACGAGGAGCCGGGTGTTCGTCCGTCCCGACCTGAGGTGAATGGTCGGAACGCCGTCGATGACGGACGACACGGTCTCGATGTCGGCGGACGGAGCTGCCGCTCCCGGAGCGGCGCCCCCAGCGGAGCGCCAGTGCGATCCTCCTCGGACGGACGTCACCCGCACGAACGGAGGCGCCGACGCACCGGCCGGGAAGATCGCCGCCGTGCCCTTCACCCGCTCGATGTCGTGCCCGTCCCACAACCCGTAGCCGAATCGCGGATGCACGCAGGCGGCCAGGAATCCTCGACCCCACAGACCCACCTGAACGGGCGACCACTGACCGGGAGGCCGGAGGTCGTGGGAGCCGGCCGCGTCGATGATCGAGAAGTCCCGGACCTCCTTTCCAGATCCGGCGACGAGGTATCGATCGCCGGCGACTCCCACCACCCGGCCGGGGTGGCGCTCCGTCCGCCGGTCCTCGGCGCGCGAGATCCAATGCGAATGGTCATCGCCGACGAGGACGCCGGTCGAAAGCACCGCGTGAACCGTCGCCCTCCGACCGACTTCGAGCGTCCGCCGGCTCCCTGTTCGGAGGTTCACGAGGTGCGCGCCCGTCGACGCCGTGATCGCAACATGTCGATCTCCATCCTGGCCGGGGACGACCGTGGACACGGACCAGCTGCCCGGAATCGGGAGCGGTATCACCGACGGCGGCTCCGGGACCAGCAGTCCGTTCTGCAACGCGTATGTTGCCACCACGAGTTTCCGACCATTGACCGAGAAGTCGAAGAGGCAGCGGTCGCCCGGCACGACGAACGGACGGTCGAGGTGCCGGATCGAGACTTTCCGGTAGTCCGGCGCACCGTAGCGAAGATTCCCGTCCGCGCGGCTGAAGAACCACGTGCTCCGGTCGAACGCGATCGGGACGAGGCTGTCCTCCTCGATGAGGCTTCGGATCGGCATCCCGGTTCAGGAGCCGGTGCGGGCCGGCGCGGCTCGCGCGTGGCGCCGGAGCAAAGTCGGCAGCAGAAGCGCGTTGAGGACGGTGATCGCCCCGGCCAGAACGGCCAGGCCGACCGGTCCCACGGACACCCAGAGGCCTCCGCCGACCGCGCCGCCTGTCGCATCGCCCACCAGGAAGGCGGTCTGGGAGATCCCGAACAGTGCGCCGGCCGACGCACCGGGCATGACGGCGTATTGAATCGTCTCCTCGGCGACGACGGCGATCGCGACGAAGGCGGCCCGCGCGAGGAACAGTCCGGCGACGAGGACCACCGACACATCGAGCACGAGGGCGACCGCGGCCGTGGACAGGCCCGTGACCAGCTCCGTCACGAAGAACAGCCGGAACGGCCGCTCACCGATCCCCCGTCTCGTTATCCACCAGGTCACGAGCAACTGCACGACGCTCATCGAAGCGACGACGATCGCTGCGACGGAGTCGGTCAGCCCGCCCTGGGTGAGGAACAACGGAAGAAACGGGGTGACGAGGCTGACATAGAGCCCCGACAGACCTCCGATGATCGCGAGCCGGACGGCCAGTGCTGAGAACGAGCCGCGCGGCGGTCTCTCCTCGGGAGCCGGTTTCGGGTTCGCACGCTCCGCTTTCACCGCGACGAGCAGCCACACGCACCCGATGAGCACCACGGCCGGAGCCAGTGCCAACGCGATCGAGGGCCCGAAGTCGGAGGCGCCCACCAGCGCGAAGATCCCCGCCGCTCCGAGCGTTCCCACGAGCACGCCGAGTTGGTTGCCGAGGTTCCGACCGGCGACGATCCCTGGAATCTCCTCGTCGGAGGCCTTCGATCGGATCTACGGCCGGATGCCCACCAGCGCCAGCGAGGCGCCCGCGCCCGCGATGAAGGAGAAGACGACCGTGGGGAGGAGGTCGGTCATCAGCCGACCGGCGATCCCGATCGCGTAGGCGACCGTGCCGATGCGCATCGCGTTCACGCCGCCGATCCGGTCGGCCAGAGTGCCCCAGAGGAACGAGAATCCGCCCGCGACCGCCATCACCGCGTACCCGACTCCGAACGCGACCAGGGCGCCGGCGTTGTCGTAGTGGAGCGGCTGCGCGACCTTCGACATCCACATCCCGGCCGCGAAAAGAGCCGAGAAGACTCCGAGCTGCGTGCGGAGGCTGATGCTCTTCATCGAACGAGGGCGTCGTGATTCGATCGCAGCGCCTCCGAGCGCGGATAGCGCTCGAGTGCGGCGAGGAGGGAGCCGACCGCCTCCTGACGTCGCCCGTTCCGGAGCATCGTCTCGGCGCGGAGGATCGCGTGGCGCTCGAACTCCTTCGCACTCATCCGCGCGATCACCGCAGTCTCCAGGGCACGCTCGGCGGCCTCCGTCCGCCCGGCCAAGATCCAATGATGGGCGGCGTCGAGACGGGCCTTGTCGCTCGCGTGATCGAGCCTCGCAGCGCGTTCGTAGGCTTCCGCGGCGGACGACCATTGCTGCACCTGTCCGAGAGAGAATCCGAGCAGGCTCCACGCCACGGGCAACGACGAGTCGATCTCGATCGCCTCCCGGCACCGGGCGACCGCGTCTTCGCGCCGGCCGCCCGCGGCAAGGCACTTCGCGGCCTCCAGCCGATACTCCGCCATGTGCGGATCGACGGCGATCAGTCGTTCGTACGCGGCGATCGCCTCCTCGAACCGACCCAGGCGCTGCAGGCATTGCGCGAGGTTGTACATCAGCACGGAGCGATGGATGGCGATCTTCTCGCTCGTGCCGCTGAGTCTCTCGATGCCGGTCTGCAGCGAGCGCAGGGCCTCCTCGACTTCGCCGCGCCGGAAGAGGATCAGGGCGTAGCCGTTGCGATTGAAGACTTCGTCGAAGACGACGGAATCGCTCGAACGCTCGGCCTCGGGGAGACGGTCGAAAAGCGCGAACGCCTCATTGAGCAGTTCACCGCTCGTCTCCAGGTCGCGCAGACCGTCCGGATGGTGCCGAGCGTAGAGCATTGCTTTCCCGTACAGTGCGCGGATCCCGTCAAGCGGGTCATCGCTGTCCGCCCAGCGGTCGTAGTAGTACTCGGCCGTCTCCGTCTGGTCGAGCATCGCGTGGCCGATAGCCAGGAGGTTCCAGACCCGTGCTGAGCTCTCTGCCGCGGCGAGACGGCGGCCGAGTCCGACCGCTGTCCAGGCATCCCCCGCATTGACGAAGTCGAAAGCGGCCCGCCACACGCGGTCGGCGTCGTCCGCGCTCGGAAGGCGCTCGAGTGCATCGAGCAGCTCTCCGGTCTCCGGGTCGACGGCCGGAGCCGAGCGGACCAGACGCGCTTCGGAGTACTCGACGGTCCAGCCGGCGACGGCCGCCGCGATCCGCAGCAGCTCCCTGCTCGGCCCGTCGATCGCAGCGGCATTGCCGATGCGCACCGAGACCGGGCCGCGGGCCGTCGCCCATTCAGCAAGGCGGATGTAGTTCCTCTCTACGCGGCGACGCTGGAAGAAGCGGATCTGTTCGTCCGCCGACGCCGCGTCGGTGAGAGACGTCGCCCCCTCGCGCACGAACGCCGTCAGCTTCGCATCGAGCGGATAGAGCAGCCGAAGGCTCCGTGCGACGGCGAGGTCCGCGACGCGGGGCGTGAGCCCGAGTCCGGAAAGGACGAGCTTCGCGGTTCCGAAGGAGATGACGTCCTGATCGGGAGCGTCGACAGTGATCATGAGTGCCTCAGGAGGATCGAAGACGGGACAGGGGGGACGCCGCGATGCGGCGTCCCCCCTGAGGAGTCAGAAGACCTTGCCGCCGTACAGGACGGCGAAGTCCACCTTGTCCTCCGTGGGCGTCTCGACTGTCAGCTCCATGGCTGCTCCCTTCGTTGTGAGGAACGGGCGTTCCCCCGAACCAAGGTACTCAATCTCACACTCAAATACTACGCTTGCATTTCACAATTGTTGAGCTAGAGCTCCACCTCCGCCGCGCTCACCACCGCGAACTCCTGCCCCGGGTACCGCAGCCCCGAGAAGTACCGGTTGGTGTGTGCGACGATCTGCTCCGCGCCGATCGTCACGCCCTCCCACTCGGCGTCGGTCGTGGTGTGCGCGTCGCCGACCAGCACTACGTCGTAGCCGCGGACGGCCGCGCTCTGGGTGGTGGTGCGGATGCAGTAGTCGCTCTGCGCGCCTGCGACGACGAGGCGGGTGGCGTCCAGACGCTCCAGCACCTCGTCGAGGTCGGTGCCGGCGAACGCGTCGCGGTACTCCTTGCGGACCCGCGCCTCGCCGGCGGCGGGGACGAGGCCGTCGGCGAGCTGCCAGGGCGCGCTCTCCCACGGGAGGTCCTCCGCCTCGTGCTGCACCCAGACCACCGGGGCGCCCGCGGCGCGGGCGCGGTCGACCAGGGCGGCGGTGCGGGCGACGACGCCGTCCGCGTCCAGGCAGCCGGGGAGCACCCCCTTCTGCAGGTCGATCACGAGCAGGACGGTGGGGTTCGTGTCGGTCACGTGTCCATCCTGGCATCCCGGACGGGGCAGGATGGGACGGTGACCAGCCCCGCTCTCCCCCTCCGGGTCGTCGCCGCCGTGATCGTGCGGGACGGCGCCGTGCTCGCCTGCCGGCGGGCCCCGCACAAGGACGCGGCGGGGAGGTGGGAGTTCCCCGGCGGCAAGGTGGAGCCCGGCGAGGCCCCCGCCGAGGCGCTGCGGCGGGAGCTGCGCGAGGAGCTCGGTGTGGAGGTGCGGGTGGGCCGGCTGCTGGACCGCTCGGTGACCGGGCGGGTCGACCTCGCCTGCTACGCCGCGACCCTGCTCGGCGACCCGCCGTCCGCGTCCACCGACCACGACGCGCTGGAGTGGCGCCGTACCGACGCCCTCGGGGGCCTGGACTGGGCCGACGCCGACCGGCCGGTGGTGGCGGTGCTCGGGGCGCTGGCTGCAAACCAGCTCGCGGCGGCCGCCGTGCCCGCCCCGATCGAGGAGGAGGACGCCCGATGAAGGCGCTGTACTACGAGACGTTCGCCGGCCCGGTGTCGGTCGGCGACCTCCCCGCGCCCGACCTGCCCGACGGCGGCGCGCTGATCCGCGTCGGCGCCTCCGGGCTGTGCCGCAGCGACTGGCACGCCTGGGCCGGCCACGACGACTCCGTGCACCTCCCGCACGTGCCGGGCCACGAGTTCGCCGGGGTGGTGGAGGCGGTCGGCCCCGGCGTCCAGCGCTGGCGGCCGGGCGACCGGGTCACCGCGCCGTTCGTCAACGGCTGCGGACGGTGCGAGTGGTGCCGTTCCGGTCAGGCGCAGGTCTGCCCGGAGCAGACCCAGCCCGGGTTCACGCACGCGGGCTCGCACGCCGAGCTCGTCGCGGTGCGCGCGGCCGACCTCAACCTGGTCGCGGTGCCGGACGGACTCCCCGATGCCGCCGCCGCGGCGCTCGGCTGCCGGTTCGCGACGGCGTACCGGGCGCTGACGGCGCGCGCGGGCCTGCGCTCCGGCGAATGGATCGCGGTCTACGGCGCGGGCGGCGTCGGGCTGAGCGCCATCGTCATCGCCCGTGCCCTCGGCGCCCGGCCGATCGCGATCGACCGGTCGCCGGCCGCACTGGAGACCGCCGCCCGCCTCGGCGCGGAGCACACGCTGCCGGCCGGACCCGACGCGCCGGACGCCATCGCCGCGCTGACCTCCGGCGGGGCCCACGTCTCGGTCGACGCGGTCGGGTCGGCGGACACCGCCGCCGCGAGTGTGCTCTCGCTGCGGCGCCGCGGCCGGCACGTGCAGATCGGACTGCTCTCCGGCGGGATGCCCGTGCTGCCGCTGGACCGCGCGATCGCGTGGGAGCTCGACATCCTCGGCAGCCACGGGATGGCGGCCGCGGACTATCCGGGGATGCTCGCGCTGGTCGCCTCCGGCGCCCTCCGGCCGGAGCTGCTGGTCGGCCGCACCGTCGGGCTCGCGGAGGCCGCGCGGCTCCTGCCGCTCGCCGAGGCCGCCCCCTCCACCGGCATCACCGTGCTCGACCCCGCCCTCCCGTAGCGCCTCCCGCGGTGGCGACGACGGAAGTCGTCCGGAATTCGACGGCGGCGGGCCGGATCTGTGCGATACGGCGCGCCAGGATGGAGGCATGCGCCTCGCCGACATCCCCGCCCCCGACTCCGTCGCCGCCCGCGCCGCCCTCGAACTGGCCACCGAGTACCACACGCCCGCGCTGCTCAACCACGTGCTGCGGTCGTGGCTGTGGGCGGAGGGCTTCGCCACCGTCGAGGGACTCCACGGCATCGACCGCGAGCTGCTCTACGTGTCCGCCGTCCTGCACGACATCGGGATCGTCCCCGCCTTCGACAACCACACCCTCGCCTACGAGGACGCGGGCGGGCACGTCGCGAAGGCGCTCACCGCGGGGGCGGGCTGGCCCGCCGCGCGCCGGACCCGCGCGCACGAGGTGATCGTGCGGCACAACTGGCCGGAGGTCGACCCCGCGTTCGACCCGGAGGGTCACCTCCTGGAGATCGCGACCGGCCTGGACATCTCCGGAGCGCGGCCCGACGCGCTTCCGCTGGAGTTCCGCCGGGAGGTCGTGACGGCGTTCCCGCGGCTCACCCTGGCCGCCGAGTTCACGGCGTGCGTCACCGACCAGGCCGAGCGCAAGCCGGACACCGCCGCGCAGCGCATCGTGGCCGGCGGCGTCGCCGGCAAGCTGCAGCGGAACCCGCTGGAGTCGCTCGGCTGACCCGGCGACGTATCCTCGTCTGGTGACCATCCCGCTCCCCGCCACCGCCTGGCGCGCCCGCGAAGCCGCGCACGCCGAGCGCGCGGACGCGCTCACGGCCGGTCACCGCGCCCGGGCCGCGCGGGGTGAGAAGCACCCGATCGAGGACTTCCTCTTCACCTACTACTCCTACTCGCCCGCCGTGCTGCGCCGCTGGCATCCCGGCGCGGACATCGAACTGCTGGACGCCGCGGGCGAGCCGCGCGCCTCCTGGCGCTGGTACTCCCCCGGCGCGACGCCCGGCGGGCTCGTCGTGGACCGCGCGGGCATGCAGCGCGAGAAGGCGCCGCTCCTGACGACCGTCGAGCGGATCCTCCGCTCGACGGCGGCACGGCCGGGGAGCTTCGGCTGCTTCGGGCTGCACGAGTGGGCGATGGTCTACCGGCAGGACGAGCACCGCCACGACGTGCCGCTGCGGCTCGGCCGGAGCGGCACCGACGCCGTCGTGGAGGCCGGGGAGCTGCGCTGCACCCACATCGACGCCTTCCGGTTCTTCACTCCGGACGCGGTCCCGCGCAACCGGTTCGCGCCGACCAGGGAGACCCAGCCGGACCTGGAGCAGCCCGGCTGCCTGCACGCCGGGATGGACGTCTACAAGTGGGCGATGAAGCTCGGCCCGCTGGTCCCCGGCGAGCTCTTGCTCGACGCGTTCGAGCTCGCCCGCGACATCCGGCTGCTCGACATGCAGGCCTCGCCCTACGACATGCGGCCGTGGGGCGCGGAGCCGGTGCGGATCGAGACGGCGGAGGGCAAGGCCGAGTACGTGCGCCGCCAGCGCGCGTTCGCCGAGCGGTCGAACGCCCTGCGCGGCCAGGTGCTCGACGCGGCCGGGCTCACGCCCGCCGCGGACCGCGTTCCGGCCTAGCCGCCGGTGCCGCCTCCCGCGCCGCCGCCGGTTCCGCCTCCTGCGCCGCCGCCCTTGCCGTTCCCTGGCGTGTTCGTCGGCTGCGGCGTGGGCGTGCCGGTCGGCGTCGGTGCGCCGGTGTTCTGACCGGAGCTGAGCTGGATGGTGACGCTCGACCCGCCGTCCACGGCCGTGCCCGCCGACGGGTTGGTCCCGGCGACGGTTCCGGCGGGCTGGTCGCTCGGTATCGGGGTCTGGTCGACGGTCACGCTGAGACCGAGGCCCTGGAGCAGCGCCGTGGCCTGGTCCGGCGTCTTGCCGCTCACGTCCGGCACGGTCACCTGGCTGCCGTACAGCACCGAGTCGTCCGGCTTCGGGAACGAGTCCCCGCCGTACAGGTTGTCGAGGGCCTCCAGGATCGGCTTGGCGATCGAGAACTTGACGTTGCCGCCGCCGATGCCGTTGAACTCGAGGCTGCGCAGCGGGGTCTGGCCGGACACGTTGCCCACCCAGGTCGCCTGGGCGACCTTCGTAGTGGAGGTGATCATCCAGTTCTGCAGCGAGTCGTCCGTCGTACCGGTCTTGCCCATGATCGGCGTGCCGTCGTACGGGTTCGCGCTGGCGGCGGTGCCGCCGCCGCGCATGACGCCCTGGAGGGCGTAGGTGATGCCGGCCGCGATGTTCTTCGGCAGGCCCTGCGTGCAGGTCGACGGGCTCACCTTGTGCGGCGTCCCATCGGCGTTGACGACCTTGTCGATCGCGATCGGCGTGCAGACGGTGCCGCCGTTGGCGATGCCCGCGTAGGCCGTCGCCATCGTCAGCGGCGCGATGTTGTTCGTGCCGAGGATCATCGACGGGTAGGAGTTCAGCTGCGCGCCGGTCTTGGCCGGGTGAACACCGAGGTTCTGCGCCGCCTTGAGGATCGAGCACAGGTCGGTCTTGGTCGCCATCATGGCGAACGCCGTGTTGACGGACTGCGCCGTCGCCGACATCACCGACAGCCTGCTCGCCGAGCCCTCGTCGTTGGACACCGGCCACGGCGGACCGGAGACCGTGCCGCAGCTGCTGGAGAAGTCGGACATCGGGAAGGTGTGCTGGGAGGCGTTGACCGTCTCGTAGAGAGAGTGGCCGCCCTCCAGCCAGCCGGCGAGGTCGAACGCCTTGAACGTCGATCCGGTCTGGAAGCCCTCCGAGCCGCCGTACGCCTCGTCGGTGTTGTAGTTCACCGCGGTCGTGCCGGGTTGCGGCTGGTCGGTGTTGTTGAACGCCCGGTTCTGCACCATCGTGACGATGCGCCCGGTGCCGAGCTCGACGGAGACGTTCGACCCTCCGATGTCGATGTCGGGCCGCGACGCCGGGATGTACTTCGACAGCGACTGCTGCGCCACCTGCTGGAGGTCGAGGTTCAAGGTGGTGTAGATCTTGAGCCCGCCGCGGTTGAGCGTCCCCCACCGGTCGGCGCTGGTCTTGCCGTAGGCCGGGTCGTTGAGGATGACGTCGCGGACGTAGTCGCAGAAGAACGCCGCGTTGACCTGCTGGGCCGCCGCGCAGCCGGAGGTGGTCGGGGTGACCGTGGGCTGGACGGGCGTCTTCTTGGCGGCGTCCCGGTCCGCCAGCGTGATCTTGTGGTTGATGTACATGCGGTCGAGCACGTAGTCCCGGCGCGCCTTGGTGAGCTTGTAGCCGTTGGCGGCGCCGTTGTCCTTGTTGTTCGGCTCGTCGATCCGCAGGTTCGACGGGTTGTTGACGATGGCGATCAGCGTCGCCGCCTGCGGGAGGGTGAGCTTGGCGGCGGTGGTGTTGAAGTAGTACTCCGACGCCGTCTCGATGCCGTAGTTCTGCCCGCCGAAGCCGACGACGTTCAGGTAGCCGAGCAGGATGTCCTGCTTGCTGTACTTCTTCTCCAGGCCCACCGCGTAGCGCATCTCCTGGACCTTGCGCTGCAGGGTCACGCCTGCCGCGTCGTCGTAGCAGGCCTGCACCTTCTTCTGGTCGGTGAGCCCCTCGCAGTGCTCCACCTCGACGTTCTTCACGTACTGCTGCGTGATGGACGAGCCGCCCTGCACGTTGCCGCCGACGACCGTTGAGAGCGCGCCGCGCACGGTGCCGAACAGGTCGACGGCGCCCTCGCTGTAGAAGCGCGGGTCCTCGGCGGAGGTCGCGGCGTCCTTGGCGACCTGCGCCACGTCGGCCCAGCCCACGTCGCGCCGGTTCTGCGCATAGAACTGCGCGATCGGCACCTGCTGGCCGCCCTGCTGGGCGTAGACGGTGGAGTTCTGCGCGAACTGCCCGATGTTCAGTTCGGCGGGCAGCCGGTTGAAGTCGCTGATCCCCGCAGCCGCCGCTACGCCGGCTCCCAGGAAACCCGGAAGAAAGAACAAGGCGGAGAGCACCGCAGCGACGAGCGCGAGCGCCAGGAACTGGACGATCGCGGCGTTCCTGCTGCGCGGAGTGCGCAGCTCGAACCGCTTGAGGGGCTCGAGACGCTCGTCGATCGCCTGAAGGCGCGGGGAATTCTGGAATCTGTCCGGGATGGGCACGTCTCCACGCTTCCAGGGTCGTCTGTGGGAGGGGTTGGGACATGCACTGTACCCCTTCGTGGACTTTCAGGAAGGGTGCCCCGACCGGTGCCCCGACCTGGGGATGCCGGACGGCCGCACCCGGTCCGTAGACTGCCGGGACGAACTGCGAGGAGCTCCCGTGACGACACCCGACGCCGGCTGG
Source organism: Leifsonia shinshuensis (assembly GCF_013410375.1). Lineage (NCBI taxonomy): Bacteria > Bacillati > Actinomycetota > Actinomycetes > Micrococcales > Microbacteriaceae > Leifsonia > Leifsonia shinshuensis. The sequence continues at coordinate 3,172,428 of NZ_JACCFL010000001.1, forward strand.
TACACCGACCCCGGAGACACCCAGCGCGTCCGCTGGTGGGACGGCGCGGCGTGGACGGGGCACGTGCGGCCGCACCCGGGGGCGGCGGCGCAGCCGGTGCAGCCGCCCGTGCAGCCGATGCCGCCGATGTTCCCGCCGCAGCCGGGGCTTCCCGCCGAGCCCGGCTTCGGTGCGCAGCCCGGCTTCGGCCCGGCCGGCTTCGGCGGCCAGCCCGGCTTCGGCGCGCAGCCCGGCTTCGGCGGCCAGCCCGGCTTCGGCGGCCCGGCGTACAGCCCGCGCCCGACCTACCCGATGGAGCCCGTCGCGCCGCGCCGCGCCGACCGGGAGCGGCAGATGCGCCGCAACAACCCCTGGGCCTACACGAGTGTCCTGCTGGTCCTCATCGGACTCCTCATCAATCCGTTCTCGATCCTCTCGCTGCTCGGCGCCGGCTTCTCCATCGCCGGTCTCGTCCGCGCGTCCACGATCGACCCCGCCGTGCGCTACAACGGCCGCGTGACCTCGATCATCGGCCTCGTCCTCGGCCTCCTCGCGACCGGGTACTTCTGGTTCACCTGGCTGCGGTTGTACGGGTGACGCGAAAAGGCGCCGGCCCCCGAAGGAGCCGGCGCCTCTCGCACCCTGTCCGGCGTCACGCCGCGGCGTACACCGCCCGGGCGTGCACCTGCAGCGCCCCGTCGGCCGCGTCCACCACGACGGTCCCGCCGTCCTCGACGCTGCCCGCGACCACCAGCTCGGCGATCCGGTCGTCCACCTCGCGCTGGATGACACGGCGCAGCGGGCGGGCGCCGTACTCCGGCTCGTAGCCGGCGTCGGCGATCCACTGCACGGCCGCGTCCGTGACCTCGAAGCCGATCGAACGGTGCGCGAGCCGCGCCGCCGTCGCGTGCAGCAGCAGGCGGACGATGTCGCGCAGCTGCTCGGCGTCCAGCTTGCGGAACAGCACGATCTCGTCGATGCGGTTCAGGAACTCGGGACGCATGGCCTCGCGGAGCTTGCCCATCACCCGGTCGCGGATGTCCTTGTCCGAGGCGAACCCGTCGGAGCCCGCCGGCACGAAGCCGAGGGCGCCGCTGCGGGAGGCCAGGAACTCCGAGCCCAGGTTGGAGGTCATGATGACGACCGTGTTGCGGAAGTCGACCGTCCGGCCCTGGCCGTCCGTCAGCCGGCCGTCGTCCAGCACCTGCAGCAGCAGGTTGAACACGTCCGGGTGCGCCTTCTCGATCTCGTCGAACAGCACGACCGAGTACGGGTTGCGGCGCACGCGCTCGGTGAGCTGGCCGGCCTCGTCGTAGCCGACGTACCCGGGAGGGGCGCCGACCAGGCGGGCGACCGTGTGGCGCTCGCCGAACTCGCTCATGTCGAACCGGATCATCGCCTTGTCGTCGCCGAACAGCGACTCCGCCAGCGACTTGGCCAGCTCGGTCTTGCCGACGCCGGTCGGGCCGAGGAACAGGAACGAACCGACGGGACGGCGCTCGTCGCCGAGGCCGGTGCGGTTGCGGCGCACCGCCTTGGCGACGGCCGTCACCGCGTCGTCCTGGCCGATGACGCGCTCGTGCAGCTCCGACTCGAGCGCGGCCAGGCGCTCGCGGTCGGCCTCGCCGACGCGGGACACCGGGATGCCGGTCGCCCGCGACACGATCGCCGCGATCTCGGCTTCGTCCACGACCGCCTCCGCCGCGTGGCGCGGGGCCTTCCCGAGCTCGTCGATGGCGTGCTGGACGGCCTCCATCTCGTCGCGCAGGCGGGACGCCTCCTCGTAGTGCTCACCGGCGACGGCGGAGTTCTTCTCGGACTCCAGGGTCGCCAGCCGCTGCATCAGCTCGGACGCGTCGACCCTCTTGCCGAGCGACAGCCGCAGCCGGGCGCCGGCCTGGTCGATCAGGTCGATCGCCTTGTCGGGCAGGAAGCGGTCGGAGATGTAGCGGTTGGACAGCTCCACTGCGGCGCGGATCGCCTCCGGCGTGTACGTCACGGCGTGGTGCTCCTCGTAGGCGGAGCGCAGGCCGTCGAGGATGAGCACGGCGTCCTCGACGCTCGGCTCCCCCACCAGCACCGGCTGGAAACGGCGCTCCAGCGCCGGGTCCTTCTCGATGCGGCGGTACTCCTTGAGCGTGGTGGCCCCCACCAGGTGGAGGTCGCCGCGCGACAGCCGGGGCTTCAGGATGTTGCCCGCGTCCATCCCGCCGGACTCGCCGGACCCTCCGGCGCCGACCACGGTGTGCAGCTCGTCCACGAACACGATCAGCTCGTCCTTGCCCGCGCTGATCTCGTCCATGAGCTTCGTGAGCCGCTCCTCGAAGTCGCCGCGGTACCGGGTGCCGGCGACCATCCCGGCGAGGTCGAGCGCGACGACCTTCTTGTCGCGCAGCTGCTCGGGGACGTCGCCCGCCACGATCGCGCGGGCTAGGCCCTCCACGATCGCGGTCTTGCCGACGCCGGCCTCGCCGACCAGGACGGGGTTGTTCTTGGTCCGGCGGGACAGGATCTCGATGGTCTGCTCGATCTCGTCGAGCCGGCCGATGACCGGGTCCAGCCTGCCGTCGCGCGCGAGCGCGGTCAGGTCGGTGCCGAACTGGTCGAGCATCGGGGTCGCGGAGTCGGCCGCGGCCTCGTCCGGGCCGCCCTGGGCTCCCGCGCCGACCGTCGCGGACTGGCGCATTGCGTTGGTGAGCGAGTCGGGGGTGACACCCGCGGCCTGGAGGACCTGGCCGGCGGGCGCGTCCTGACCGATCACGAGCGCGAAGAACAGGTGCTCGGGGTCGATGTAGGTCGCGCCGGACGCGCGGGCCACCTGGTAGGCGTGGAACAGCACCCGCTGGGCCGACGCCGTGATCGAGGCGCCGTCGGCGTCGATCGGCTCACCGGAGCCGGGGAGGCGCTGCTCGGCCGCGGCGGCGACCGCGGACGGGTCGACGCCGATGCGGCGCATCGCGTCGGCGGCGGGCTCCTGCCCGGCCATCACGCGGAGGATGTGCAGGGAGTCCAGCTCGCGGTGGCCGTGCTCGAGGGCGTACCGGCCCGCCTCGGCGAGGAGTTCCTGCGTGCGCCGGCTGAGGAACCGGCTGATGTCGATGGAGCGCGCGGCGCGGGCGCGCTCGCCCGCGAGGTAGCGCGAGAGGAACTCGTCGAACGAGTTCTCGCTGCCGCTCTCGGGGGTGAAGTTCTCAGGCACCTGATCTCCTGTTTCTGAAAGTTGAGTTGGTTGCACTCAAGTTCAACGCTGCCGGGGAGCGTTTATTCCGGGACGCGAGGATCCGGTCCGGGGCGCGGTCACCGAAAGTCCTTCAGCCGTTAACCGCCGTCTTGGACCTTTCTGGGGAACTCTGGGATTGCATAGGACTCTGGGATTGACTGGAAGCGGACGCTGATTCGAAAGGACGGTGCCGATCTGTCCGTCACGATGCTGCGGCCGGCTCCGATCCGGAGGGCCGCGCCGCTCACCCGCCCCGCGGCGCTCGCCGCGCTGTTCGGCGTGCTCGCGACGGTGCTCTCGGCGATCGGGTCCGGGATCCCATCGCTCTGGGGCGACGAGGCCACCAGCATCATGTCGGCGCAGCGGCCGCTGCCCACGCTGTTCGCGATGCTCGGCCGGCTGGACGCCGTGCACGGCGCGTACTACCTCGGCCTGCACTTCTGGGGCGAACTGTTCGGGTTCTCCCCCGTCTCCGTGCGCCTGCCCAGCGCGATCGCGGTCGGGCTGGCGACGGCCGCCGTCGTCCTCCTCGCCGCCCGCCTCCGGGACGTGCGCACGGCCGTCGTCGCCGGCCTGGTCTGCGCGATCCTCCCGCGCGTCGCCTACATGGGCGAGGAGGCCCGCTCCTTCGCGTTCTCGGCGGCGATCGTCGCGTGGCTGACCGTCCTGCTCATCGCCGCGCTCGACCGCGACCGGCCGCGGGCGGCGTGGTTCGCCGGGTACGGCGCGCTGCTCGCCGTCGGCACCTACGTCTTCCTCTACACCGCACTGTTCGCGATCGTCCACGGCGTGATCGTCGCAGTGTCGCGCGCGCCGCGGCGCACGATCCGCGGCTGGCTGATCGCCGTGGGCGCGGCGATCCTCGCCACCGCTCCGCTGCTGATCGTCGCGATCGGCCAGCACCACCAGATCGCCTACCTCGGCGCCGTGCAGCAGCTCGCGCCGCAGACGCTGTTCAGCGGCCTGTGGTTCGGCGACTCCTGGCCGCTCGCGATCGCGGCGTGGGCGCTCATCGGCGTCGCCGTCGTGACGGAGGCCCGGCGCAGGGCGCTCGTCGCGCGGGCCGCGGGCGGCGGGCTGTTCTTCGGCTCCGGGACGCGGCTCCCCTCGCTGGTGCCGCTGGCGCTGCTGTGGCTGGTGCTGCCTCCCGCGATCCTGATCGCGGTGCAGTCGGTGGTGCCCGACTTCACCGCACGGTATGTGTCGTTCTGCGCGCCGGCGGCGGCCCTCCTGATCGCGTGCGGCGTCGACGACCTGATGCGCTGGCGGCGCTGGGCGGGCGTCGTCGCCGGCGTGCTCGTCCTCGCGCTGTGCGTCCCGGTGTACGTGGCGGAGCGCACCCCGTATGCGAAGAACCAGAGCGACTGGGCGGAGGTGTCCGCCGCGATCGGTGCGAACGCGCACGCAGGCGACGGGGTCGTCTTCGACGAGTCGACCAAGCCTTCGAAGCTCCCGCGCCTCGCCGAGCACACCTACCCCGCCGGGTTCGCCGGGACGAAGGACATCGCGCTCGACCTCCCGTTCGCGCAGACCACCTCGTGGCGCGACAGCGTCTACACGGTGCGCCAGGCGGCCGCCCTCGGCCGGTTCGACGGCGTCGGCCGGGTCTGGCTGATCGAGTACGCGGCCTCCCCCGGCTCGGTCGACGACTACGGAGTGGCCGACCTCGCCGCGCTCGGCTTCCACGAGACCAGCACGCGGATCGCGACCCATCGCGAGCTGATCTCGCTGTACGAAAGGACCCCATGATCCCCCACGCCCTGGCCGGCGCGCTCGTCCAGTCCGGCTCCCTCGTCCACACCGGCCTCCTCGACCCGCAAGGTCTCATCCAGGCCGCCGGCCCGTGGGCGCTGCTCGGCGTCTGCGCGATCGTCTTCGCCGAGACCGGCCTCCTGCTCGGCTTCTTCCTGCCGGGCGACACCCTGCTGTTCTTCGCGGGCGTGCTGACGCTCACCGGCCACATCCCGCAGCCGCTCTGGCTGGTGATCGTCGCGGTCGCCGTCGCGGCGATCGCCGGCGGCGAGGTGGGCTACCTGATCGGACGGAAGGGCGGCCCGGCGGTCTTCGACCGGCGCGAGTCCGGCCTGTTCAGCCGGGCGAGCGTCGTGCGCACGCAAGCGTTCTTCGACAAGTACGGCAGCGGGGCCGTCGTGGTCGCCCGCTTCGTGCCGGTCGTCCGCACCTTCGCGCCGGTCGCGGCGGGCGTCGGGCGGATGCGGCACGGGGTGTTCAGCGTCTTCAACCTGATCGGCGCAGCGGTCTGGGCCGCCGCGGTCGTGCTCATCGGCTTCGGGCTCGGGCACATCCCCGGCGTCGCGGACTTCGTGTCGAAGTACCTGGACCTGGTCCTCATCGCGATCGTCGTGCTGTCGGTCGGACCGGTCATCGTCCGGGCGATCGCACTGCGCCGGCGGAGGTCGCGGGTCGACTCGGAGGATCGCTGACAGTGACTCGGGGCTCGACGCCTGACCGCACTTCCGTCGGATCCCGCCGCTAGCGTAAGGGCATGGCCGTCACCCTGGACCGCGACGAAGCGCGCCGGATCGCCGTGCGCGCGCAGCGCCTGGACGCCGAGCGGCCGACCGGGATCGTCCCGCTCGTGGAGGACCTGACCTTCCTCCAGCTCGACCCCACCGCCGCCATCGCGCCGAGCGCGGACCTCATCGCGTACACCCGGCTCGGCGCGACCTACCGCCCCGAGGCGCTGGTTGAGGCGCTGGAGACCGACCGGCTGCTCTACGAGGTGAAGGCGATGGACGATCCGGTCACGCCGCCGTTCGCGATGGTGCGGCCGGTCTCCGACCTCGGCCTCCACCTCGACCGGATGTCGCGCTGGCCCGAGCGCCTGTCGGGTGCGCAGGCCTGGCTGGAGGCGAACGACGCGTTCCGCCGCGACGTGCTCGCGCTGCTGCGCGACCGGGGCCCGACGCTGTCGAAAGACATCCCGGACACCGCGGTCGTGCCGTGGGTGTCGACCGGCTGGACGCACGACCAGAACGTCACCCGCCTGCTCGAACTGCTTCAGGGTCGCGGGGAGGTCGCCGTCGCCGGGCGGATCGGCCGTCAGCGCACCTGGGACCTGGGCGAGCGCGTCTATCCGGCCGGCATCGAGGTGGTGCCGGAGGCGGAGGCCGCCCGGCTGCGCGACGAGCGCAGGCTGCGCGCGCTCGGCATCGCCCGCCGCGCCCTGGTGGGCGACGCGGGCGAAGCGGCGACCGTCGAGGGCAGCACTCTGGAATGGCGGGTGGACCCGGCCGCCGTCGGCCTCCCGTTCGCCGGCCGGACCGCGCTGCTGTCGCCGTTCGACCGGCTCGTGCACGACCGGGTGCGCAGCCAGGAGGTGTTCGGCTTCGAGTACCTGCTGGAGATGTACAAGCCCGGTTCCAAGCGGCGCTGGGGCTACTTCGCGCTGCCGATCCTGCACGGCGACCGGCTGATCGGCAAACTCGACGCCACCGCCGACCGGAAGGCCGGGATCCTCCGCGTCGCGGCCGTCCACGAGGACGAGCCGTTCGCGCCGGAGGCGCGGGACGCGGTGCGCGCCGAGATCGACGCGCTCGCAGCCTGGCTCGCCCTCACGCCCGAGTACGCCTCCTAGGCGGCGGACTCGCGGGCGTGCGGGTCGGAGCCGTTCAGCACCTCCACGACGCGGTCGTAGTCGCCGCGGGCCTCGCCGTAGCGGAGGAACTTCACCCGCTCCACCTGGAGCTCGGTGGCGTCGGGCTGCGTCTCGATCAGCTCCATGACCTCCGCGACGAACTCGTCCAGCGGCATCGCGAAGTCGCTCTCCTCCTGGCCCGGCATCAGGGCGGTGCGCACCGCGGGCGGCACGAGTTCCAGGACCCGGACCGACGTGTCGGCGAGCTGGAGGCGGATGCTTTCGCTGAGCATGTGGATGGCCGCCTTGCTGGCGTTGTAGCTCGGCGTCACCTTCAGCGGCGTGAACGCCAGGCCGGAGGAGACCGTGACGATCGTGGCGTCCGGGCGGGACTGCAGGTGCTCGACGAACGCCGCGATCAGGCGGATCGGTCCGAGCACGTTGGTGGTGACGATGGACTCCGCGGAGGCGAGGAACGCCTCGGGGCGGTGCCAGTCCTCCGCGCGCATGATGCCGGCCATCGTGACCAGGACGTTCAGGTCGGGGTGGGCGGCGAGCACGGTGCCGGCGGCCTCCCGGATGCTGTCGGCGTCGGCGGTGTCGATGCGGACCGTGTCGATGCCGGGGTGCTCGGCCGCGATGGCCTCCAGCAGCTCGGTGCGGCGGCCGCCGACGATCACGGTGTTGCCGCGCTCGTGCAGGGCGACGGCGAGGGCGAGCCCGATGCCGCTGGTGGCGCCGGGGATGAAGACGGTGTTCCCTGTGATGTTCATGCCCTCCACTCTGCGGGCGTTCACTCGCGGGCGGGAGCGGAGCGCTCATCGGGGGATCCGCGATCCCTGGCTCGGACCCGCCCGACGTCGGATGATGGTGTGATGGACCGCACCGCGCTCGCCGATTTCCTCCGCCGCCGCCGCGAGGAGCTGCGCCCGGAGGATGTCGGCCTGCCCTCCGGGCCCCGCCGACGCGCGCCCGGCCTCCGTCGCGAGGAGGTCGCGATGCTCGCCGCGATGTCGAACGACTACTACACGCGGCTGGAGCAGCGCCGCGGCCCGCAGCCGAGCGACCAGATGCTCGCCTCGCTCGCCCGCGCACTGCGGCTGTCCGCCGACGAGCGCGACTACCTGTACCGCATCGCCGGCCACAACACCCCCGACCGGCTCGGCGGCGCGCACGTCCCCCCTGCGCTGCAGCGCGTGCTGGACCGACTGGACGACACCCCGGCCCTCGTCCTGTCGAACCTCGGCGAGACCCTCCTGCAGAACCGGCTGGCCGTCGCGCTGCTGGGCGACCGCTCGCACTACACGGGTCTCGAACGCAGCGAGTACTACCGCTGGTTCACCGAGCCCGCGACCGCGCGCGCGATGTACCCGGAGGCCGACCGCGACCGGCAGAGCCGCGCCCAGGTGGCCTCCCTTCGCGACGCGTACGGCGCGCTCGGCCCGCAGTCGCGCGCCGGCGAGCTCGTCCGGGCGCTGCTGGAGCGGAGCCCCGAGTTCGCGGAGCTGTGGGAGCGGCACGAGGTCGCCCGCCGATTCGAGGACCACAAGACGCTGATCCACCCGGAGCTCGGCGCGATCGAGCTGGACTGCCAGGCGCTGTTCACCGAGGACCAGTCGCAGTGCCTGCTGGTGCTGACAGCCGCACCGCGCACCGAGGCGGCGGAGAAGCTGGCGCTGCTGGCGGTACTGGGCACGCAGTCGTTCGCGGGGTAGCCTGTCCGCCGTGGATGTCCTCGGCTGGCTTCTCGACGGCGACCCGGCGATCCGCTGGCAGGTCCGCCGCGACCTGCTGCACGAGCCGGACGCCGCCGTGGCCGCGGAGCGCGCGAACGTGGAGACCGAAGGCTGGGGCGCCCGCCTGCTCAACCTGCAACGCGAGGACGGCACCTGGGGCGAGGGCGTCTGGACGCAGCGCGACTGGCTCGGCGTGGACGACGCGATGCTCCTGCTGGCGCTGCTGGGCGCGCCGGCGGACGGCGAGCGCACTCGCGTCGCGGTGGACCGCGTGGTGCGCCAGGTGGACTGGGGCGAGGAATGGTGGAACCATCCCTTCTTCGACGGCGAGGTGGAGCCGTGCATCAACGGCCGCGTCCTCGTCGCCGGCGCACGCTTCGGGCATCCCAGCGAGCTGATCGTGGAGCGGCTGCTGAACGAGCAGCAGGACGACGGCGGCTGGAACTGCTACGCCGAGACCCGGCAGGAACCCGGCTCGTTCCACAGCACGGTCTGCGCGCTGGAGGGCTTGACCGCCTACCGGGACGCGGGCGGCCCGACCGACGTGGCCGCGGCGATCGAGCGCGGCCACGAGTACCTGCTGGCGCGCGGGCTGATGCGCCGGCTGGGCGACGGGTCGATCATCCGCGACAGCTGGCTGCAGTTCTCGTTCCCCTACTACTGGTCGTACGACGTCCTGCGCGGGCTCGACCACCTGCGCGCGGCCGGCGTCCCGGCGGACGATCGGGTCGCGGAGGCGGTGTCGGTCGTGGCGTCCCGCCGGCAGCCGGACGGGCGCTGGCTGCTCGACCACGAGCACTCCGGGCGCGCGCTGCTGGAGATGGAGGCCGTCGGCGAGCCGAGCCGGTGGAACACGCTGCGGGCGCTGCGGGTGCTGGAGTGGGCGGGGGCGTAGCTAGTCCCCGACCCGCCCCTCCGCCTCCAGCCCCCGGAACCACTTCGTGCGCGCCGCGATCGCCCGCGCAGCGGCCGGGAGTCCGCGCACACGCAACCGCACCCCGCGCCCGGCGAGCTCCTGGTCGAGGTTCTGCAGCGCGAGGATGACGGTGACGGAGACGTCCTGGAGCGGCGAGCAGTCCAGAGTGAGCTCGGTGACCTCCCCCGCGGCTCGGGCGGCGTCGGTCGCGTCGAGGATCGCCTGCTCCGTCGCGAGCACGTTGGCCGTGTAGAGCGGCCCGAGGAGGCTGACCGCGAGCCGGCCTCCCTCGCTCTCGTCGACGCGGACGCGCGGCTTGTTCAGCGCCGCGAGCACCAGCACGAGCGTGAACAGCACGCCGACGCCGACCGCCGCCAACAGCCCCGCGGTCAGGCCGATCACCGCTGTCGCCATCGCGACCGCGAAGTCGCGCCGGCTGACGCGCCAGAGCAGCACCAGGTCCTTCACGTCGATCAGCCCGAAGACGGCGACGAACACCAGCGCGGCGAGGGTCGCCTGCGGCAGCAGGCTGATCACCGGGCCGAGGAACAGCCCGATCAGCAGCGCCAGCACCACGGTGACGAGGGCGGCGAGCTGCGAGCGGGCCCCCGCGGACTTGTTCACCGCGCTCTGCGAGAAGCCTCCCGCAGCGGGCAGCGTCCGGAACCAGCCGCCGATCAGGTTCGCCATCGCCGTCGCGAGCAGCTCCCGGTTGCTGTCGATCCGCGGATCGTCCAGCTCGCGGAGGCCGCGCGCGACGGCCGCCGACTCCAAGAACGCCATCACGGCGATCGCCAACGCGCCCGGGATGAGCTGGAAGACGTGGTCGAGGCTCGGCAGCGTCGGCAGCGGGAACGCCTGCGAGACCGGCGTGATGAGCTCGACTCCCGCCGAGCGGAGGCCGCCGAACGCGACCAACAGGATCCCGGCGGCTACGACGATGAGCGGCCCCGGCACCCGCGGCAGGAACCGCTTGAACAGGAACAGCGCGGCGATCGACAGCGCCGACAGCACCGCGGTGACGGGGTTCGCGTGCGGGACGGCGGCGATCACCGCGTTCACACTGTGGATGAAGCCGTGGCCGGTCGGCGCGTCGGTCTCCCCCAGCAGTTTGGGCAACTGCCCGACGGCTACCGTCGCGCCGACGCCGATCTGGATGCCGAGCAGCGTGGGCTTGTTGATGATCTCGACCAGCGTCCCCAGCCGCAGCAGCCGCGCGAGGAGCAGGGCGACGCCGACCAGCAACGTCAGGGTCACCAGGTCGCGCGGGATCGCGTGCGAGTCCGCGACGACGCCCGCCGAGACGAATGTCGTGGCGGTGAGCGTGGCGATCGTGGAGGTCGTGGAGACGCTCATCGCCCGCGAGCCGCCCAGGAACGCGTACACCGCCATCGGCACGGTCGCCGTGTAGAGGCCGGCCTCCACCGGCAGGTTCGCGATGGTCGCGTACGCCATCGCCTGCGGGACGACCACCGCGCCCGCCGACACCCCGGCGAGGATGTCGCGGCCGAGCCACTCCCGGCGGTAGCCCGCCAGGGTGGGCAGCAGCCACGGCCGCCGGGTGACCGGGGGCGCGGTGGTCATCTGTCCCTCAGTCCCTGGCCATCGCTGCGGCCAGGTGCGCCTCCACATCCACGTAGGCGTCGTCGGCGATGTCGAACACCACTTTGATGATCTCGCCGCCGGTGTAGTCGAACCGCGAGCCCTCGTACAGCTTCGACACAGCGTCGCCGGAGTCGTAGCCGATGCAGAGGCCTTCGCCGCACAGCGAGAAGTGCCCCAGGATGGTGCGGATCTCCTGCTCGGCGACCTTCTCGTCGTCGATGTAGAGAGCGAGCGGCCCGATGGCCTCGCGGTACTCCCCCACCCGCTCCTTGGTGAACGAGACCCCGAAGACGTGCGGGCCGGGCTCGGGGACAGGCGCAGAGATGACGTTCTCCGGCGGGATGCCGAGGAAGTTGTAGACGTAGGTCAGCTTCCCGTCCTTCACGAACAGGCTGTGGCCGCCGAACCGCGAGCCGTGGGCGAAGATCACCCCCTGCGTGTCCGCTGTCGTCGTCACCTCCGCGAGGACCTTGTACGAGACGCCGTGGGTGTTCGCGGCCGACCGCTCCGGGACTTCGCTGGTGCCCGGGTAGTAGGTGTACTGGCCGCTCGCCGGAACGGGGACTTTGAACTCCATCGAGATGAACGTCTCGAAGTCCTTGGGGTTGCCGATGATCTGGAGGTCGTTGAGCGGCAGCACATCGTTGCGCTTCGCCTCCGATAGCCACAGCGCCTTCAGCTCCTCCACCTTCTCCGGGTGCTCGTCCGCGAGGTCATGCGCCTCCGAGCGGTCGGTGTCGGTGTGGAACAGCTGCCAGGTGTCGCTCGGGAAGTCGCCGCGGCCGCTCACCGGGCCGTGCTCGGTGACCGCCTTCCAGCCGTCGTGCCAGATGCCGCGATTGCCGAACATCTCGAAGTACTGCGTCCGCTTCGTCGTCTCGCCGTCGGCCTCGAAGCTGTAGGTCATCGGAATGCCGTCCAGCGGTCGCTGCTCGACCCCGTTGTAGGTCGCGGGAAGCTCCACACCGCAGACATCGAGGATCGTGGCGACGATGTCGGTCGAGTGGTGGTACTGGTTGCGCACCTCCCCGCGCGCGGCGATGCCCTTCGGCCAGGAGATCACCAGCGGATCGCAGACGCCGCCCTGGTAGACGTAGCGTTTGAACATCCGGTACGGCGTCGAGAACGCGGCGGCCCAGCCCGTCGGGTAGTGGTTGTAGGTGTCCGGCGAGCCCAGCTTGTCCACCATGCGGAGGTTGTCCTGCAGGTCGTCGGGATAGCCGCCGAAGATCTTGCCCTCGTTGACGGACCCGTTCGGGCTGCCCTCCCCGGAGGCCCCGTTGTCGGCGCAGTAGATGATCAGCGTGTTGTCGAGCTGCCCGGACTCCTCCAGGTAGTCGACGATCCGGCCGACCTGGGCGTCCGTGTACTCGGAGAAGCCGGCGTACACCTCCGCCATCCGGCAGAACAGCGCGCGTTCCTCCGCACCCAGCTCGGCCCACGGGCGCACTTCGTCGCTCGCCGAGAACGTCCCGGGCGGCATCGGGTTCAGCTCGGTGAGCTCGGTGCCCTCCGGCAGCAGCCCCCTCTCGATCATCCGCGGCAGCACCCACTCGCGGTAGGCCTCGTAGCCGTCGTCGAAGACGCCCTTGTACTTGTCGATGTACTCCTGCGGCGCGTGGTGCGGGGCGTGGTTCGCGCCGGGACAGAACCACAGGTACCAGGGCTTGCCCGGCTCGGTCTGCTGCACGTCGCGCAACATCCGGAGCGCCTGGTCGGCGAGGTCCCTCGACAGGTGGTAGCCCTGCTCCGGCAGGTACGGCTGGTCGATGTAGTGGTTGTCCTCCGCCAGCGACGGATACCAGTTGTTGGTCTCGCCTCCGATGAAGCCGTAGAACCGGTCGAAGCCCTGCGCCAGCGGCCAGTTCTTCTTGCTGGCGCCCGCCGTCCACTCGTCGATCGGGACGTTGTGGTTCTTGCCGACCCAGAACGTCGCCCAGCCGGCGTCGCGCAGCAGGTTCGCCATGGTCGCGTTCGACGCCGGGATGTGCGAGTTGTAGCCGGGGAAGCCGGTGGACGACTCGGAGATGGTCGCGAAACCGTTGGAGTGGTGGTTGCGCCCGGTCAGCAGCGTCGACCGGGTGGGCGAGCACAGCGCGGTGGTGTGCCACTGGGTGTAGGTCAGACCGTTCTGCGCCAGCCGCTCCATCGTCGGCATCTGGATGCGCCCTCCGTACGGCGACCAGGCCGCCTGCCCGGTGTCGTCGTAGAGCACCAGCAGCACATTGGGCGCCCCTTCCGGGGCCTCGGGCGGGAGGAAGGCGTCCCAGTCGGACACCGAGTCCCGCACATCGAGTTCGATCTTTCCCTGGAATTCTCTGGTCACAGCAGCAGCCCCCTCGATTTGCGGCACACGCTAACGAGGAGGGTGCGGGAGTGTCTAGACCAGTTAGCTAAAACGAGGAGCGACGAGCCGCGCGGTCGGCGAACGCGTCGAGCGCCTGGATCATGTCGTCCGCGATCCAGAGCCGGTTGCGCTTGCGCGAGTTCGCGGGACGGAGGACACCGCGATCCACGAGGGCCTCGAACGCGCGGTACGTTCCCGGCGCCGAGAGCCCGAGCCTGGCCTCCACGACGGCGACGTTGAGCACGGGCTGCTCGAGGGCGAGGGCGGCTACGCGGCGCGCAGAGCTGTCGGAGCGAAGGCCGGTCAGCATCTCCTCCCAGCGCGAGCGGAGCTCGTCGATCGCCGCTGCGAGGTCGCGTCCGGCGCGCACCGCGAACCCCGCCGCCTCGGTGAACGCACGGACGATCGGGTCGAGGTCGCCGGCGCGGTAGGCGGTGAGCGCGTCGTAGTAGCCGTCTACGTCGTGGAGGAGGCCGGCCGACACCGGCACGACGACCGTCGCAGTGGTCCGCGAGCGCCGCAGCATGGCCTGGACGATGGCGCGACCGGTGCGGCCGTTTCCGTCGGGGATCGGGTGGATGGTCTCGAACTGCGCGTGCGCGATCGCCGCGTGAAGCAGCGCTGGAATGTCCCAGCGCCCGGTGAACGCGACGAGGTCGGCCATCGCCGCGGGCACGCGTTCGTGATGGGGAGGGACGAAGGCCGCGCCGTGCGGGCTCACGCCGGAGCCGCCGATCCACACCTGCTCGCGGCGATACCCTCCGGTCAGCTCGGGGGCGTGATCCTCCACGAGCGCCGCGTGCGTCGCGATGATGCCCGAGCCGTCGAGGGCGTCGGAGAGCTCCAGCGCCGCCTGCATGGCGTGGACGTTGCGCACGATCAGCGGGGCGTTTCCGGTGTCGCGCTCGCCGAGCTCGGTCTCCGCGATCGCCCGGGCACCGCTGGTCAGGTTCTCGATCTGCGAGGACGACGCGGACTCGCTCCGGAGCAGGATCGACGCGAACGGGAGCACGGACAGCCCGAACTCGGCGTCGAAGCGGGTGAGCAGGGCGGCCGCCTCCACCGCTTCGGCGGTGACGGCGGAGCTCACCGGGATGGCGAGCTCTGCGATCGGCTACCTTCAGCCCACCCCATCGGCCTCTAGACGCACGGACCCCCGCCGCGTTACTCTCAGCCCACATCCAGGCTCGGACGAGAGCCAGGGGGAAAGGTAAAACGACATGGATTTCTGGAACAACTTCTGGAACATCATCTGGCTGTTCTTCTGGAGCTTCGCTTTCATCGCCTACCTGTTCGCGCTGTTCGCGATCATCAGCGACCTGTTCCGCGACCACAAGCTCAACGGGTGGTGGAAGGCCCTGTGGATCATCTTCCTGATCTTCGTGCCGTTCCTCACCGCGCTCGTGTACCTCATCGCTCGCGGGCCGGGGATGGCGGAGCGCAGCCAGAAGGAGGCGCGCCAGGTGCAGCAGAGCACCGACGCGTACATCCGCCAGGTCGCGACCGCGAGCCCCGCGGACGAGATCGCCAAGGCCAAGGCCCTCCTGGACGCCGGGACCATCACCCCCGCCGAGTTCGACCACCTCAAGAGCGTCGCCCTCGGCCACCAGGGCGCCGGAGCCCACGCGGCGCCGGCCGCGCCATCCACGCCGACCCCGCCGCCGGCAGCGCCCACGGCGTGAGTCCACGGGATCGGTGACCGACGTGACCGACCCGACCGCGACGGCGCCGGAGTCCCGCAGGGCTCCGGCGCCGTCCCATACCCGCATCCGGCCGCTCGCGGGCCTCACCGCCAGGAACGCCGTGCGCGAGGTGCTCGCCGGCGTCACTCTGCTCGCGATCGCCATCCCGCTGAACATCGGCTACGCGCAGATCGCCGGCCTGCCGCCGACCGCCGGGCTTTACGCCCTGGTGGTCCCCGCCGTCGTCTACGCGCTCACCGTCTCGTCGCGCCAGCTGGTCGCGTCGCCGGACGCCGCGGCCGCCGCCCTGGTGGCGTCGTCCCTCGGCGGCCTCGCGGTCGCCGGCCACCGCGACTACGTGACGCTGGCCCTCGCGCAGGCCCTGATCTGCGGCGTGCTCTTCCTGCTGTGCTCCTTCTTCAAGCTCGGATTCCTCGCCAACTTCCTCTCCAAGCCGATCCTGGTGGGCTTCGTCGGCGGTCTCGCCCTCGACATCCTGGTGTCCCAGGTCGCCAAGATGCTGGGCGTGAAGATCGACTCGGGCGGCGAGTTCGTGGCGAAGGTCGGCGGGCTCATCACGGGGCTGCCGACCCTCAACGTCTGGTCCGTGCTCATCTCGCTCGGCTCGCTCGTCGTGCTCCTGGTCGGCCGCCGGCTCGCCGGCGCGGTGCCGTGGGCGCTCCTCGTCCTCATCGTGGCCACCGTCGTGGTCCTGCTCACCGGCGCGGAGCGGGACGGCGTCGCCGTGCTCGGACCCGTGGAGGCCGGGCCTCCGACGTTCACCTGGCCGGTCATCGAGTGGGGCCAATGGCTCGCCCTCATCCCCTCCGCCATCGCTCTCACCGTCGTCACCATGGGCGAGGGCCTCCTCGTCTCCCGCTCCTACGGCGAGAAGCGGAACTACCCGACGCGTCCCGACCGCGACCTTTTCGCGTTCGGCGCCGCGAACATCGCCGCGGGCGTCAGCGGCGGCTTCACGGTCGGATCCTCGACCTCCCGCACCGCCGCGATGGACCAGTCCGGCTCGCGCACGCAGCTGCCGTCGCTGGTGACCGCGCTCGGCACCCTGCTGCTGCTGATCTTCGGCACCGCCCTGCTGCAGGACATCCCTTCGCCCGCCATCGGCACCATCGTCGCCGTCGCGGTCGTGCCGCTGCTCGGCATCCCCGACTTCATCCGGCTCTGGCGGCTCGACCGGTTCGAGTTCGCGATCGGCGCCGCCTGCTTCCTCGGCGCCCTGTTCGTGGGGCCGATCGCCGGTATCGTGATCGCCTTCGTCCTCGCGGTCGTCAACGTCACCCGGCGCGCGGCGAACCCGCCGATCGACACCCTCGCCGCCGACGGCGACCCGCAGCACTCGCTCCTGGAGGCTGCGTCCGCCGGAGAGCCGACCGTGCCGGGAGTGGTCGTCGTCCGGCTGGCCGCTCCGCTGTTCTTCGCCAACGCGACCTCCTTCGAGAAGGCCGTCGAGCGAGCCGTCCGCGACACCGGCGCCGCGCACGTCGTGCTCGACCTGGAGGCCGTCACTGACGTCGACGTGACCGGCGCCGAGTCGTGGGAGACCGTGCAGTCCTTCCTGACCGCCCACGGCGCCGATCTGTCCCTCACGCGGGTGCGCCCAGGCATCCGCGACCGCCTCCAGCATCTCGGGCTCCTCGACGGGGTGCGCTTCTTCGACACCAACCGGGAGGCCATCATGGCGCTCCAGACACCGATCGCGGGGAACGATCATGGCCGCCGCTAGCGGGATCTGGCCGTTCCGGCGGCGCACTCGCCGACCGGAAGCACAACCGCCGGAAGGCCCGGACACCGACCAGGCGGCCGAGACCGCGAACGGCCGCAGCGTCCGGATCCTGCTCGGCCTGGCGAGCGGGATCGTCATCCTGTTCGGGTTCCACGCGATCGCGGGCATCCTCGCGCCGTCGCTGCTCGCCCTCGTCCTGGTGATCTGCGCCCAGCCCGTGCGGGTCTGGCTGGAGCGCCACGGCACGCCGAGCGGGGTCGCGACCGGCGCCGTGGCTCTGACGACGTTCGCGCTGCTGGCCGGCTTCGTCGCCCTCCTGATCATCGCGATGGCCCAGTTCGTCGGGATGCTGCCGCAGTACAAGGCGCAGTTCCAGCAGCTCGGGCAGCAGTTCGCGAACTGGCTGTCGAGCATCGGCATCAGCCCGCAGGATCTCAAGGTTGTGACCCAGGGCTTCGACCCGACCAAGCTCCTGAACTTCTTCAGCGGTCTGCTCGGCGGCGCGTTCGGTCTCATCACCTTCGGCGTGATCGTGCTGACCATGCTCATCCTGATGCCCGCCGACGCCGCCTACACGCCGACGCTGCTGCGCCAGCTGGAGCCGACCAAGCCGAACCTGGTCTACGCGATGACCGGCTTCGCGCACAGCGTCCGCCGCTACATGGTCGTCACGACGCTGCTCGGCATCGTGCAGGGCGTCATCAACGGCATCGCCCTGTGGATCCTGGGGGTGCCGGCCGCGCTGCTCTGGGCGATCCTGTCGTTCCTGTGCAGCTTCATCCCCAACGTCGGCTACTTCCTGGCCCTCGTGCCTCCGCTGGTGTTCGGCTACCTGATCGGCGGCTGGGGCACGGTCATCGCGATCATCGTCATCTACGGGATCGTCAACGCGGTCGTGCAGTCGGTCGTGCAGCCTAAGGTGGTCGGCAACGCCGTGGCGCTCAGCCAGACGCTGACCTTCTTCTCGGTGCTGCTCTGGGCCGTGGTGCTGGGCGCGATCGGCGCGATCCTCGCCATCCCGCTGACCCTGCTCGCCCGGGCGATCCTGGTCGACTCGGACCCGCGCGCCCGCATCTGGCGCGCCGCGATCGGCGACCTACGGGAGACCAAGGACCTCATGAAGGAGGAGTCCGACGCCGCGAAGGCCGAGCGCCGGGAGGCGAAGGCGATCGCGCGTTCCGGCGGCGCGGGCGGCCCGCAGCCGCCGGCCGGCGCGGGCGGTGCGGACGGAACGACAGGGACGACGTAACCACGAGGTGAGGAGACCGCAATGGGGAGTGCGATCGGGGACACCCTCCCACTGGCGCTGGGCATCGCGATCAGCCCGATACCGATCATCGCGGCGATCCTGATGCTGCTCTCGCCGAAGGCGAGAGGGACGAGCGTCGGGTTCCTGATCGGCTGGGTGCTGGGCATCGTCGTGGCGGTGGTGGTCTTCACGCTGCTCTCCGGGCTGCTCCCCGCCGCCGACCCGAACGCCGCGAAGCCGATCGCCGGCGTCATCAAGATCCTGCTCGGCCTCGGGCTGCTCCTCCTCGCCCTGCGGCAGTGGCGCTCACGCCCGGCGCCGGGCGAGACGGCGGCCCTCCCGAAGTGGATGAGCGCGATCGACTCGATGACGGCCGGCCGCGGTTTCGTGCTCGCGTTCATCCTGGCGGCGGTGAACCCGAAGAACCTCCTGCTGGCCGCGGGCGCCGGCGTGGCCATCGGAACGGCCGGGCTCTCCGCGGGCTCCGCGACGGTGGTCATCCTGATCTTCGTGCTCGTCGCAGCGAGCTCGGTCGCGATCCCGGTGATCGGCTACCTGGTCGCCGCCGACCGGATGCGCGGCCCGCTCGACGCGCTCCGCGACTGGCTCGTCCGCAACAACGCGACCGTGATGGCGGTACTGCTGCTGGTGATCGGGGTCGTGCTGATCGGGAAGGGGATCGGGAGCTTCTGAGGGCTCGGGCCTCAGTGCTGCAGCGTGACCTTCAGCAGGATCACCACGACCCCGAACAGCCCCGTCACCACCGCGCCGGTCAGGCAGATCCACACGGACCTCCCGCGGATGAGGAACACCAGGTAGCCGAGCAGCGCGAGCAGCAGCACCGTCAGCCAGAGCGACACCAGCACGCCGGTCTGGGCCGAGAGGACGCCCAGGGCCGCCAGCAGCAGCGGGATGCTCGGAACGACCGCCGCCTCCAGCATGCCGCTCGACTCGAACAGGGCGTGCCGGAGCGAGTCGACGATGCGGGCGCGGACGCTCTCGTCGTCGGCGTGGAAGCCGAGGGCGGTGGAGTAGACGTGGGCCAGCCAGAAGACCACGATGCTGACCAGGCTGAAGACCAGGACGTGCAGGGCGTCCCCCTGGCTGGCGGCTCCGCCGGAGCTCGCCGCCACCACGCTCGCGTAGACGATGGTGCCGTAGATCCCCGCCGGGGTCCCCCAGTGCCGCCAGAGCGCTCGCTGCACCCGGACGCTGCCGGCGGGCGCCTCGGGCGGATTGAGGTCCATCGAGTCCATGAGGACATCATGGTCCGCCGCCGCGCGCCACGTCAGACCCGGCACGACGTCAGACCCGGCGAGCGATCGAACCCGGCGGCGACCGGCCCTCACTCCTGCTCGGGGAAGCGCGCCTGGGTCATGAGCCCGCCCTGCGCCGCCTCCGACCCCGCCACCCCGCCGCCGCGGCCGCGCAGCAGGAACGCCGCGCCGACCGCGATCACCGCGCCGGCGAGCGGCCCGACGATGTACACCCAGTACGCGTCCCAGTGCCCGCTCACCAGGTCGGGCCCGAACGTGCGGGCCGGGTTCATCGACGCCCCCGAGATCGGGCTGCCCCACAGCCCGGCCAGCGCGATGTAGGCGCCGACGCCGAAGGCGCCGATGATGCCGAGGTTCTGGGCGCCGGACGCCGTGCCCAGGATGACGCTCACCAGCCCGAACGTGAGCACGGTCTCCATCAGCAGGGCGTCCCACGACGTGAACCCGGTCGCCGGGTAGTTCGAGCCGTAGTGCGCCGACACGTGGGTGACCCCCTCCAGGAACCACGCGGCCAGGGAGGCCCCGGCCAGCTGGACGAGGATGTAGCCGGGCACCCGGGACCACGGGAAGTCCCCGCGCAGCGCGAACGCGACGCTCACCGCCGGGTTGAGGTGCGCGCCGGACACCTTGCCCATGAACAGGATGATCGCGAACACCATCAGCGCGGGCGCGGTCACCGCGGCCGTGCGGGAGATCGTGTTCGGGAACGCCTGCCCCATCATGCCGCCGCCCGCCGCGACGAGCACCAGGAAGAACGTGCCGAGCAGCTCGGAGAACAGGCGCCGCCACTCCTGCGACGAGTCGTGGAAGTCCTCGATCGACTGCTCCAGGCTCACCGGGACGTGCATAAGCCGGCCGTGGACGACGTCCGCCATGATGCCGCGCGCCGCCACCGCGTCCTCCTGCGTCCGCTCCTGCCGCGGACCGGGCGCCTGCTGCGAATCCGGTGCCTGGCTCATACCGCCTCCTCCATCCGATCGCCGCGCGTGTCGATCTTCGACCGCGCTCTCCGACCTCGACCGCGCCTATCCGACCTCGACCGCGCTGGGCTCGACCGAGAGATCGCTCCCGCCCTCCACCGTGATGCGCCGGCCGACCCGGACGAGCTGCGGCTCGTCCGAGAACGCGCCGGCGAACAGCGCCTCGCCTTTGCGGAACGTCGGCGACTGCTCCAGCACGCTCTGCGGCACGAACCCGAACACGTCGCCGATCTCGTCCAGGTCGCGCGGCGAGTTCATCCGCATCAGCCCGAGGTTGTCGCACTGGGACAGCACGTTGGGGTGGATCTTGGTCGGCCGCTGCGTGGAGAGGAACAGCCACAGCCCGAACTTGCGGCCCTCGGCGGCGATCTGGATGAGCTGCTCGGTGAGCTGCGCCTCCACGCTGTTCCGCGGCACGGGCGGGCAGAAGTTGTGCGCCTCGTCCATCACGATCAGGAGCGGGGTGCGCTCCATCCGCTTCTCCCACAGGTGCTCCAGCACGCACAGCGCCGCCGCCTGCGGCTCGGCCTGGTGCGCGAAGCCGCCCACGTCGAGCACGGTGACGCGCGGCCGCTCGTCGATCGCGTCGACGACCGAGGAGCGCCCGAACGACCAGAGCGGCCAGTCCAGGATCTCCAGGTTGTCGATCCGCATCCCCAGGCGCCGTCGCGCCGGGTCGTGCGAGGAGGCGAGCGCCTCCAGGAAGCGCTGCTTGTCGAAGTGCTGCGCCTGCGACTTGTCGAGGTGCAGGAGGGCGTTGTACTCCTCCTCGTCGGCGATCGGATCCAGCCTGCCCACGGCGGCCTGCGAGCGCACGCTGAGGTCGACGTAGCGGGCGTGCAGCTGCGGCTCGGCGCGGGTGCTGGAGTGGAAGACCCGGATGTCGAAGGAGGCGAACCGATCGCGCTCCTGGGGCGACGCGTCCTCGCGGGTGCGCGACACCCGGACGAAGTCGGCGTTCGGGTCGAGCACCGCCACCGGGAGCTCGGTCTGCAGCAGCAGCTGCTCCAGCACGACGCCGAGCGCGTAGGTCTTCCCCGACCCGCTCTGGCCGCACCAGAACGTGTGCCGGTTGAAGCGCGACCCGTCGATGACGGCGGGACGCTCCGGCGCGCCGACGGTGGTGCCGATGGTGAGCGGGATCATCGCGCGGCCTTCCGGTTCGTGCTGTTCTGCGCGGTCAGGGCGGTGTCGAGCGCGATGGCCGCCCGGATGAGCGCGAGGTGGGTGAACGCCTGCGGGAAGTTGCCGAGCTGCAGGCCGGCCGGGTCAATCTCCTCGGCGAACAGGCCGACGTGGTTTCCGTAGGTGAGCATCTTCTCGAACGCGTACCGCGCCTCGTCCAGCCTCCCGGCGTCGGTCAGCGCGCACACGTAGAAGAACGAGCACAGCGAGAAGGTGCCCTCCTCGCCCGGGAGGCCGTCCGGCGACGCCGACGGATTGTAGCGGTAGACCAGGCTGTCGGTGACGAGCTCCTCACCGATCGCGTCCAGCGTCGAGAGCCACATCGGGTCCTGCGGCGAAATCATCCCCACCAGCGGCATCAGCAGGGTGATCGCGTCCACGACGTCCGTGCCGGGGTGCTGGGTGAACGCCTTCCGCTCCGGGTTCCAGCACTTCGTGAAGACCTGCTCGTAGATCGCGTCGCGGGTCGTGATCCAGCGCTCCAGCGGCGCGGGCCTGCTCCGCTCCCTGGCGATCGTGATGGCGCGGTCGAAGGCGACCCAGCACATGATCCGCCCGTAGGTGAAGTCCTTGCGGCCGCCGCGGGTCTCCCACACGCCCTCGTCCGGCTGGTCCCAGTTGTCGGCCAGCCAGTCCAGGATGCCGACCAGCTTCATCCAGCCCGGGTGACCGATCGGATGGTGGTCCTCGGCGATGGACAGCGCGTCCAGCGCCTCGCCGTAGATGTCGAGCTGGAGCTGGTCGGCGGCGCCGTTGCCGATGTGCACCGGCGTCGAGCCCGCGTATCCCTCGAAGTGGTCGAGGGTGAGCTCCTCCAGGTCTGAGGAGCCGTCGATCCGGTACATGATCTTCAGCGGCCCGGAGCTCTCGCCGACCTGCTCGGACACCCGGTCGGCCGTCCAGAGCGCGAACGCGACGGCCTCCTCCTCGTAGCCGAGCGCGAGCAACGAGTAGACCGAGAAGGACGCGTCGCGGATCCAGGTGTAGCGGTAGTCCCAGTTGCGGACGCCGCCCAGCTGCTCGGGCAGCGCCGCGGTCGGGGCGGCGACCAAGGCTCCGCTCGGCGCGTACTGCAGGAGTTTCAGCACCATCGCCGAGCGCTCCACATCCTCCCGCCAGCGGCCGGAGTAGGTACTACGGCCGATCCAGTCCCGCCAGAAGGCGACGGTCTCGCGGAACAGCCGGTTGCCGCGCGCCCGGCCGATGTCGCGGGGCTCGCCGCGCGGCTCGGTCTCGAACGCGAAGATCCGCAGCTCGCCCGCGGCGAGCGCGAACTCCAGGTCGACGTCGCCGTCGGCCACCGAGTCCGCCGGTACCCCGTGCAGGGCCGCGCTGGTCGTGTCGTCGGCGAACAGCACGCCGTTCTCGGAGGCCGTCGTCGTGTGCACGCTGCGGCCGTAGTCGAACCGCGGCCGGCACTCCAGCCGGAAGGTCAGCTCGCCGCGCACCACGCGCACCGCCCGCACGATGA
This sequence comes from Leifsonia shinshuensis, assembly GCF_013410375.1. NCBI lineage: Bacteria > Bacillati > Actinomycetota > Actinomycetes > Micrococcales > Microbacteriaceae > Leifsonia > Leifsonia shinshuensis. The sequence goes on from NZ_JACCFL010000001.1 coordinate 3,195,417, forward strand.
CGCGCCGCGCTGTGGCGATGGTGGGCTCGTCGGCGACGGGCATGAAGTCGATGACCTCCCCGACGCCCTTCGACGACATGAACCGGGTGATCAGCACCGCGGTCTGCGGGAAGTACATCTGCCGGATCCGCGCGTCGTCGGCGAGCGCGTGGATGCGGAAGTAGCCGCCCTTCTCGCGGTCGAGCAGCGACGCGAACATCGTCGGCGAGTCGAAGCGGGGCGCGCAGAACCAGTCGATCGAGCCGGCCGTGGAGACCAGCGCCACCGTCTGGAGGTCGCCGATCAGACCGTGGTCCGCGATGTCGGGAAACGCCTCCATGCCGATCTCCTCCCCTCGTGCCGCGCCGCCGGGCGCCGACGGCCGCATGCTAGCTCCGCGCGCGAGCGCGGCACCAGACCTGTCAGGCGGAGGGTGCGTCCTCCTCGGCGTCCTCCGTCTCCGCGACCTCCGGCTTGCCCAGCACGCTCGACGGCAGGTTGCGGGAGAAGAACACCGCGCCGAGCGAGACCATCGCGAGCGCCGCGAACGACAGCCGCAGCGCGTCGAGCTGGGACGTGCTGTAGATCGTGGACAGCTCGTTCGCCTGGTCCTGCGAGAGGCCGGCGTCGGTCGCGATCTTCGGCACCTCCGCCACCGGAACGACGGCGACGCCGCCCTGCGTCTGCGCGGCGATCTGCTGCTGCACGGAGTCCGGCAGGGTGCTCGCCGCGACGCCGCCGCTGAACAGGGTGGTGAGCGAGGCGATCATCACCGAGCCGATCAAGGCGGTCCCGAGCGACGAGCCGAGGTTCTGGTAGACGCCCTGGACGCCGCCGGCCTCGCTGAGCTCGTCCTCCCCGACCGCCGACATCGTAACGTTGCCGAGCTGGGAGGCCAGCAGGCCGAGGGCGGCGCCGGCCAGGAACATCCCGGAACCGAAGACCCAGTTGGAGAGCGTGGTGTCGACGGAGCCGAGCAGCACCAGGCTGGACAGCACCAGCCCGAACTGGCCGATCCGGGCGATCAGCTTGGGCGACAGCCGCCGGGCGAGCGCTGTGCCCAGGATGGAGAACAGCACGAGCGCGACCGACAGCGGGAAGATCCGCAGGCCGGTCGCCAGCGCGTCCAGCCCGAGCGAGAGCTGCAGGAAGATCGGCACGATGAAGAACAGGCCGGCCGTCACCGTGTACTGGATGCCCAGGCTGCCGACGCCGGCGCGCAGCTGCCGGAGCCGCAGGATCGCGGTGTTCAGCAGCGGCGGCCTGCCCAGCCGGATCAGCCGGCGCTGCCGCAGGAAGAACAGCCAGAGCAGCACCGCGCCGAGCCCGACGATGAACGGGACGGGCGAGATGCCGAGGATCTTGATGTCCTGCTGCGTCGGCAGGATCCAGCCCCAGGTCTTGGTCTGCAGCAGGCCGTAGACGATGAGCACCAGGGCGGCGGCCGACAGCAGCACCGAGAGGACGTCGATGCGGATGTGCGCGCGCTCGCCGGTGTCGGACACCACGGTGCGGAACAGCAGGACGATCGCCATGATCACGACCTCACCCGCGAACACGTACCGCCAGCTCGCGTAGGTGGTGAGGAAGCCGCCGATCAGAGGCCCCACGGCGACGGCCACGCCGGAGGCGGCCCCGATCGTGGCGAACGCGGTGACTCGCGCGTGGCCCGAGTAGTTGTTCGCGATGAGCGCGGCGATCGCCGGGATGACCAGCACGGCGCCCAGCCCCTCGATCACCGACCAGCCGAGGAACAGCACCACGATGTTCGGCGCCAGCGCCGTCGTGCCGGAGCCGACGGCGTAGACGATCGAGCCGATGACGAGGGCCCGGCGGCGGCCCCAGACGTCGCCCAGCTTCGCGCCGAGCAGCATGAAGGCGGCCATGGTGAGCGTGTAGAAGGTGATGCAGGCCTGCATGGCCGAGATGGTCGTGTGCAGGTCCTTGACGACCGTCGAGATCGAGACGTTCATGACGGTGCTGTCGAGCGTCATGACGAACTGCGCAGAGGCCAGCACCGTGACCGCGCCCCACCGTCCCGCCATGACAGCCCCTTCCGGGAAATCTGCCCGATGGTAGCCCGGGGCGCTCGCGGCGCACCAGACCCGCCGCGCGGCCGGCCCCGCCGCAGTGGGCGTCCGATCAGCGCCGGAGCACGCGCAGGTCGTCGGGCGCCGGGAACGGCAGCGCGTAGTACAGCTGCGGCGCGCCCACGGCGCCGAAGTCGTCCTTCTTCGCCACGATGCGGTCGGGCGACACCTCCGCCAGCCGCACGCGCAGCCAGGAGCCGTCCGGCCGCCGCAGCTCGTACAGCTCGGCGAGGTAGCCGATGCCCGCGCTCTCCAGCGCCTCCTCGGCCTCCAGCCAGCCGACCGGACCGCTCAGGTCGCGGCCCAGCAGATCGACCGGGACGAACAGGTCGCCGTCCGGCCGGATCCAGCCGACGCGCTCGCCGTCGTGCCTGCGGTGCTCGATCCAGTCGCTCCTGTCCACGGCGTCCACCCTAACGGCGATCTACCCGACGGGACCGCGCCGAGCTAGCATGAGCGCCACCCCAGGAGGTGCGTCATGACGACCATCGCGACCCCGCTCACCGAAGCCGAGCTCTACGAGGCAGGGCGCGCGGCGCGCTCCCAGACGCCGCGGACCTCCCAGGCCGAGTACACGCCGCCGCCGGACCGCGACCCGCTCGGGATCCTGCTCGAGCAGAACGAGTCCCGTCTCCCCTGGCTCGTCCAGCTGCGCATGCAGCGGATGGGCACCGACCCGTTCGCGTTCTACCGCGGCAGCGCGGCCATCCAGGCGGCCGACATGCGCCACGGGCCGACCTCGGGCGCGGAGGTCGTCATCTGCGGCGACGCGCACCTCAGCAACTTCGGCATCTACCGCTCCCCCGAGCGCGCGATGGTGTTCGACATCAACGACTTCGACGAGTCCTCGGTCGGGCCGTGGGAGTGGGATGTCAAGCGCCTGCTCGCCAGCGTGGTGCTGGCCGGCCGCTCCCTCGGGATGACGGGACCGGACCTGCAGTCGATCGTGCTCGCGGCGGCGGCGATGTACCGCAACTCGCTGCGGAACGCCCTCCAGCAGACGCTGTACAGCCGGTACTTCCGGCCGACCAGCCTGGTCGACCGGCAGATCCTGAGCCCGGACAGCGAGCGCATGATCAAGCGCACCCTGAAGGAGTCGGACAAGCGCACCAGCGAGCGCGTCGCCCGGCGCACCCTCGAGCAGGGCGGCGACGGGAGCCTGCAGTTCGTCGAGAACCCGCCGATCCTCACCCGGCTGGAGCCGGAGATCCGCACGCAGATCGAGTCGGTCTTCGCGGCCTACCGCGACACGGTCCCCACGAACCTCGCGCTGATGCTGTCGCAGTACACGGTGCTCGACGTCGCCCGCCGCGTGGTCGGGGTGGGCAGCGTCGGCACGCGCTGCTTCATCATCGCCCTCGGCGACCCGACCGGCGACGTGATGATCCTGCAGCTCAAGGAGGCCAGCCGGTCGGTGATCCAGCAGTACGGCGGCGTCGCGCCCGTGGTCGGGTACCTCGACGCGAAGCTGGCGGCGCAGCACGAGGGCTATCGGGTGGTCGGCTGCCAGCGCATCCTGCAGGCGGTGTCCGACCCGTTCCTCGGCTACCTCAACGTGGAGGACTACAGCTTCTACATGCGCGTGTTCCGCAACAGGAACGCCTCGTTCGAGATCGCCGACATGAACCGCGTCCAGTTCGGCGAGTACGCCCAGGCGTGCGCGATCGTGCTCGGCCGTGCCCACGCCCGCTCGCCGAAGGCGCCGTTCGCCGCCGGCTACATGGGCACAGGGGCCACCTTCGTGCGGGCCGTGTCCGCGTGGGCGGAGGCCTACGCGAACCAGGCCGAAGCGGACTACCAGACCTTCGTCGAGGCACTCCACTCCGGCCGGTTCGGGTAGGGCGCGTCCGTGCCGCGCGGCGGTACGGTTCGCTAGGTGTTCTCGATCCAGCACTTCGTGACGGCCTCTTCGTCGGCAGCGCTCTGGGCGCCGAACTGCTTGCCTTCGTTCTGCTCGAGATCCGCCAGGAACTGGTCGTAGCTGGTGTCCGCCGGCACGAGCTTGCGATCGATGAGGCACGCGAGCACGGCGCGCTGAACGGCGTCGGCGTCCGGTCTGTCCGACCCGCCGTTGAGGTACGCGTAGACCTCGTTGATGAACGCGCTGGTCTTCTGATAGCACGCGAGGTCCGCGGCCTGGCGCGTCTTCTTCGCCGCCTCCGATTCGTTGGAATCGGCATCGAAGGCCATCAGGACCTTGCTGCCGTCGTAGAGCAGGTCGGCGGCGTACCCCTGCTCGTCCAGGCACGCCTTGTAACGGTTGTTCGCTTCCTTCCAGTCCGCCTCACTGATGCTGCCCGTCTCGCGGGCTTTCGTGAGCACTTCCTTCTGGAACTCGGACTTCGCCTGACGCAGACCATCGGAGATCAGGCTGTCCAGTGTCGGCGCGGCGTCCGACGACACAGCGGGCTGAGCCGTGGTCATCGCGTCCGGGACCGCGGAGCACCCGCTCACGACGAGTGCCGCCCCCAGCGCGAGTCCGGCCAGGGACCGTCGGGTGAAATGTCTTGCCATGTCAACTGCTCTCGGAGAAGGGGGGCGTGGACGACGCGCGACGCGCCGCCCACGCCCCGTGGGGTCAGTGGTCGAGTGAGCTCACCAGCGGGCGGCGGCCTCGTACAGGCGAGACCCCGCCGTCCAGTTGACGGACACCCAGGTCCCGTAGACCGTGCCGCTGACGTACTTCCCCTGGCCGTTGATGACCCGGGCGACCTCGGCCTGCGCAAACCCGCAGGGGTTGTTCGCGTAGGCGTAGCCGGGGCTCAACGTCGACGAGCCGCAGACCGCGGCATTCGACGCGGGCGCAGCGGCGACCTGCGCCGCGAGAAGGCCGCCGGTGGCGAGCACTCCTGCGAGCAGCATGGTGCGCAGCCGGCGCGAGACCCGGCCCGTGCTCATGGTGGTAGCAGTCATCGTTGTTCCTCTTTCTCTTTCTGGTGATGTGTCCCGCTGCCGATGGGGCGGCGGCCCCCGCCTGTGCTGGTGTTCATCGGCCCTTGAAGTACGAGAACAAACGTTGTTCGCGTATTGCGAGAGCCGCCACCAGCGCCCCGAGGACGGCCCCGGAGACAGTCAGGACGGGAGTCGATGAGGCGGTCAAGACCACCGGAAGGTGGTCTGCAGCCGCCAAGCCCGAGGTGAGGACCGCGATCACGGGGATCGTGGTGACCGCGCCTGCCGTGGACCACGCGAGGGTCTCCAGCAGGAGCGTCGCGGCTTGGTCGCGCTTGCGGACTCCGGAGTGGAGCGCGGACGCGATCTCGAGCCGGCGCGCCCACACCGCGACGAATCCCGCGAACGAGCCGAGGATCAGGCCGGCTGCCGAGAACGCGACAGCGGTGCGGGTCCGATAGGCCTCGGCGGGGTCGATCGCCACGCCGAGGACCGTGTTGTGCTGGGAGAGCTTCGGCGCGGTGTCCGCGACGATGGAGTTCGCCGCGATCGTCGTGTAGAGCAGTTCGGTCGTCGCCCGGCTCACCGGGAACGCGTCCATCCAGCACTGATCGAACGGAGTGTCCGGGCTGGTCGGCGCGATCGCGGCGTAGCCGAGGCCGCGGGAGCGCCCGTCGTCGGGGTACTCGAACGTGCCGCCGAGCCGGGTCGGCCCGTCCGCGGTGTGGATCGGGTCTCCCGTCCGGAGTCCGAGCGTCTCGGCGACCGTTCTCGGCAGGAGGAGGCCGGAAGCGGCGCGGCCGCTCGATTCGGGGAGCATCGCCGAGAACCCGGGCGATGCGGTGAAGGACGGGAGCGGGTTCCCCGGGACGCCCGCGACGCTCAGCGGGGTCGCCTCCGGCTTCAGCGCGCCGGCCGCACGCACCCCGTGCTGGCTCGCGAGCGCGTCGCACAGCCGCCCGTCGATCCCGTCCTCGACCGTGAGGATCGTGATGGAGGCGCCGCGCTCCCGGAATTCGTCTGCCCGGGTGATGACGCCGTTCATCGCGATCGCGTCCAGGCCGGCGAGGACCCCGGAGACGACGGCGATCAGGGCCGCGAGCAGGACCGCGCGGCTGGTGCCCGTCGCGATGTTCCGCGCGGCTTCCCTGCGCACCTCCGTGAAGCGCATACCGGCGCCGGTCATGTCGGCGCCCCGAGATCGATGAGGTCCGTGCACGCATCGCGGGTGCGGGCATCGTGGGTCGCGACGACGATGATCACGCCGTCCGTCGCGATTCTCGACAGCGTGTCGCTCACGACGGCGGACGTGCGCTGATCGAGCTGCGCGGTCGGCTCGTCGACGAGCAGCAGATCCGGCGCCGTCGCGATGCCGCGGGCGAGCATCAGCCGCTGCGCCTCGCCGCCGGACAACGCACGGAACGGCCGATCCGCTGCGGGACCGAGGCCGAAACGGGCGAGCAGCGCGCGCGCCGACGTCTCGGCATCGGATCTCGTCGATCCCCGCGCGATGAGCGGGAGCACGACATGATCGAGTGCGCTGCGTCGTGCGACGCCGTGCGGGTTCTGGAAGACCCAGCCGACTCGCTCGACATCCTCGCGGACGACCTCGCCCGCCGTCGGCGTGATCCAGCCGGCGAGCATTCCCAGCAGCGTCGACTTCCCGGACCCGGACGGTCCGGTGAGCGCGTAGACCCGGCCGGGTTCGAGCGTCGCGGAGACACCCTCGAAGAGGGGCGACCCCGAGCCGAAACGGTGTCCGAGCTCGCGGAGCGTCACGTGCATGTCAGACTCCGCTCCGGACGGGCCAGGGCCTCATCGGCGACCGGGCCGGAATCGGATTCGAACGTCACGTAGGACCGCCCCAGCTTGGAGGAGACGACCGTGACCGGGACGGGCGCGCCGCTGGTCGGCTGGAGACATCCTGTCTTCTCCCCCGTCATCGCGACCGCCGAGGGCGGGACCGGATAGACCGTCACCGGCGCCACCAGGACGAGCTCGGCCTGCAGGGCTTCGTCGTCGGGAGACTGCGCATAGCGCGCGAGAGCATCCGTAGCCGAGAGCGCTGCAACACCGTCGACCGTGAGCCGGCCGTTCCGATCGATCTCGACGTCGGTGGAGTCGACCACGAGCTTGCGCGCTCCGGGCACGAGACCCGCGGGGTAGCTCTTCACCGCACCGGAGAGCAGGGCACTGGGGAGCGTCGCCACGGCAGTGCCCCTCTCGACGACCTGACCGAGCTGGACGGGGCACGCCGCGGCGGTCACTTCGGCCGCGGGCAGCCACATGGCCTGGGACAACGCGAACGTTCCGTACTCGGTCTCCCCGCCCGCCTGCTCGACCAGCCGGTCCCAGGCGGCCCAGGTGCGCCGATCGAAGCGCCCGGTCTCCGCGACATCGTGGCCCAGCCGGGCGAGTTCGCGCTGGAGGGCTTCGACGTCTGCGCCCTTCGCTCCGACGGACAGGTCCCGCCACAGCGGGGTCTCCGTGTGCAGGTTCACGATCGGGCTCTGGTCGATCGTGAAGGTGCGCTGTCCCGACGCCAGGGCGGATCCGGGCGCGCAGGCGGATCCGGTCACGGTCCCGCTCAGCGGGGCCGACAACGACGCCGGCTCACCGAGCTCCACTGCCAGGTTCACCGAACGTGTGTCGGCCAATTGCTCGGGGACGAGCGGAACGGTCACCGGCGCCGCCGCGGTCGCGAGGGAGGCGGGAACCGGACGGTACAGCGAGAACGCGACGACGGCGCCCACCACGGCGGCGACCGCGACACACACGAGCACGACCGCGGCGTCGATCCTCCTGCGAGCTGCGGGGACGACGTCTGCGGTCCCGCGCTCGACCTGCTGCGTCGAGTCGTGCATCCGGAAGGCTCCTCTTCGCACCGCGGTCGCGATGCCACGATCAGCCTGCCCGGACGGTGGTCACCCTCCGGTAACGCGAAATGTCACCTCGCTGTTACCTCGCCCTCGGGCGCCCGGCGTGGGCTCGTCGGCAGCGCGACCGCCGCCGTCAGCCCGCCGCCTCTCCGCGCTGTGAGGGAGACCGCGCCGCCGTGCAGGGTGGCGATGCTCTCCACGAGGGTCAGCCCGAGTCCGCTTCCCGCGTCGCCCCCGTCGTCGGGGCGCAGTCGCGAGCGGTCGCCGCGGTGGAACGGCTCGCTGAGGTGGGCGACCTGCTCGGCCGTCAGTTCGATGGGGCCGGAGTTCTCCACAACGAGGTCGACGCGTTCATGGTCCGCGGACACGCGGATTCGCACGAAGCCTCGATCGACGTTGTGCCGGATCGCGTTCCCGACGAGGTTCGCCACCAGAGACTGGAGGAGCGACGGATTGCCGGTGACGGTCACAGGGGCGGACGGGAGCTCGCAGCTCACCGCCAGCTCCCGGCGTGCGGCCGGGTCCGCGCAGTCGGCGACCGTACGCCGGATCAGGGCAGCGAGCTCGACAGGGCTGCGAGGCAGGTCGGCGAGCGCGCGTCCCTGGGCGACGATGAGAAGCGCGTCGACAAGCTCCTCCAGCCGGCGGTTGGCCGCGAAGATCCTGTCGATGTCGGGTCGCAGGTCGGCGGGCACCCGCTGCTCGCGGATGGCGAGCTGCAGAGCCACCCGTGCGGTGGTGAGCGGCGTGCGGAGCTCATGCGACGCGTTCGCGATGAACGCCTCCTGCCGCAGGAACGCTCCCTCGAGACGTTCCACCATCGCGTCGATCGCCGAACCGAGCCGCGTGATCTCATCGTCCGGACCGTCCAGGTGCAGCCGCTTCGAGAGGTCGCGCTCGGTGATCGCGTTGGTCGCGCTCGTCACCGACGCGATCCGTCTGAACGGAGCCTTGGACACCAGCCTCGAGCCGACGATCGCGACGGCTGTCGCGAGGGCCAGGATGAACCCGGACCACCACAGCATGCCCGCGAGAACCTCCGAGACGACCGGATCCTCCTGGGTCCAGCGCGGACCGTGCGTGATGAGCGGGGACGCCGGTGGGTCCTCGGCCGATTCGAGGCCGGCGCTGCTGCGCGAGGATTCGGCCTGTCGGTTCTGCTCGGTCACCGCCTCTGCGAGGAGTCGCTGGAGCACGAGGTACTGGGTGATGAGCAGGATCGCGCCGCCCGCCAGCACGATCCCGCCGGTGGTGACGGCGAGCTGCCGACGATACCCCAACCGCTGCCAGAGTCTCCGCATCTCAGGCGATCCGGTAGCCCACGCCGTGCACCGTCACGATCCGCGAAGCACCGACCTTCTTGCGGAGCGAGTGCACGACGGTCTTCACGACCGCCTCGTCCACGTCCACGTCGGAGCCCCAGCCCGCGTCGAGCAGTGCGACCAGGCCGACGGCGTCGCCGTTCGCACGGAGGAGCTCGGCGAGCACGGCGAACTCCTTGGGCCGCAGATGCACCGGCTGCTCGTCGCACCAGGCGAGATGCGCCCCCGGCGAGAGGCGGAGTCCGCCGCGTCGGTAGCCGCCCTCCCGGCCGGTGAGCCGACGGGTGAGGGCCCGGAGACGGGCGAGCAGCACGTCATAGTCGAACGGCTTGGCGAGATAGTCGTCCGCGCCGAGCTCGAGGCCGGCGATCTGGTCCGCACTCTCGGCAGCCGCCGTGAGCATCAGCACGCGGACGGAGCTCCCGGAGTCCCGCAGCGATCGAGCCACGATGTCGCCGTGAAGGATCGGCAGGTCGCGGTCGAGCAGCAGCACGTCGTAGTTGCCCTGTTCGAGGAACGTCAGCGCGCTCGCGCCGTCATGCACGACGTCGACGTGATAGCCCTCGCTCGCGAGCCCTCTGCTCAAGAGATCCGCGAGAGGAGCCTCGTCCTCCGCAACGAGCAACCGGGTTCCGGCATTCGGCATCTTCGTCCCCCTCGTCTTGCACGCCTCCCTGCTGCGTATTCGATACTAGATGCTCAGCTCGTCACACCTCACACCCGACCCTCAGCGGAGCGCGAGGAAGGCGCGCACCGCGGCCAGGACCTCCGGCGTGTCCAGGTGCAGGCCGTGCCGGGCGTCCAGCTCCAGCAGCCGCGCCCGCGGGATCCCGTCGGCGAGCAGCCGCGCGTGGGCGACGGGCGTGAGCGCGTCCTCCCGTCCGTGGATCACCAGCGTCTCCGCGCGGATCCGGCCCAGCGCCGCGCGGGCGTCGTGGTCGCGGCTCGCGGCGAAGTGCCCGCGCAGCGCCTCCCGCGACGCGACCCGGTCGAAGAAGCCGGTCACGGCCTGCGGGTGCGCGGCCGCCCAGTCCGCGTCGAAGAACAGCGGCAGCATCCGCGCCCGGTCGCCGCTCAGCAGGTCCGCGACCACGCGCGGATCGCGCCGGTCGGCCGTGCCGCCCGCGCGGTCGCTCGCGGTCGTGCCGATGAGCACGAGCCTGCGGACCCGTGACGGGTGCTCGGCCGCCAGCCACTGCGCGACGCGCCCGCCCATCGAGTGCCCGACGACGTGCGCGGCGGCGACGCCGGCCTCGTCGAGGACCGCCAGCGCGTCGTCGGCGAACTGGCGCGTGCTGTAGCCGGCCGGGTCGCCGGCGCCGCTGGCGCCGATGCCGCGATGGTCGAAGACGATGACGCGATGATCCTCCGCCAGCGCGTCCGCGAACGGACCCCAGCCGTGCATCCCCGTGGCCTGCCCGGCGATCAGGAGCAGCGGGACGCCGGTCCCGTGCTCCTCGAAGGCGATCGGGACACCGTCGTCGGCGGAGGCGAGAGGGGGCACGACGAGCGAGTCTAGCGCCGGGCGACGGCGAGCATCACGACCTGCGCCGAGCGGTCACGCGACGCGGTCGGGACGCGCTGCGCTCACGCCGGGCTGCGCTCGCTCCGGACGGCCCGCGCGCTCCAGCGGCCGTCGGCGCGCTCCACCCGGATCGGGTGCTCGAAGGCGGCGGTCACCGTCTCGGTCGTCACGGCCTCCTCGATCGGGCCGGCCGCGACGATTCGGCCGTGCGAGAGCAGCAGGGCGTGCGATGTGGTCTCCGGCAGCTCCTCCAGGTGGTGCGTGACGAGCACGCTGGCGAGATCGGGGACCGCGACGGAGAGTCCGTCGATCGTCTCCAGGAGCTGCTCGCGGGCCGCGACGTCCAGCCCGGTGGTCGGCTCGTCCAGGAGCAGCAGGTGCGGTTCGGAGACGAGCGCCCGGGCGATCAGCGCGCGGCCGCGCTCGCCCTGCGAGAGGGTCGGCCAGCGGGCGTCGCGGCGGTCGTCGAGCCCGATGGCGACGATGAGCTCCCGGGCGCGGGCGACCTCCGCCGCGGCCGGCTCCCAGCGCATCGGCGGTTCCAGGGTGCCGGTGATCCCGGTGAGGACGACCTCCGTCACCGTGAGCGGCGACCGCACCGGGTGCCGCGGGTTCACGTGGCCGATGTGCCGGCGGAGCTCCTGCAGTTCGACGCGGCCGAGCCGCCTGCCGAGCACGTCGACGGTGCCGGAGGTGGGGAACGCGACGGCGCCGCAGAAGCCGAGGACCGTGCTCTTGCCCGCGCCGTTCGGCCCGAGCAGCGCCCAGTGCTCGCCCGCGCGGACCCGGAAGCCGATGTCCTCCAGGATGTGGCGCCCCTCGCGCCGGAAGGTCACATCGCGCAGTTCGAGCACCGTCTCCATGCCTCCATCCTGCCGTGTCCCGGCATCCGGCCGCGTCCGGGCGCGGTCCCGCATCGCCGGAGCACAGGTCACGGTTCGGTCTCGTACGGCACTTCGTCACCTGATGCGTAGCCGGCGCTCAGCAACGCTTCGTACGCTCCCCCGCTATGGGGACCCCGTTGCTCGGCGCGCAGCCGCTCAGAGTCGGACCGCTCACCCGACGCCGGCTGGAGCGTCAGGCGCGCAGCGACGCCGAGGCGATGCGCGCGCAGAACGCCGCGACCGCCGCCGACCAGCACGGCGAGCCCGTCCCCGGCGGCGAACCGACACCGACGGTGGCCGCCCTCCAGGCGCGCGCCAACGCGTACGCCCACCGGGAGGAGCAGCGCTTCCTCGCCCGCTCCCGCCGCGACCTCGCCGAGCAGCGCGAGCTGGCGCAGGCGCTCTCCGCCGACCTGGACGCCTACGACGACCGGCTCGACGCCCTCCCGCCCGCGGACCGCGACGCCTCCCGCATCGCCGAGGGCGAGGGCGTCGCGTACCAGGAGCTGCGCAGGCTGCGCCGCCGCATCGCCGTCCGGAACGCCAGGGCGGAGCAGCTGAGCGCCCGCATCCACGCCCGCTTCACCGCCGCGCGGCTGCGGGCCACCCGGCACTTCGACCGGGCGGACGAGAAGATCGCCGTCTACTGGGGCGCCTACCTGCGGGCGCTGTCGCCGCGGCCGGTCCCGGTGCGGGCTCCGGCGCTGCGGAGGGCGGACTCGCTGGCCGGCCGGGAGACGTCGGTCGACCGCTGGCATCCCGCCGGGTCGGCGCAGCCGTACGGCGGCGACGCAGCATTGTCTTCCGCACCACAGGCCACCGCACCACAGGCCACCGCACCACAGGCCACCGAATCGAGGAGCACCGATGCGCAATCGTGACCGGATCACCGAATACCGTGTGCCGTCGACCGCCGGGCTGCGCTGGCGGCTGCTCTGGCGGCTGCGCCGGATGCGGCACGCCGTCGACGTGGAGACGCTCGAGGTGTTCGAGCACGAGCTGGCCGCGTTCGAGCGGGCGGGCGTCGCCGACCTGGAGCGCCAGCGCACCCGCAACGTCGCCGAGTGCTCGGCCCGGCTGGCCGAGGCGCAGTCCCGGCTGGAGCTGGTCCGGCACTCGCTGGAGCGGACAGAGGCGGACATCCGCCGCGCCGAGGACGACGCCGCCCGCCTGGACGCCAAGCTCGCCGGCGGCGACCCCGAGTTCCACAATTACGCCTAGGAGGACCCGCATGCCGAGAGACATCGTCACCAAGCCGCCGCGCGTCCGTCCGAGCGTCGGCCACCTGTCGCCCGCGGCGCACGTCCTGGTCTACGTGCTGCTGCTGGCCATGCTCGCCGTCGACTACATCCTGCTCGCCCAGGCGCTCACCCTGCTGCTGCGCAACGACAGCCAGTACGGCTCGATCGGCCTGCAGATGTACGTCATCACGCTGGGGATCTCGCTCGCCGTCGTGTCGCTGCCGCACGTGGCGGCGATCCTGCTGCGCCGGGTGCAGGCACGGGTGATGTCCCGCGGCTGGATCGCCGTCTCGGTCGCGCTGCTGCTGGTCTGGGGCGCGCTGCTGGGTGCGATCACGGTCGCGCGGATCAAGGCCGGCATGGACGCGGCCAGCGCGGGAGGCCTCACCGGCCTGGTCGGCGGCGGGACCACCACGACGACCCCGGCGTTCTCCTGGACCGCCCCCGACACGATCATGGCGTTCCTCATGCTGGGCGTCCTGGCGACGTCGGGGACGATCAGCTTCGTGGTGGCGTGGCTCACGACGCGGCCGCTGCTGACCGCGCGGGAGAAGGCGCACGCCCACGTGGCGAAGCTGCGCACGCATCGCGACCGGCTGCTCGCCGAGGCCGTGAAGGCGGAGGAGGCCGCCCGCCACGCCGCACAGCTCGACGCGCACGACGCGGTGCGCTACACCGGCGCCCGCGTGACCTTCCACTCCCGTGTCGACGTCATCCGCGCCCGCCTCGCCACGCGCCTGGCCCAGCGGGAGCGCGACCCGGAGAGCACCAGCCAGCTCATCCGCGAGCTCCGCGCCCGGAGGATCGTGGAGGCGGCGGAGCCCGCACCGGCGGCACCGATGTCGGCCGGTGCGCCGATGTCGCCGGGCATGCCCATGGCATCCGTCGGACCCGCGTCACCTGCCGAGTCGATCGAGTCCGGCGCGCCGACCTCGTTCGACGCACCGATGTCCGCCGAAGCCCAGCTCGTCGACGGCACCGGAGCAGGCGCGGTCCCGGACGCACCGGCGTACCGCGGCCCGCTGCCGTCGCAGGAGCCCGCGCCGACCTGGCCGCCGGCGACGGAGTACGACCGATGAGGGCCGCTCGTGGCGTGAGCGTCCGGCGTCCCCGTGCCCGGTCGCTCCGCACCGCGGTCGCGGTTGCTGCCGTGCTCGCCGCCGGGGCCGGCCTCGCCGCCTGCACCTCGGCGACGGCCGCCGGCCAGGCCTGCGACCAGTCGAACAAGCGGAACCTCGGCGTCGTGGCCGGCAGCACGGCGAACGCCCCGGCGATCACCGTGCCCGCCAGCGCGACCGCCCAGCTGAAGGCGGTCGGGGCCACCAACGGCAGCGTGACGGTCGTCGTCCCGTCGGGGACGCCGCAGACGATGGGCACGACGTCGCTCGGCTCGACCGCGCAGGACGCGATCGTCTGCCAGAACGACCAGCGCACCAAGCTCACCCAGATCGGCGCCTACCTGGCCGGGCTCAAGGCCGCGACCCCGGAGGTGGACTTCCTCGGGGCGATCGGCCAGGCCGCCCGCGACCTGGGCGACCACCCGATGGGCGTCCTGGTCATCGGCAGCGGCCTGCAGACCGCCGACCCGCTGAACTTCGCCGGCAGCGGCCTGCTCTACGCCGATCCGGCCCAGGTGGTCTCCGACCTGCGCTCGCGGAACCTGCTCCCGACGGACCTCAAGGGCGTCACGGTCTACTGGTCCGGCCTCGGGGACACCGCGGGCGCCCAGCAGCCGCTGACCGTACCGGCGCGCAGCAACCTGGCCGCCATCTGGACCGCGGTCGTGAAGGCCGCCGGAGGAACGCTCTCGCTGCTCCCCGAGCCGGCCTCGGGCCCGGCCGCGGCGGGGCTGCCGGCCGTCACTCCCGTGCCGGTGGAGGCCGTGGCGACCAAGACGGACTGGTCGCACCCGGTCGTCATCCGCAACAGCGACCTCCACTTCGTCAAGGACACCGCGACGTTCTCGGACCCCTCCGCCGCCCAGCAGCTCCTGTCCACGCTGGCGCCGTCGATCGAGCAGAGCAGCGGCGTCATCACGATCACCGGCACGGCGTCCAAGGACCAGGCCACGAACAACACCGCCGACACAGCGCTGTCGTTGCGGCGCGCGAACGCGGTGAAGGCGGCACTCGTGGCCCTCGGCGTCCCGGAGGCGAAGCTGGCGACGGCCGGCGTGGGCTTCCAGTGGTGCGGCTGGCAGAGCGAGACGGACGCCTCCGGCTCCTACTCCGACGCCCTCGCCGAGCAGAACCGCTCGGTGATCCTGACCTCCGCGGGCGTCTCGCTCTGCGGGTGAGCGCTCCGGCGGGGAGGCGTGGGCGCCCGACGTCGGGAGCCTGAGCCGCCGACGAGCGGCGGATCAGGGGCCCGCGTTACCGACAGAACGGTTCACGCGTTCGGGCCGGCTGTCGCCGTCGAGGTGGAGCCGCCGCCGCGCTTCCCCGCCGCGAGGTGAACGATGCGGGTGGCGGTGACCGTGTCGCCGCTGCGGGTCCCGATCACGCCGATGCGGTCGCCGACGGCGAACGAGGAGGCGGTTGCCGGCTGCTTCGCGGTGCCGAAGGCGGTCGAGGAGCCGACGGTCACGGTGACGGTCGCGCCGGCCGCGGACCGGATCGTCCAGGTGCCGCCGGAGATGGCCGTGACGGTGCCGACCGCCGCGCGGGTGTGCTTCTGCTTTGCCGCGCCCGTGCCCTTCTTGGCGTGGGCGGCCGTGCTCATCGCTGCGGGGGCCGCGGCGTCCGAGCCGCTGACCGCCGCCGACACGCCCCACGCCGTCCCGCCGGCGACCGCGATGATCGCGAGCGCCGCGGCCGCCAGGGAGAGCCCGAGCGCATGCCGGCGCACGAACGATCCGCGGGGTTGGCCGGCCGACTTCATCGCGTCCGTGACCGCCCTCCCCGGCCCGGTCGCGGTCGGCGCTGCGGTCTCCGCTGCGGGGGCAGCGTTCCCGGCGGGGGCCGCTGCCGTGGGCGTGCCCCGCGCGGCGCCCGCTCCGCCGGCTGCGACCGCCGGAAGCGGCTCGGTCACGTCGCCCTGCGCCTCCGGGAGCGGCTCCGTCACGTCGCCCTGCGCCTCCGGCCGCACCATCCACCACGGCAGCGGCTCGGTCGGGTGGTCGTCGCCGACGCTCTGCGCGTCCCCCTGTCCACCGTCCCCCGGTCCTCCGGAGTACCCCTCGCCCCCGGAGTGCTCGGCGCCCCGTGCGCCCGCTGCCTCCGTGGCTCCGTCCGCCCCCACGGCGTCGTCCCTCCGTCCGGCGTCCCCCGCGTCGCCCGCGGAGCCGTTGTCGGCGTTCGTATCGGCACCCGTGTCGGCGTCGTTCGTGTTCATGCCTCCACCGTGTCAGGCGGAGATCAGGGCGATGCTCACGAATTGTCAGAGGACGGTAAAGTCACCCGGAACTCGGCGCCGCCGCCCTCCACGGGATTCGCCTGGATTCCGCCGCCGAGACGGCCGACCAGGGTCTGGGCGATCGAGAGGCCGAGGCCGGTGCCGACCGGCCTCGCGCCGCGGTAGCGGGCGTGCAGTGCGCCGCGGTCGAACGCCACGGAGGCGTCCTCGGGGGTCAGTCCCGGCCCGCGGTCCCGCACGGCGAGGTCCACGACGCCGGGACGCGGGCGGCCTCCGGTGATGACGATCTCCGAGCCGGCCGGGGCGACGCGCAGCGCGTTCTCGACCAGCCCGTCGAGGACCTGCCGGAGCCGCATCTCGTCGGTGAGCACCGGGATCGGCTGGTCCGGCAGCTCGGAGCGCAGTCCGACGTCCGCACCTCCCGCCGCACCCGACCACGCCCGCACCACGCCCGTCACGGTGTCCCGGGCGTCGAAGTGCTGCGGCACGATGGTGAACTCGTCGGCCTCCAGCCGGGCGAGCTCGAGGAGGTCGTCGAGGAACCTCCGCAGCCGCTCCGCCTCCGCGGACAGCGTCCGCCCGGCCTCCGCGACGTCGCCGGGCGGGATCACGCCGTCGGCGAGCGCCTCGGCGTACCCGCGGATGGCCGTCAGCGGGGTGCGGATCTCGTGCGAGACCGACAGCAGGAACTCGCGCTGCCGGTCCTCACTGGTCGCCAGCGCGGTGTCGAGCGTGCGCAGCGCCTGGGCGATGTCCTCGATCTCCGCGACCGGCTGCGTCTCGATCGGGACCCGGCGCCACCCGCCGGCCAGGCTTCTCGCGCTCTCCGCCAGCCGGCGCAGCGGCCGGCCGAGCAGGCGCGCGAGCAGGACGCCTGCGGCGGTGGCGACCGCGAGGCCGACGGCGAGCGCGAGGGCGATGCCGCGCAGCAGTTGCGCGTCGCCCGCCGCGATGTCGGCGACCTTGCGGACCCCGACGATCCCGCCGCCGTTCGCGCCGGGGATGCC
The DNA here is from genome assembly GCF_013410375.1 of Leifsonia shinshuensis. NCBI lineage: Bacteria > Bacillati > Actinomycetota > Actinomycetes > Micrococcales > Microbacteriaceae > Leifsonia > Leifsonia shinshuensis. The sequence goes on from NZ_JACCFL010000001.1 coordinate 3,212,590, forward strand.
GACGAGCACCGCGTCCTTGCCGTTCAGCGTCGTGTTCGCCGACACCGTCTTGCCGGCGTGGAGCTTCCGTACCACCTCCGGGCTCACGGAGCCGCGCGCGGCCCCGGTGACCGTGCCGTCCGGCGAGACGACGGCGAAGCGGTCGCCGACCACGCCGACCCGGCCCTCCGCCGCGCGCCCGGAGGCCACCAGCGCCGCCGCCTGGGCGCGGAGCTGCTGGCGCGCCTGGTCCTGCTCGACCGTCTGCACCACCTGGACGGCCACGAGCGCGGTGACGAGCACGGCGATCAGGGCCACCGCGAACGTCACCAGCACGAACCGTGCGCTGAGCGAGCCGAGCAGCCGCCTGCGCGCCGCCACCCCGGTCAACCCTCGTCCGCGACGCTGTAGCCGACCCCGCGGACGGTGCGCACGATCCCGGCCGCGTCGCCGAGCTTGACGCGCAGCTGCGCGATGTGGACGTCGACCGTCCTGCTGCTGCTGTAGTCGGCCACGCCCCACACCGACGAGAGCAGCTGCTCGCGCGTGAAGACCCGGCCGGGCTGGCTCATCAGGCGGTCGAGGAGGTCGAACTCGGTCGCCGTCAGCTCCACCCGGCCCGCGTCGGTGTCCACGCGCCGACGTGCCCCGTCGATCCGCACCCCGCCCACGGTGCGCGTCGGGGCGGCGACCGGCCCGGCCGCGCGACGCACCATCCCCTTGACCCGCGCGACGAGCTCGCGCGGTGAGAACGGCTTGGTGAGGTAGTCGTCGGCGCCCAGCTCCAGGCCCAGCACGCGGTCGACCTCGTCGTCGCGGGCGGTCACGAAGATCACGGGCGTCCAGTCGTCACGGGCGCGGAGGGCGCGGCAGACCTCGATGCCGTCCAGGCCCGGGATCCCGACGTCGAGCACGATCGCGGCGGGCCGCAGCCGCTCCACCGCGGCCAGCGCCTCCCGCCCGTCGCCCTCGACGTGGACGCCGAAGCCGGCGCCGGACAGGTAGAGCCGCTCCAGCTCGACGATGGCGGCCTCGTCCTCCACGACGAGCACCAGCCCTCTCTCCTCACTCACCAGACCATCTTCGCCGGTCCACAGCCCGCGCCACCCGATTTCACCGCGGCCTTACCGTTTCCTTACATTCCCCTCTCATCGGCCGAACACGCCGCGCGTTGACTCGCACCATGTCCCGCCTCTCCCGCCTCCGCAGCCCGGCCGCCCTGCTGATCGCCTTCGGCGCGGCCCTCGTCCTGGCCGCCGGCGCCGCGGCCGCGACGGCGGCGACGGTCGCCTCGTCCGCCCCGCCGCGCGTGATCACCACGGGGTTCCCAGCGGGAGGCGCGAACCCCGGCATCTTCACCGACACCTGCACGCGCTCGCTCACGGCGCCGAACGATCCGATCATGATGCCGGGCATGACCGGCATGTCGATGCAGCACGACTTCTTCGGCAACCCCGCGGTCGACGCCTCCTCCACGGCGGCGATGCTGCGGGCCGGCTCGACGACCTGCACGACCTCCGCCGACGCATCGGCGTACTGGACTCCGGTCGTCTATCAGGACGGCCGGGCCCTCGTGCCGCAGCGCACGCTGCTGTACTGGCGCACGCCCCCGGCCGTCGCGGCGTCCACCCGCACCATGCCGGAGGGCATCAGCCTGATCGCCGGCAACGAGATTGCGACGGCACCGCAGAGCACCTCGATCGTGGACTGGACCTGCACGACGACGGCCACGGACCCCCGGCCGGGGAAGGCGGCCCTGCCGCACGACTGCCCGGCCGGCTCGCAGCTCCGCCTGGTCATCGCCTTCCCAGACTGCTGGGACGGCCGCACCATGGACGGCCGCGACCGCTCCGGCGCGGTCTACGCGACCGCCGCGGGATGCCCGGCCTCCCATCCCGTGCACATCCCGCAGCTCGTCGTCCACGTGACGTATCCGACCGCCAGCGGCGCCGGGATCACGCTCTCCACAGGACCGCAGACGCAGGGGCCGCCGGTCACCGGCCACGCCGACTTCGTCAGCGGCTGGCAGCAGAGCCGGATGGACGCGGACGTCGCCGCCTGCGACACGGCCCAGGTGCGCTGCGGACCGGTGAAGGGAGCAGACGCGACGCCGCAGGGCGGAAAAGCACCGTAAACCGCACCTCCCGGCGGGAACGGGAACGAAATCCGCGTCCCTCCCCTGTACATTTCCATACGAACGCAACACAATGACACTACATGAGCCAACCTCATGTAATCCGGACACCCGATCAACGATTACGCATCTTCGTCTCCTCCACCCTGCAGGAGCTCGCCGCCGAACGTCGCGCCGCCCGGACCGCCATCGAACGCCTCCACCTCGCCCCGGTGATGTTCGAGCTCGGCGCCCGGCCGCACCCGCCGCGCGAGCTGTACCGCGCCTACCTCCAGCAGTCCGACGTCTTCCTCGGGCTGTACTGGGAGCGCTACGGCTGGCTGGCGCCGGACGAAGAGGTCTCCGGCCTGGAGGACGAGTACAACCTCTGCCCGGACGACGTCCCCCGGCTGCTCTACGTCAAGGCGTCCGACCACCGCGACGAGCGGCTCACCGGCCTGCTGAACCGCATCAGGGACGACGACCGCGCCGCCTACAAGTACTTCGAGACCGCCGCCGAGCTCGCGAAGCTGGTGGAGGCCGACCTGGCCGTCCTCCTCGCCGAGCGGTTCGACCAGAGCAGGCCGGCGCCGCCTCACGAGCACGCACCGGCCGGCCCCGCGCCAGGGCGGTCGGGCCCGGACCCCGCCGTCGCCGACCCGGTCCGGCTGCCCGTTCCCCTCACCGGGCTGGTCGGGCGGGAAGCCGACATCGCCGAGCTGCAGGGGATGCTCGCGAGCGGCACCCGGTTCGTGACGCTCGTCGGCCCGGGCGGGATCGGCAAGAGCCGGCTGGCGATCGCCGCGGCGCGCGCGGCGGCGCCGGACTTCGAGGACGGCTCGGTCTTCGTGGACCTGTCCGCCGTCCACGATCCGGAACGCGTGCCCAGCCGGATCGCCCAGGCCCTCGGCGTCCGCGACACCGGGGACGCCCCCATCATGGAGAACCTGGCGACCGCCCTCCGCGAGCGCGACATCCTGCTGGTGCTCGACAACTTCGAGCAGGTGCTGGACGCCGCACCCTTCCTCACCGCGCTGCTGGCCGCCGCGCCCGAGCTCGCCATCCTGGTGACCAGCCGGGTGCTGCTGCGCATCGGCGGCGAGCAGAGCTACGACGTCGGCCCGCTCGCCGACGAGCAGGCCGTGGACCTGTTCGTGGAGCGCGCGCACGCCGTCAAGCCGGACTTCGAGATCACGCAGGACAACGAGGCGGCGGTCCGGCGGGTCTGCGCGGCCCTCGACGGGGCGCCGCTCGCGATCGAGCTCGCCGCCGCCCGCGTGCGCGTGCTCTCCCCCGCCGAGCTCCTCGAGCGGCTCGACCGGCGGCTGTCGGTGCTGGTCGGCGGCGCCCGCGACCTCCCCGCGCGCCAGCAGACCATCCGCCGCACCATCGAGTGGAGCACGCAGCTCCTGGACGACGCCCAGCGGCGCCTGCTCGCCCGGCTGGGCGTCTTCGAGGGCGGCTTCACCCTGGAGGCGGCCGAATTCGTCGGGGCGCGAGCACCCGGTGAGAGCGCCGACCCGGCCGACGGCGACGTCCTGGAGAACCTCGCCGCCCTCGTGGACAGCAGCCTGGTCGGGCAGCACGACAGCGACGACCGTCCCCGGTTCTCCATGCAGGCGATCGTGCGCGAGTACGCCCGCGAGCAGCTCGCGCTCAGCGGCGAGCAGCCTGCAGTGCGCGACGCGCACGCCCGCTACTTCCTCGCGCTCGGCGACGACGCCGAGGACGACCTCCGGGGACCTGGCCAGCGGCGGTGGATGCAGCGGCTCGGCGACGAGCGCGACAACCTCCGCGCGGCCGAGCGGTTCCTGCTCGACGGCCACGACTGGGATCGCGCCGCCCGCCTCGCCTTCAGCCTCTACCTATACTGGTGGGTCACCGGCCTCCTCGGCGAGGTGCGCACCTGGATGGAGGAGGCGCTGGCCTCCGGCGACGAGCTCGACCCGCACACCCGCGCCATCGCGCTCTACTTCAGCCGCACCATCATGTTCTGGAAGGACCCGGACGGCAGCGTCGCCGCCGACCTCACCGAGAGCATCGAGCTGTTCCGCCGCACCGGCGACGCCAACGGCGAGGGGATCGCCTCCATCTCGCTGGCCCTCGCGCTGCTCGCCGGCGACGCGCCGGACACCGCGCGCGCCCGGCAGGTGATGGAGGCCGCGCTCGCGCTCTACCGCTCGACCGGCAGCGTCTGGGGCGAGTCGATGGCGCTCGTGCTCCTGGGCCGGGTCGCGCTGCGCGAGGGCGACCCGGGGGAGGCGCAGCGCCACTTCGCCGACAGCCTCTCGCTCACCAACCGGTCGGGCGACCGCGTCGGCCAGCGCATCGCGTCATACCATCTCGGCTGGACCGAGCTCATGCTCGGCGACGTCGCGGCCGCGCGCGCGGACTTCGCGCTGAGCGTCACGATCTCGGCGGCCGTCGGGCACCCGGAGGGGATCGCGTACGGGCTGGAGGGGATGGTGGCCGTCGCAGCGCTCTCCCACGACGAGCAGCGCGCCGGCGAGCTGGCCGGAGCCGCGCAGGCGCTGCGCGAGCGCAGCGGCCTCCACAACGGGCCGACGTTCACCTTCCACCAGCGCTACCTGGACGAGCTGCTCTCCGGTCCGCACGCCGCCCAGGTCACGGCGGCCATCGCGGTCGGGCGCGAACTGACCGTCGAGCAGGCCGTCGCCGACGCGCTGGCCGAAGGAAGGAGCGAGCCGGACAGCACGAGCTGACCCGCGCCGCACTCCCCCGGCGCCGCACTCCCCGGGTCAGGGCACCACGATGTCGAAGTCGGGGTCGTCCTGGTCCAGCACGCCGACGAGCGACCGCAGCACGCCGAGGTCCCCGTCCACCGTGAGCCCGTCCGACTCCGTGTCGCCGCCGACGAGCGTCAGCAGCCGCGGCTTGCTGAGCGTGAGGTGCAGCGGCGCGTCGCCGGACGGCTCCCGCTCGACGTAGATGAGGACGCCGTTGCGCAGGGTCAGGTGGAAGCTGCGCCCCAGATCCGTCAGCGTGATGTCGAACGCCAGGTCGAGGTCCCACGCCTTCGGGCCGTTCACCCGGATGGCGACGGCGTCGAACAGCTGCTCGGGCGAGAGCTGGAGGAGGATCGCCGGCGCGTTCGCGGTCGTCGGGGTGCCGAAGTTCCCCTCACGCAGCTCCGTCGCCCCCGAGAGGAAGAAGTTGCGCCAGGTGCCGTTCTCCGACCCGTAGGCGAGCTGCTCCAGCGTGTCGGCGTACAGGGCCTTCGCCGCGTCGTTCCCCGGCTCGGCGAACACCGCGTGGTCCAGCAGCGTCGCCGCCCAGCGGAAGTCGCCGGCGTCGTACGCCTCCTGCGCGAGCTCCACGACCCGGTCCACGCCGCCGATCGCGGCCACGTAGCGTTCCGCGAGCGCCTGCGGCGGGTGCGGCCAGAGCCGGGCCGGGTTGCCGTCGAACCAGCCCATGTAGCGCTGGTAGATCGCCTTCACGTTGTGCGACACCGACCCGTAGTAGCCGTGCGTGCTCCACTCGGCCACCAGCGCGGGCGGCAGCTCGAAGACCTCGGCGATCTCGGCGCCGGTGAAGCCCTGGTTGATGTAGCGCAGGGTCTGGTCGTGCAGGTAGCCGTAGAGGTCGCGCTGCACGCCGAGGAAGTGCCGGATGCGCTCGGTTCCCCAGGTCGGCCAGTGGTGGGAGGCGAACAGCACGTCCGACGCGTCCGCGTAGCGTTCGATCGCCTCCGTCAGGTACTTCGACCAGACGTGCGGGTCGCGGACGACCCCGCCGCGCAGGGTCAGCAGGTTGTGCAGGTTGTGGGTGGCGTTCTCGGCCATGCACAGCGCGCGGTAGCGCGGGATGTGGAAGTGCATCTCCGACGGCGCCTCCGTCCCCGGCGCCAGCTGGAACTCGATCTCGACCCCGTCGAAGGTGTGCCGCTCGCCCGTCTCCCGCACGTCGAGGGTCGGCACGAGGATCCCGGTGTTTCCCGTGGAGGTGGTCTGGCCGAGCCCGGCGCCGACCTGGCCGGCCGGACCGCGGTCCAGGGCAGCACCGTACATGTAGCCGGCGCGCCGGGCCATCGCGGTGCCCGCGTAGACGTTCTCGGCGATCGCGTGCTCCAGGAAGCCGTGCGGCGCGACGATCTGCACGCGCCTGGCCTCCAGGTCCGCACTCTCGACCACCCCGAGCACGCCGCCGAAGTGGTCGATGTGGCTGTGGCTGAAGATCACGGCGACGACCGGGCGGTCGCCGCGGTGCTTCCGGTAGAGCGCGAGCGCGGCGGCGGCGGTCTCCCGCGAGATGAGCGGGTCGACCAGGATTACCCCGGTGTCGGACTCGATGAACGACATCACGGAGAGGTCGAGGCCGCGCACCTGGTAGATCCCCTCGACCACCTCGAACAGCCCGTGCCTGGCGACCAGCTTCGACTGCCGCCACAGGCTCGGGTTGACCGTCGCCGGCGCGTCGCCGTCGACGAAGTCGTAGCTGGAGGCGTCCCAGACCGGCTTCCCGTCATCGTCGCGGATCACCGGGTCATCGAGCGTGCCGAGGAACCCGCGCTCCGCGTCCTCGAAGTCGGCGGTGTCGGCGAAGGGCAGGGTGTCGAGCAGAGCGCGGTTGGCGTCGGCGATGGACGGGGTCGGGTCGTTCTGCTTCATGCGGGTCTCCTGCGGGTCGCGCCTTCGGGACCGTGCGGATCACGGTCGCGCCGTTACCGCCGAGCGTTCCTCAGTGACGACCGGGGCGTCAAGACCCGATAGCAGTCACGGCCGCACGGGATCCCGCCACATCGTGGTGACCTGGGCGCCGTCGATCACGGAGCGGAAACCGCCCACCGGCCGGAACCCCGCGCGCGCGTACCGGTGGTCGTTCGCCGGGTTGGTGGACTCCAGGTAGGCGGGCAGGCCCTCCGCGTCGAAGCGGGCGAGATCCTCCGCCAGCAGCCGCTGCCCGATCCCCCGCCCGCGGTGGTCCGGATGCGTCGCGAGCAGGGTGAGGTACATGTGCGCGGGCTCGTGGGGATGCGCGTCCTCGAAGAGCGTCCACAGCTGCTGGTAGGCGGCGTAGCGCTCGGGCGTGAGCGTCGCGGCCATCAGCGCGTCGACGCCGCTCTCCTGCTCGGCGGTGAGCTCGTCCACGCCCGGCGGCACCCACACCGCGACGGTCGCGACCTCCCCGGCGGGCCCGCCCAGGATCGAGACGGTCCCGTGCCCGACGGCGCCCTCGACGAAGTACCGCCAGAACGGCAGGAGGTGGTCGGTGCCGCCGTCGGCTGCGACGAGCGCGGGACCCCAGACCGGGTCGTTGCGGAACGCCAGCGCGATCGTGGTGGTGATCGCGTCCACGTCGTCGGGGCGGGCGGTGCGTGCGTCCATAGGGGAACTGTAGCGGGGGCGGGCGCCGGAGGGTCAGGCGACCGTCGTGTACCGGCGGAAGGCGTCGAGGACGGCGTTGGCATCGCCGGCGCCCGCGAACGTGATCCCGTGCGCGCCGTAGACGGGGAGCGGCGCGTCCAGACGCGAGCCGTCGCCGAGGAAGATGTGGATCGTGCGCGCGCTGACTTCGGTCCTGTTCGCGGGCACGAGCAGCCTGCCCGGGTGGACGTGGTCGATCGCGCTCCACGGGAACGCGACCCGCGGTTCGTCGGCCGATCGGCGCCACAGCTCGACGCCGGCCGGACCGACGGACACCGCCATCGTCTGTGGGAGTGTGCCGTATCTGCCGGCCCACGCCTCCAGCGCATCTTCGAGCTCGGACGTGCGCCGGCTGAGGAAGACGAACGCGTCGGGACGAATGCGGGCCACGGCGTTCTTCCGCACGCGCGCGCGGAGCGCCAGGCCGCCGAAGTTGAGCGCCACGACGACGGCCACGAAGGCGAGGACCGGCAGCACGACCACGATCGGGAATCCGACGTCCCCGCCCTTCGACGCGGTCACGACGATCGGGATGCCGAACACCAGCAGCACGACGACGACGACACCCAGAACCACCAGGAGCAGACGGCTCTTCGCCGGGGCCGTCTCCTCGAAGCGCAGGTCTCCCGTGGACCCGCCGTTGAGGACCGCACCCGCGGACAGGCCGGGCGACCCCGCACCGTCGCGCGACCGCCGCTCCGGCTTGGTGAGCACGGCCGAGCCGGCGCGCCGGATGACGACCCCGGACACCGGGTCGACCTGGTCGTACTGGTGCAGGACGCCCGCACGGGTCGTGTAGCCGGCCGCGTTCTCGGCGGCATCCCGTCGCTGCACGAGCAGGAAGTTCGCGATCCCCCAGGCGAGCGGCAGCGCGACGACGATCACGAACAGAGGCAATCGGTCGGAGGCCGTCCCCGCCGCGATCCCGAACGCATACCAGACCACGCAGGCGCCGCTGACCACGTACACCCCGATCAGCAGCCGGGCCATGATGGCGTTCATTCGGTAGGCGGTCATCCCGGGAACCAGCTCGTACTGGGTCCGCGGCGGCGCGGCGTCGGTCACAGAGCGATCCTAGGGGCGCGGGGCCGCCCCTCGATGCTCCCCGGTTCGGGTGTCGCCGGTGCCTGCGCTACTGCGGGTGCGGGGTGTCGCCCGCCTCCAGCATCGTGACCAGCTTGGCGAGCCGGTTGCCGCGGCTGGTGGCGCTCGGCGCGGTGATGATGCGGTGGATGACCGAGTAGCGGTTGGCCGCGTTGAGCGTCGCGAAGGTCGCGGCCGCGGCGGCGGACACCTCCAGCGCGGCGGCGAGGTCCTCGGGGACCTCGGCGGTGCTCGACCCGGCGTACGCCCGCTCCCAGCGGCCGTCGGCCTTGGCGCGCTGGATCTCGGCGTGGCCACGCGGCCGCATCCGGCCCTCGGCGATCAGCGCCTCCACCAGCCCGATGTTGCGCTGCGACCACAGCGACGCGGGCCGCCGCGGCGTGAACCGCTCCACGAACGTGCCGGCGTCGCGGCTGCGCTTCTGCCCGTCGATCCACCCGCTGCACAGCGCCTCGTCCACCGCCTCCGCATAGCTGAGCGACGTGGGATCGGTCGTGCCCTTCTTCGCGAGCACGAGCCACACCCCGTCCGAGGCGTCCTCGTTGGCGTCGAGCCAGGCCCGCCACGCCGCGGCGTCGGCGACGATCAGCTCGGTCGCGGCGGAGGTCGCGTCCTGCGTCGTCATGCGGTCATCGTACGGGGTGCCGCCGACACCCGACACGCCACCCTCTCCTCACACGTGCAGCAGCACCAGCACGTGGTACACGACGTACGCCGGCCAGACGATCGCCTGGAGCAGCCCGAGCACGACGCCCCAGAAGCTGCCGTCGGAGACCGACACGAAGTAGACCGCCGCGCCGATGTAGGCGATGAAGAAGAAGAATCCCCACTGGGCGGACTGCACGACCACCCGGCCGCGGCCGTTGTCGCTCATCGCCGCCTCCCTCCGCTCGCCGCCAGCGTAGCCGCGGGAGGGCGCAGCGGCTACACGGTGAGCCGCCCGCCGATGTCACAACCGCGGCCGCCGTCCCGTCTGAGGGGGTGACAACGGTGCGAAAGCGATCGACGATCGAGGAAGGTGGCTGTGATGCGTGTTCTCGTGGCAGGTGGGAGCGGGGTGCTCGGGCGGCGGCTGGTGCCGCAGCTGGTGGAGCGCGGTCATACTGTGACCGCGACGACGACGAAGGCGGAGAAGGTCGCCATGATCGAGGCGATGGGCGCGGAGGGGGTCGTGATGGACGGGCTGGACGCCGCCTCGGTCGGCCGCGCAGTGGCGTCCGCGGAGCCGGAGGCGATCATCCACCAGATGACGGCGATCAACCCGGTGCACGCCGGAAAGCCCGACATCAAGCACCCCGATCGGTGGTTCGCGGGCACCAACCGGCTGCGGGTGGAGGGCACCGACCACCTGCTCGCCGCCGCCCAGGCGCAGGGCGTGACCCGCTTCCTCGCGCAGGGCTACGCGAGCTGGAACGGCCTCCGCGAGGGCGGCTGGGTGAAGACCGAGGAGGACCCGCTCGACCCGTTCACGGGCACCGCGACCGAGCCGGTGATGGCGGCGATGAAGCACGTGGAGGATGCGGTCACCGGCTACGGCGGCACGGTGCTGCGCTACGGGGCGCTCTACGGTCCCGGTGCAACCGACGACCAGGTGGAGATGGTGCGCAGGCGGCAGTATCCGCTCGTCGGCCGCGCCCAGGGCTACAGCTCCTGGATCCATCTGGACGACGCGGCGTCGGCGACGGTGCTGGCGCTGGAGCTGGGCGCGAGGGGCGTGTACGACATCGTGGACGACGACCCGGCCCCCGCGAACGAGTGGCTCCCCTACCTAGCCGAGGTCGCCGGGGCCAAGCCGCCGTTGCGGGTCCCGGTGTGGATCGCGCGGATCGCGGCGGGCGAGCAGGCGGTCATGATGATGACGGAGGGGCGCGGATTCTCCAACGCCAAGGCCAAGCGCGAGCTCGGCTGGCGGCTGCGGTACCCGTCCTGGCGGCAGGGCTTCGCGGAGGGGCTGTCGTGACCGGCGCCGACGAGACCTTCCAGGAGCTGCGCCCGCTGCTCTTCTCGATCGCGTACCGCATCCTCGGCAGCGTGACTGAGGCGGAGGACGCCGTGCAGGAGACCTGGCTGCGCTACGAGGCGGCCGGCGTTGAGCCGGTCTCGGTCAAGGCCTACCTGTCGACCGTCGTCACCCGGGTGTCCATCGACGTGCTCTCGTCCGCCCGGGTCCGCCGGGAGGCGTACGTCGGGCCGTGGTTCCCCGAGCCGCTGCTGTCCGACCCGTACGAGGACCCCGAGCGCTCCGCGGAGCTGGCCGACTCGCTGTCGATGGCCGCCCTCCTGCTGCTGGAACGCCTCACCCCGCTGGAGCGCGCCGTCTTCGTCCTGCGCGAGGTGTTCGCCTTCGACTTCCCGGAGATCGCCGCCGCGGTCGGGCGGTCGGAGGCGGCCTGCCGTCAGCTCGCCGTGCGCGCCCGGCGGCACATGGAGGCGGGGCGGCCGCGCTTCGACGCCGACCGCGCCGAGCGCGAGGACCTCGCCGCCCGCTTCTTCGACGCGTTCCGGGCCGGCGATGTCGCGGCGCTGCGGTCGCTGCTCCTCGCCGACGTCGACATGGTCGGCGACGGCGGAGGGAAGGCGCCGCAGTGGGCGCGGCGGATCGTCGGCGCCGACACCGTGGCGGAGGTGCTGGTCGCCATCGCGGGACCGTTCGCCGCGATCGGGGGGACGTTCGAACGGCACGAGGTCAACGGCCAGCCGGGCGCGGTGTTCCGCGACCGCGACGGCCGGGTGGTGAACACGCTGGTGCTCGAGATCGCCGGCGGCGGCGTCCAGACCATCCGCAGCGTCCTCAACCCGGACAAGCTCGCGCACGTCGGGCCGGTCGCCGACGCCTGGGCGGTGCTGCGGGACGCCAACCGCGCCCGCCTCGCCGCGGGAGGCGACCCGCTGCCGCCGCTGGCCAAGCGGGTCGTCCGCGACTGAGCCGGTGAGCGGCCCGCCGGGAATGTGGGCGGTTCCGCCCGCCCGCCGCCACCGATACCCTCGGCTCATGGCCTCCGTCCCGCTCACCGACGCGCAGGTGCGCGAGCTGCGCGAGAAGTACGCCGCGGGCGCCAGGCAGGTGCAGCTCGCCGCCGAGTACGGCGTGCGCCAGAACACCGTGTCGAGCCTGGTCACCGGCCGGTCGCGGCAGGACGCCGGCGGCCCGATCATCCCCGGCAAGGCGCGCAAGGTGACCAGCGCCGAGGTCGTCGCCATCCGGGAGGCGGTCGCGGCGGGGACGCCGCGCGCGGAGGTGTCGGCGCGCTACGGGATCTCGCACCAGATGGTGTCCAACATCGCGTCCGGCCGCGCCTTCGCCGACGTCGGCGGACCGCTCACCAGCACGGCGGCGACGCGCGCCCGGCCGCTGACCGTCGAGCAGGTGGCGCAGATCCGCGCGCGGCTCGCCGGCGGGGAGGACCGCCACGCGATCGCCGAGAGCTTCGGCGTCTCGCACTGGACGATCGCCTCGGTCGTGCGCGGTGCGACGACCGGGGTGGCGGAGGCGACCGGCGAGGACGACGAGGTCGTCCAGATGCGCCGCCTGCACAGCGCCGGAGTGTCGCAGACGGAGATCGCCCGCCGGTTCGGCACCAGCCAGCAGCGCGTCAGCCTCATCGTGCGCGGCAGCAGCCACGCCGGGCACGGCGGCCCGATCGCCGAAGCCCACCGGCGCCGGCTCGGCGACGACGAGGTCCGCGGCATCCGCGAGGCGTTCGCCGCCGGCACCTCGCTCACCGAGCTCTCCGAGCGCTACGACGTGGCGCCGGCCATCCTCCGGCTCGTGGTCACCGGGCGGACGTACGCCGACCGGCCCGGACCGATCTCGGCGCCCGACCACCACGCCTGACCGGCGCGACGCGGAGAGCGCGGCCACCGCCTGCTGTGCGGCGCGTGGGAAGCGGTTGAGGTTCCGGCGATCCGGTGGGACGGTCGGGGCATGGGCAAGAGGAAGAAGCTGGAGAAGAAGGCCAAGAAGGCGTACAAGCGCGCCGTGAAGGCGGTCGACGAGGCGCTGCGCAGGGCCGACAAGGTCGACGAGGCGGCGCGGGAGCGCGCCAGGAAGCAGGCCGAGCGCCTCGCCGACAGCAGGGTCGACCTGACTCCGCCGCTGCCGAAAGCGAAGCCGGAGGACCTCATGGCCGGACACGCGTAGCGCACGCCGCGCCGGCTACTCCACGGCACCGGCGACTGCGCCGCGCCGCCTACTCGATCGCGCCCGGACCCGCCTCACCCGCGCCAGCGGCAGCCACCGGGGCGGCCGCCGCCTTCGCGCGGCGGTAGTGCCGCAGCACCAGCCACAGCGTGACGATCCCCGCCGCCGACACGACCGCCAGCCCGACGATGTAGAGGACCGTCGCGACCGCCTCCACCTGGTTCGCCGTGCTCTGCTGGAGCGACCCGGCCTGCAGCTCCCGCACCGCCTCCGCGTTGAACAGCACGGCGAAGAACGACGCGACGTCGGCCGCCGAATCCCACGCCGCGTGCAGCAGCGACACGCACGCGTAGGTCAGCAGGATCCACCACGACCACCGGAACCGCCGGCCGCCGCCGGCCGCACCGAAGATCACCGCGCCGAGGATCGCCGTCCACAACACATGACCGACGGGCGCGAGGATGGCGCGCACCAGCTCGGTCTGCAACAGCGAGACCAGGTCGATGCCGCGGGCGGTGATGGCCGCGTTGAAGGCGTAGCCCGCCGACTCGAACGCCGCGAAGCCCGCGCCGATCGTCGCGCCCAGCAGCGCACCCTGCTTGGCGGTCTTCGGGACGGTCCGCCAGCCGAAGATCACCAGCAGAGCCACCTTGACGAACTCCTCGATCAGCCCGACCAGGCCGTAGACCCAGAAGCTCTGGTGGAGGTCGGCCTCCAGCAGGGAGGCGCCGAGCACGCCGAAGATGCCGCCGACGAAGAACGCGAGGATGAGCTGCAGCGTGCTGATCGACCCGGTCACCCGCTCGATCGCGAACAGCACGACGCAGAACGGCACCAGGAAGCTGCCCAGCAGGATGAGCGTCGGGACGAGGTTGGTGTTCCCGGTGACCGCGGTGACGACGATCGTGATGATCCACAGCCCGAAACCGGCGAGGAGGGTCTTCCACCACCAGCCGTGGTGATGGTGCGGATGATCGCGGTCCTCGACGCCCGGGGCTGCTGCGGTGGTCATGCCGCCGACCGTATCAGCGGCTCGGCGGACGGCCTAGCCTTTCGCGTCCCGGTTGACGATCGTGAACGCGAGTTGCGCCGCCGGGCCGAAGACCGGGAGGGCGCGCGCCGCCGGCGGGAGGTCCAGGACGGCGCGGATGACGTTCGGGTCCTGCGGGTCCGGGGTGAGCGCGAGCGCGTCCGCCATCTGGCCGAGCTGGTTGATCGCACCCGGGACGGCGCTGTTCCAGCCCGTCCACGCGCCGAACCGGCCGTCGGCGGAGCGGCCGATGTCGACGATGAGCACGTCCTGCCAGTCGCCGACCTGCTCCAGGTTGCTGGAGAAGTCGAAGACGCCGTTCCGGGTGATGACCTGGTAGACGCGCAGCGTCAGGGCGTAGCGGGAGAGGTCCTGGCTGAGCCGCGCGTAGTCGCTCGCAGCACCGCCGGCTGGAGCCGCGCCCGCATCGGCGCCCGCACCCGCGGCGAGGTCGTCCGCGACCGCCGAGACCGCCTGCGCCGCGACCGCCGGGATCGTCGGGTCGAGCGGGTTCTCCAGCGGGACGTCCACCGGGGCCGCCTGCTCGTGCTCGCCGCCGACGGAGTCCACGAACCGGTGCCACCAGCCCTCGCGGGCGGGAGCGGGCGCGGAGGCGGGAGCGGACGCAGCGGTTGGCGCCGCCACCGCGGGTGAAGGCGCATCCCCCACCCCCGGAGTCACCTGCGTCGGCGGGAGGTCGGCGGGCGGTTCCTTGGAGAACAGGAACGTCCCCACCAGCGGGATCGGCGCGTCCACCGAGTCCTCGCCCGGCGAGCCCGGCGCGTGCTGCGCGATCTCGGAGTTCAGCTGCACCGGGTTGTAGTGCACCGCCTTCTGCTCCGTGATGAGCACCGACAGCCCGCGGATCGCGAGCTGGAGGTCGGCCTGCCAGGCGACGTCCGGTTGCGCGGCCACGACCGACGCCGGCGGCAGGTTGCTCAGCTCCACCTGAACGGACCAGTGCCCGAACAGGAAGCGCGACAGGTTCTGGTAGCCCTCCTCGGAGTTGACCTCGCCGTACGGCCCCGAGTGCGACTTGTAGACGAACGCCCGGTGCGCGCCCTTCACGTAGGCGTTCTCGATGAGCACCAGCCCGTCGCTGCGCGGCCCGACGCCGAGCTTCGCCAGGGTGAAGTCGTTCTGGTCGGTGCCGATGATGCAGAACACGTCGTCCACGTCGAACACCGAGGGCGGGATGACGCGCGGGTCCCACGCCACCCCGATCGGCCTGTCGCCGAATTTCTTGCCCGGCGTCAGGTAGCCGTACATCTTCGGCGGCGAGAAGATGTCCGAACCGGCAGGGCCGAACGTCTCCATGAGCCAGTTGAGCAGGGCGCCGGTGAACACGATCCCGCCGTGCGGCGTCGCGTAGGTGCAGAACTTGGCGACGAGCTCCTTCGCCGGGATGCGGCCGTCCTCCTCGCACACCTTCTGCATCATGCAGCGCGCGACCAGGCCGCCCATCGAGTGGGCGACCAGGAACACCTTCGGAGCGCCGGTCTTCTCGCGCACCATCAGCACGAGGTCGTAGAGCTCGCGCGCCGCCTGCTCGATGTCGAAGCCCTGCGCCTGGGCGTGCTCGCGGACCAGGTCCTCCGTCCAGGTGATCGCCCGGTCGAAGAGGTTGCCCGAGCGCGGCGCCGGAGCGGCGTAGGTGGTGGCGGCCTCGTCGTAGAAGCGGTGGATCCAGATGGACTTCTGCGGCAGCGAGCCGTCGGCGGCCGTCGCCAGCAGCTCCTTCTGGCTGCCGCGCACCAGCACCTGGTAGGCGCGCTCCCCCAGCAGCCGCAGCAGCGGCCCCTCGAACTGGTAGAACATCGGGTCGCCGTCGCCGTTGACCCGGGTGTGGGTGGCGCCCTCATTGAAGCCGTAGAAGGGATCGTTGACCGTGGAGTCGATCTGGCTGGTCGGGCCGGCATACCCGCGGCAGTAGACGATCGGCAGCTCTTGCACGGGGACAGCGTCCCGCCGATCGTGAGGAAGTGTCAAGACCGCGCGGTCTACCGTCGGCCGGACGCAGACGGCCGGCCGCCCGAAGGCGACCGGCCGTCCTGACAGCGAGAGGATCAGCCGCCGATGCGGATGAGCTTCTTGTTCACGAACTCGTCGGCGCCGAAGCGGCCGAGCTCGCGGCCCGAGCCGGAGCGCTTCACGCCGCCGAAGGGCAGCTCCGCGCCGTCGGCGAGCACGACGTTCACGAAGACCATGCCGGCCTCGATCTGGTCGGCGACCCGGAGGGCCTGCTCCTCGTCGGTCGTGTAGAGGTAGGAGCCGAGCCCGAACGGGGTGTCGTTCGCGATGCGCACGGCGTCCGCCTCGTCCTTCGCGCGGAACACCTGCGCGACGGGTCCGAAGAACTCCTCCTTGGAGGCCGGGTTGTCCGGGGTCACGTCGGTCAGCACCGTCGTCTCGAAGAACGCGCCGTTGCGGCCGCCGCCGCGCACCAGGGTCGCGCCGTTGGCGACGGCGCGCTTGACCTGCTCGTCCAGGCCCTCCGCCGCCTTCAGCGACGAGAGCGGGCCGAGAGCCGAGGACGCGCTGGTCGGGTCGGTGGCCTCCACCTCGGCGAGCTTGGCGGTGAACTTCTCCAGGAACGAGTCGTACAGCTCGTCCGCGACCACGAAGCGCTTGGCCGCGTTGCAGGACTGGCCGCTGTTGTCGAGGCGGGCGTCGACGGCGTTCTGCACGGTGGCGTCCAGGTCGTCGGTCGAGAGCAGGATGAACGGGTCGGACCCGCCCAGCTCCAGCACGACCTTCTTGAGGTTGCGGCCGGCGATCTCGGCGACCGCGGCGCCCGCGCGCTCCGAGCCGGTCAGCGAGACGCCCTGCACGCGCGGGTCGGCGATGACCTTCTCGATCTGGTCGTGCGAGGCGTAGATGTTGACGTACGCGCCCTCCGGGAAGCCCGCGTCCAGGAAGATCCGCTCGATCGCGGCGGCCGACTCCGGGCACTGCTCGGCGTGCTTGAGCAGGATGGTGTTGCCGATGATCAGGTTCGGGCCGGCGAAGCGGGCGACCTGGTAGTACGGGAAGTTCCACGGCATGACACCGAGCAGCACGCCCAGCGCCGAGCGGCGGACGACCGCCGAGCCGGTGCCGTCGAGCAGCTGGATCGGCTCGTCCTTCAGGAACTCCGACGCGTTGTCGGCGTAGTACTCGTAGATCGCCCCGGCGAAGTCGACCTCGCCGAGCGCCTGCTCCACCGGCTTGCCCATCTCGCGCACGATGATGTCGGCCAGCTCCTGCCGGCGCTCCACGTGCAGCTCCCCGACGCGGCGCACCAGGGCCGCGCGCTCCTCCACCGTGGTCGTCTTCGACCAGGTGCGGTACGCGTTGTCGGCCGACGCGATCGCGGCCTCGAGGCCGGCGTCGGTGATGGTGTCGAAGGTCTTGACCGTCTCGCCCGTGGCGGGATTGGTCACGGCGTAGCTCATGTTGCTCCTTATTCCTACAGTGACGGGGTCGTGGCCCTGGGTGATCGGGGCAGAAAGCCCTCAGGAAGACACTACGGGTCCGGTGTCGGCTCGCGCTACGAGTCGAAGCCGAGCCCGACCGCGTCGAGGGTCTTCTGGAGGACGTTGCGGCGTCCTTCGTTGTGGTCGGCCCGGTTCAGCGCCCACCGGCTCAGGTTGATCCCGGTGCTGGCCAGCGGCTCCGGCGGGAACGGGGTCGGCTTGCTGCGCACCATCCGCAGCTCGGTCAGCTCGGTCGGCGTGCCGCCCAGGAGGTCGAGCAGCACGCGCGCGGCGAACCGGGTGCTGCCGACGCCGAGCCCGGTGAAGCCGCTCGCGTAGGCGACCCGGCCCTTGCGCGCGGTGCCGTAGAACGCGCAGAACCGGCTGCAGGTGTCGATCGCGCCGGCCCAGCGGTGCGTCGCCCGGATCCCTTCCAGCTGCGGGAAGGTCGTCAGCAGGTGCCCGGCCAGCCGCTCGAAGGTCGCGCGGCGCTCCTCGTAGCCCGGCTCCACTCGGCGGCCGTAGTGGTAGACGGCGTCGTAGCCGCCGAACAGCAGCCGGTTGTCCTTCGAGAGCCGGTAGTAGTGGAACTGGTTGGCCATGTCGCTGAGGCCCTGGCGGTTGCTCCAGCCGATGTCCGCCAGCTGGGCGTCGCTCAGCGGCTCGGTCATCAGCACGTAGTCGTAGACCGGGACGGTCATCAGCCGGTTGCGCTTCAGCAGCGACGGGAACACGTTGGTCGCCAGCACGACGCGGTCGGCCGTCACGACCGTGCCGTTGACCGGCAGGCGCACCGGGCCGGAGCCGTCGGTCAGCACGCCGCCCACCGGCGAGCCCTCGTAGAACTCGACGCCGAGCGCCTCGCACGCGTCCGCGAGCCCGCGGGCCAGCTTGGCCGGGTGCACGAGGGCGGCGTCGCGGCGGTTCCAGACGCCGGCGAGGTAGGTCGGCGAGTCCACCTCGGCGCGCACGGCCTCGGCGTCGAGGAACGCGCCGTCGCCGTCGGCCGCCGCCTCCTCCGCCCAGGCCACCTGGTGCGGCTCGACCGCGACGTTCAGCAGCCCGGTGCGCTCGAAGTCGGCGTCCACGTGCAGCTCGGTGAGCGTGGTCTCGATGGCGTCGAGGTTCTCCCGGCCGAGCTGCTGGAGGCGGTCGAACTCCTTCGGGAACCGGCCGCGGCCGTTGACCTCGCCGTGCGTGAGGCTGGCCTCGCAGAAGCCGCCGTTGCGCCCGGAGGCCGCCCAGCCGATCCGCTCGGCCTCCAGCAGCACCACCCGCCGCCCGGGGTGCTCCCGCTTGGCGAGCAGCGCGGCCCAGAGGCCGAGGTAGCCGCCGCCCACGACCGCGAGGTCGGCGCGGAGCGGCTCCTCGACGGCGGGGCGCCGGGCGCTCGGGGCGTCGGCGATCCAGAACGAGCCGTGCTCGCTGCCCTCCAGGAGGTGTGCGATGGCGGAGGCGGAGGGGGCGTGCCGTTCGAAGACGGTCGTGTGGGGCATGGAGCTCCTGTCGAAGGGATGGATAGAGAAGGTGCGGCCGCTCAGGCGACCGGGTCGGGCTCCGCCCGCGGCACCGAGTCGAGCAGCAGGCGGGTGTACTCGTGATGCGGGTCGGAGAGCAGGTCGACGGTCGCGCCGGCCTCGACGATCTCGCCCGAGCGCATCACCACCGTCCGCTCGCAGACCGTGCGTACGACGCCCAGGTTGTGGCTGATGAACAGCACGGTCAGCCCGCGTTCGCGCCGGAGGTCGGCGACCAGGTCGAGCACCTGCGCCTGCACCGAGACGTCGAGGGCGCTGGTGGCCTCGTCCATGACGAGCAGCGCCGGCTCGATCGCGAGCGCCCGGGCGATCGCGACGCGCTGCCGCTGGCCGCCGGACAGCGTGCGCGGCAGCGCCTGGGCGTGCGCCTCCACGAGGCCGACCTGGCCGAGGAGTTCGAGCACCTGCGCGCGGGCGCCCGCCGTGCCGAGGCCCGGGTGGTGCAGGCGCAGCGCGTCCTCGACCGCACGGCCCGCGGTCATCCGCGGGTCGAGCGAGAGGTACGGGTCCTGGAACACCATCTGCACCCGGCGCGCGTGCTGCAGCCGGTCGGCGCGTGTGCGCGGCCGCCCGGCCTGGGCGACGCCGTCGATCTCGACCGTCCCGGAGTCGGACTGCTCGAGGCCGACGATCATCCGGGCCAGCGTCGACTTGCCCGACCCGGACTCCCCCACGACGCCCAGCGCCTCGCCGGCCGGGATCGCGATGGAGGCTCCCGTCACGGCGCGCACGGGACCGCGGCCGCGCACCTGGTAGGTCTTCGCCAGGTCGTGCACGTCGAGCACGGGCGCCCGGCCGTCCGCCGCGCGCTCGCGCGGCTCGTCCCCGGTCACCTCGATGGTGGGCGTCGCCGCGACCAGCCGCTGCGTGTACGGGTTCACCGGCTGGTGGAGCACGCGGGAGGCCGTGCCCTGCTCGACGACCTTCCCCTCGCGCATCACGTAGACGCGGTCGCAGAAGGCGGCGGCGAGGGTCAGGTCGTGGGTGATGAACAGCATCCCCATCGCTCTCCGGTCGCGCTGCTCGGCGAGGACGTCGAGGATCTGCGCCTGCGTCGTCACGTCCAGTGCCGTGGTCGGCTCGTCGCAGACCAGCAGCTTCGGCGAGCCGGCGAGGGCGCCGGCGATCATCACGCGCTGCAGCATCCCGCCGGAGAACTCGTGCGGGTACTGCCGCAGGTGCTGCTCGGGATGCGGCAGGTGCACCGCCTCCAGCAGCTCGACGGCGCGGGCCCGGGCCTCGGCGGCCGGGCGTCCCTCACCGAGCCGCAGGGCTTCGGTGAGGTGGTCGCCGATCGTGCGCATCGGGTTGATCCCGGCGCGCGGGTCCTGGAAGACCATCGCGGCGGTCGTGAGGCGCAGCCTCCGCAGCTCCGGGCGGCTCGCGGTCAGCACGTCCGTGCCGTCGAGCCGCACCGAGCCGGTGGTCTCCGCCCGCTCGGGCAGGAGGCCGAGCACGGTGCGCGAGGTGAGGGATTTGCCGGAGCCCGACTCCCCCACCAGCCCGACGGTTTCCCCGTGGGCGACCGCGAGGTCGATACCGTCGAGCAGCCGCCGGCCCGTCGCGCCCTTCGCGGCGGGTGGCAGGTCGAGGGTCAGCCCGGAGATCTCGAGCAGGGTCATGGGAGGTTCCTTCCACCGATCCGGTCCGAGAGCTCCTCGCCGATCACGTTCACGGCGACGACCACGATCACCACGGCCACGGCGGGCACGATCGCGGGCAGGAAGTACCCGCCGGCGACCCCGGCCTGGGCCTCGTTGATCATCGCGCCCCAGTCGGCCGTGGGCGCCTGCACGCCGAGGCCGAGGAACGAGAGGCCCGCGAGCTCGGCGAGCACGTAGCCGAAGTTCAGCGTGGACTGCGCGCCGACGGTCGGCGCGACGTTGGGCAGCACCCGTCGGACGGCGATCCACGATCCGGCGAACCCCTGCACCCGGTACGCCGAGACGTACGGCCGGGTCCGCTCGGTCGCGACCAGCTGGCGGGTCAGCCGCGCCACGAACGGCGAGTACGCGATGCTCATCGCGATCACCGGCGCCACGAGTCCTTTGCCGAACAGCGCGACCGCCATGATCGCGATCAGCAGCGACGGGAACGCGAACAGCACGTCGAAGACGCGGGCGAGCGTGGCGTCGAGCCAGCCTCCCCGCCAGCCGGCGACGAGCCCGAGGACGATGCCGAGCAGCGTGGAGGCGATGACGACCAGCAGCGGGCCGAGCAGCGCCGTGCGAGCGCCGAAGATCATCCGGCTGAGGGTGTCCCGGCCGAGGGCGTCGGCGCCGAGCCAGTGCGCGGGGCTCGGGTTCGCGTAGACGGCGGAGAAGTCGACGTGGTCGGGATCGTAGGGCGCGATGAACGGGGCGAAGACCGCCGCGAGCGCGATCACCGCGAGCACGACGAGCGACACCGTGAAGCCGAGCCGCGCCGGCTTCCGCACGGTCGAGCGCATCACCTTCAGCGCGAGGGTCGGGGTGGGCGCGCTCATCGTCCGGCCTCCCCGGCCGCCGCGCGCGGGTCGATGACCGGCTCCAGGAGGTCCACGATCGCGTTCACCACGATGAACGCGGTGACCACGAACAGCACGATCGCCTGGACGACCGGGAAGTCGAGCCGGTCGACCGACTGCACCAGCAGCGATCCCATGCCCGAGATGCCGAACGCCGACTCCACGATGGAGGTCGCCACCAGCAGCCCGGCGACCAGCATGCCGCTGACCGTCAGGATCGGCCCGACCGCATTGCGGAAGACGTGGCGGCGGACGACCGTGGCGCGCTTCAGGCCGCGACTGGTCGCGACCTCCACGTGCTCGCGGCCGAGCTGCTCGACCATCGACATGCGCGTCACCTTTCCGATCAGAACCACGAAGACGATCGCCAGCGCGATCGACGGGAGCACCAGGTGGTAGGCCATGTCCAGGAAGCCGGTCCCCGAGCCGAACGCGGGGAACCAGCCGAGCTGCACGGCGAAGACCGCGATCAGCACGATGGACCCGACGAACGACGGGATGGCCCCCAGCACGGTCAGCAGGGTCAGGGTCGCCCGGTCGGCGATCCTGCCGCGGTTGAGCGCGGCGACCGTGCCGGCGACGAGGCCGACGACGGTGATCATCAGCCCCGCCATCACCACGAGCCCGAGGGTCACCGGCAGCCGGTCGCCAATGACCGTGGCGACCGACTGCCGGTACTGCAGCGAGCGGCCGAAGTCGCCGTGCAGCATCCCGCCGAGCCAGTTGAGGTACTGCTGCCAGGGCGGCAGGTTCAGGCCGAACTCGGCGGTGACCTGGGCCACCGCCTCCGGGGACGGCTTGCGCCCCCGGAGGAGGAAGCTCAACGGGTTCCCCGGCACCAGGAACCGGGAGAAGAAGACCAGGAGCGAGGCGAGGAACAGCGTCAGCAGGAGCGAGCCGAGCTTGCCCGCGACCCGCCGCGCGGCCGCCCTACCGTGCGCCAAGCGTGGCCGCCCACGGGTAGTAGAGGAACGCCACGGACGGCGCCACCCCGGTGATCTTCTTGCCGACGAACACCGTCATCGGGCCCTGGAAGAGCGGCAGCCACGGGAGCTGCTGGTTCGCGATCTTCTGGAGCTCGACCGACTTCTCGGCGCGCGCCTTCGGGTCGGCGATGGCGACCGCCTGGTCGACGAGCGCGTCGAACTGCGGGTCGGACCAGTTGCCGTAGTTGCTGAACTGGCCGGTGCGCAGCACGCCGTACATCTCCAGCGGGTCCGGGGTGGAGAGGTACCAGGAGGTGTAGAACAGGTCGACGCCCTGGCGCGCCGTCGGGTCGGAGAACAGCGTCGTGTACGAGTCGGGCGTCATCGTCTGGATCTTCGCCTTCAGCCCGATCGACTCCGCGGCCGCGGCCGTGGCCTGAGCGACGACACTGAAGTCGGCGCCCATCGGAGCGGTGCGGATGGTGATCGTCTTGCCGGTGGCCCCGGCCTTCTCGACCAGCTTCTTCGCCGCCGCGACGTCGTACGTGTAGGAGTCGAGACCGGAGAACGCGGCCTTCCTGGTCGCATCGGAGGCCTCGCCCCACACCGACTCGGTGGTCAGCGCGCTGGTCACCGAGCCGTAGCCCTTCACCGCGGCGTCCACGATCCCCTGCCGGTCCATCGCCATCAGCAGCGCCTTGCGGACGTTCAGGTCGCCGAGCGCGCCCTTCAGGTTGCCGACGATCAGGCTGCCGACCGCGGTGTTGAGGCCGAAGTAGAGCTTCCCCGCGCTGGTCGAGTTCAGCTTCTGGATGGCCTCGGTCGGCACCATCCAGCCGCCGTCGACCTGGCCGGAGGTCAGCGCGTTCACGCGCGCATTCGGGTCGGTCATGAAGAGGATGGTGACCTTGCCGGCCTTGGCCTTCAGCTTCGTATCCCAGTACTTGTCGTAGCGGGTCAGGGTCACCGACTCGCCCGACTTCCACGAGGTGAGCTCGAACGGCCCTGTGCAGTTGACCAGCCCGGTCGAGTTGCCGTAGTTCTTGCCCTTCGCGGCGAGCGTCGCGGCGGACTCCACGACGCCGGCGGCGCCGCTGATGCCGAGGTTGAACTGCGAGTCCGGCTTGGTCAGGGTGACCGTGACCTCCATCGGGCCGGTCTGGTCGATCGACGCGACATTCTGGTACACGGAGAACCACGACGATCCCACCGCGGGGTCGAGGTGGCGGCGCATCGACGCGACCGCGTCTGCGGCGGTCATCGGGGTGCCGTCGTGGAAGGTGACGCCCGGCCGCATCTCGTACACCCAGGTCGTCGGTGTCGGGTTGCTGTACGACTCGGCGAGCCCTGCGGAGATCGTGTAGTCCGGGTTCAGGCGCAGCATCGACTCGCAGACGTTGGAGAGCACCTGGTTGTCGGAGTAGTCGAACGCGTAAGCGTAGTCGAGCGAGTACGGCTCCGCGTACGAGACCCAGGTGAACGAGTCGATGTCGCCCGAGGGGGCCGGGGTCTGCGCGGTGAGCCGGTAGGCCGGGTGGGCGCCGGACGATGAGGCGCCGGAGCCGGCGGGCGAGCACGCGGCGAGCGCGAGCCCGGTGGCGAGGACGGCCGCCGTCGCGAGGACGAGACGGTGTCGGGTGCGGTGTCGAGGCATTGCGTGATCCTCCTGTGCAGGTGGGGGTGGGGGTCGGGTCAGACGGAGGCGGTGGCGGCGGCGGCGATCGCGGTGTCCGGCTGATCGCGGACGTAGACGGGCACGCCGCCGACCCAGGTGGAGACGACCGTGCTCTCGTGGATGCGGTCGGCCGGCACCGCGAACGGGTTCGGCTCGATCACGACCAGGTCGGCGCGGTAGCCGGGGGCGATGGTGCCGGTGTCGTGGTCGCGGTGGTTCACGTACGCTGAGCCCGAGGTGTAGGCGGCGAACGCGGTGGCGAGGTCGAGCCGTTGCCGCTCTCCCCCGAGCGGGGCGTCGGCCGATCCCGGGGAGACCCGGTTGACGGCGATGTGGATGGCCGCGATCGGGTCCGCGCTCGACACCGGCCAGTCGCTGCCGGCGGCCAGCCGGGCGCCGGCCCGGTCGAGGTCGCCGAACGGGTACTGCCGGGCTTCCAGGCCGTCCTGGAGGAACGGCAGCGTCAGCTCGTCGAGCTGGGTCTCGTGGCAGGCCCAGAGCGCCTGCAGGTTGGCGACGGCGCCCAGCTGCGGGAAGCGGGTCGCGTCCTCCTCCGACACCACCTGGAGGTGGGCGAGGTGGTGCCGGCCGTCGCTCTCGCCGTTGGCGTCGCGGGCGGCCTCGACCGCGTCCAGGGCCTCCTGCACCGCGCGGTCGCCGAGCGCGTGGAAGTGCACCTGGAAGCCGAGCCGGTCGAGCTCCGTGACGTACTCGGCCAGCCGCTCCGGGTCGATGAACGACAGCCCGGAGTTGGCGGTCTCATGGCCGTGCGCGTCCAGGTAGGGCGACTTCATCGCCGCCGTGAAGTTCTCGGCGACGCCGTCGACCATGATCTTGACCGTGCCGAGCGAGAAGCGGTCGTCGTCCAGAGCCTCGAACTCGTCGCGGCGCCGCACGATCGCGTCGATCTGCTCCGCGCCGGTGTCGCGCAGCCACCACTGCGCGCCGCGGACGTGCGCGATGAGGGTGTCCTCCTCCAGTGCGCGGCGGTAGGCGGGGAGGTTGGCGGGCATCGAGGCGACGACGCCGATCATGGCGTCCTGCCAGCCGGTGACGCCGAGCTTCAGCAGCTCGCTCTGGGCGCGCAGCAGTCCGGCGTAGGCGAGGTCGGCGTCGATGTCCGGCTTGACCGCGTCGAACAGGTCGCCCGCGCCCTCGTGGAACGTGCCTGCCGGGTAGCCGTCGGCCTCCCGCTCGATGCGGCCGTCCACCGGGTCGGGCGTGCTCGCGTCGAGCCCGGCGAGCCGGATCGCGGCGGTGCTGGCCCACAGGCTGTGGTGGTCGCGGCTGGCGACGAGCACCGGCCGGTCGCCCACGACCGCGTCGAGGAGGCCGCGCGCGGGGGCGCCGCCCGGGAAGTGGTCCATCGACCAGCCGCCGCCGAGGATCCAGGCGCTCGCGTCATCCGTCGCGGGATGCTCGGCCGCGTACTCGGCCACCCGGCGCAGGGCGTCGGCCGCGTCGGCCGAGTCGGCCAGCGAGCACTGCAAGAGCTCGACGCCGCCGCCGACGGGGTGGATGTGCGCGTCCTGGAAGCCCGGGCTGAGCAGCGCGCCCCCCAGGTCGACCACCTCGGTCGCCGGGCCGCGGTGGGTCCCGACGGACTCCTGGGTCACGATCCCGAGGATCCGCCCGTCGCGGATCAGCACGGCGTGGCCGGTCAGCGGCTGCCCCGTCCCGGTGAAGATCTGACCTCCGGTCAGGATCAGGTCTACCACGTTCGCTGTTGCGTCGGCCATCGCGCCGGTTCCCTTCGTCATCGAGTGGATCGAGCCGATGCTAGAAGACGTTCAACGCCAATGTCAACACTGCTGACATTGCTGTTGGCATGGGCTAGGGTGGACGCGTGACTGAAGCGTTGACGCACGACCACTCCAAGCGCCTCGATCGTGCGACGATCGTGAAGGCCGGACTGGAGATCGCCGCGAGCCCGCGCAACACCTCGATCTCCATCCGCGCGCTCGGAACGGCGCTGGGCGTCGACCCGACCGCCGTCTATCGGCACTTCCGTGGCAAGGACGACCTGATGAAGGCCCTGCTGGACGAGGTGCAGGCGGTGGCGCTCGCACAGCTGGCGGACGCCCCCGGCGCGTGGGACGACCGCCTCCGCGCCCTGTCGCGCGCGACCCTGAACACCTTCGTGCAGTACCCGGCGATCGCCCTGGAGGCGACCGTCCTCACCACGAACGGCCCGGCGGAGCTGGCGACGATCGAGTACATCCTGGCGGCGTTCGCGGAGGCGGGCCTCAGCGGCTCGGACCTGGTCCGCCACTATGCCCTGTTCGCGTCCTACGTCCTGTCGGAGGCGGCCGGAATCGCCCGCGGGCGCACCACTCCGTCGGCGGCGAGCGACGACACCCGCGTGACCAACGCCTGGTTCGAGGGCCCGCTCCTGGTCGACCCGCTCACCCACTCCCACATCGCCTCGGTCGCGGCGGAGCTCCGCGACCTGCGCGACGAGGACATCTTCCGCATGGGCGTCGACGCCATCCTCGACTCAGCGGAGCGGGCGGCAAGCTGACGCCACTTCCGCAGGAGATTCCGGGCGCCGCGCCCCGCGGCCTCCTTCCGAACGCCCTTCGGAAGGAGAACCAGCCGTGTCTTCCTGTCTCCGCGCGGCACGGCGGTCACACCGCCCGCGCCCGCCTCCCCCGCGCGGCCGCCTTCCACCCGAAGTCGATCACCACGGCGAGCACCAGGATCGCCAGCAGCGCGAACGCCGTCTTCGGCTCGTTCACCAGCGTCGTGGTGCTGAAGATCACGAACGTCCCGAGCGTCGCCAGCAGCCCGATCCACAGGATGACGATGTTGCCGCCGGTCTGGCGGCGGATGCGCAGGTGGCCGATGCTGACCGCCGAGAAGACCAGCAGGGCGACCGCGCTGCCGATCGAGGCGATCGCGTTGAGGTTGAAGAAGGAGACCAGCAGGATCGCCAGCACAGCCATCACGACCAGGCCGGCCGGGAACGGCCCCCACTTGCGGCCGAAGAACGGCGGGAACTGGCCGACGCTCGCGAGGTGCTGGGTCATCCCGATCGACGGGTACAGCCCCGCGTTCACCGCTCCGGTGGTCGAGAACAGCGCCGTCACCACCATCAGCACGTAGCCCGCCTGGCCGAGCACCGGCTTGGCCGCCTCGGCGAGCGCCGTCGACCCGTACTTCACCACCTCGTCCGCTGTCAGCGTCCCGAAGACGCCGAGCGACACGGCGACGTACACCGTGGTGGCGATCAGCAGCGCGAAGTAGATGGCCCGCGGGAGCTGCCGGGCCGGGTTCGGGAGGTCCTTCGCCGTGAAGGTGATGACGCCGAAGCCGAGGAACGCGAAGAAGGTCAGCGCCACGCTCGAGATGATGTGCGTCCAGCCCGGGTAACCGGAGGGTGCGAGGAGCGCCGGGTTCCAGGTGGCGATCGTCACGACCGCGAACAGCACGAGGATGACGAGCACGACGCTCACGATCACCGACTGCACGCGCGCGACCGCCGCCGAGCCGATGGTGTTGAGCCCGCTCATCACCAGGATGAGCAGCACGCCGAGGACCTTCGCCCAGGTGGGGTCGTCGTGCGCGACGACGGAGCTTGCATAGCTGCCGAACGACGACGCGATCATCGCGACCACGATCGATCCCGCCGTGAAGAACAGCCAAGCACCGATCCCGGCGACGTGGCCCTCCCCGTAGCCCTTCGAGAGGAAGGTGAGGATGCCGCCGCCGGACGGGTACTTCGCGCCGAGCTTCGCGAACGAGTAGCCCTGCAGCAGGGCGATGATCCCCGCGATCAGGAACGAGAGCCAGACGGCGGCGCCGGCGACCGCCCCCGCGGCGCCGAGGAGCGCGAAGATCCCCGCGCCCACCATCGACCCGACGCCGATGTAGGTCGCCTGCAGCACCGTCATGCGCTTGGTGCCGGGTGTTGCGGTCATGCCGGTCCCTCCCCTCCCGCTGGATCCCGCTCCCGCCGGCTCCCGTTCCCGATCGGCCCCGGCGCCGGCGCCCCGTGACGCGCCGGCGCGCGGCGCCCCTGCAGCGGGTGCCGCTGCGCATCGGGGTTGAACCGCTGCGGCACCCGGAGCCGGTGGACGGGCGACGAGTCGCCCGGGTGGTCAGGCGAGTGCGCGCGCCTTCAGGTGGGCGAACTCCTCCGGGGAGATCGCCCCCGCGTCCAGGAGCGCCTGGGCCTTGGCGATCTCGTCGGCCGGGCTGGCGGTCGAGGTGACCTCGCGGATGTGGGCGTCCACCGCGGCCTGCGTGTCGACGGCCTCCTTCATGTTGCGCTCCGCCATCCCGCGTCCGCGTGCGATCAGATAGATCAGCGCGGTGAGGAACGGCACGAAGATCAGGAAGATGATCCACACGGCCTTCCACCACCCGTTGAGCGTGTGATCACGGAACAGGTCGCCGATGATCGCGAACAGCGCGAACAGGTAGGCGACGAACGCGAAGCACCAGAAGAACAGCCAGACGTAACTCCAGAAGTTGCTCATTTCGCATCCTCCCCTCCAGTGCCGGCCCTCTTACCGGCGACGGGAATCTAACTCCGCGCGGATGCCTCTGGCTACACCTGTTTTCGCGCGTTTCGAAAACTTCGGAATCGGAGACAATTCGAAGGGTTTGCCCCCTGCCCAACTCGGAACCGGTGATGCATCCTGTGGCCGAGCACAGACCACGCGGGGAGGTCGATCATGGAAATCGCCTTGGTCATCATCCAGGGCTGCGTCGTCATCGGCGCGATCGTGCTGGGGGTCAGGACCGGTGGGATCGGTCTCGGCCTCTGGGGGGTCGTCGGGACCGCGGTCCTCGTCTTCGTCTTCCGGCTGCCGCCCGGTTCGCCGCCGATCGACGCCTTCTTCATCATCATCGCCGTCATCACGGCGTCCAGCGCGATGCAGGCCGCGGGCGGCATCGACTACCTGGTGTCCATCGCGTCGAAGATCATCCAGCGCAACCCGAGACGCCTCACCTATGTGGCGCCGCTGGTCGCGTTCGTCTTCACCGTGCCGTCCGGCACCTCGAACATCTTCTTCGCGCTGATCCCGGTCATCTACGAGACGGCGTACCGCAACGGCCAGCGGCCGGAGCGGGCGCTCGCGGCCTCCACTGTCACTTCGGGCCTCGGGATCACGGCGAGCCCGGTGTCCGCGGCGATGGCCGCCTACCTGGTGCTGATGGAGTCAAAGGGCTTCGGCCTCCCCCAGGTGCTGGCCATCACCATCCCCTCGGCGATCGTCGCCTGCATCGTGACCTCGTTCGTGCAGCAGCGGGTCGGCAAGGAGCTGCTCAGCGACCCGGTGTTCCTCAAGCGGGTGGAGGACGGGACGGTCGAGGTCCCCGCCGCGCTGGAGCGCCGCTACGAGCAGCAGGTCGGCCGCGCGGCGCCCGCGACGGCGACCGCCGGCGACGCCGGCGACGCCGGCGCCGGCGAGCAGGGCGCGGCGCCCACCGCCGTCGCCACCAAGCCGCCGCGCGGCGCCGGCCGGCTCTCCAAGGAGGAGGCGTCCGCCATCGAGCACCCGGTCCCGCCGGGAGGAGCAACCGCCGCGTACATCTTCGTCGTGGGCACCCTCCTCGTGGTGCTGCTCGGCCTGTTCCCGTCGCTGCGCCCGGCGTTCCCGGACGCGGAGGGCAAGCCGCAGCCGATCCCGATGGCGACCGTGATCGAGATGGTGATGTTCACCGTCGCGCTGGTCATCATCCTGGTGCGGCGGGTCAAGCCGTCGCTGGTGGTCGAGCAGCCGCTGCTGCGCGCCGGCTACGTGGCGGCGGTCGCGCTGTTCGGGATCGCCTGGATGGCCGACACCTTCATCTCCGCCAACGAGGAGACCATCATCAAGCCGCTGGGTGAGCTCATCAAGGCGAACCCGCTGCTGCTGGCCGTCGCCCTGTTCATCGTCTGCGGCCTGACCACCAGTCAGTCGGCCACCACCAACACCCTCATCCCGATCGCACTGAGCGCGGGCCTCGCGCCCGGGGTCATCACCGCGATGTGGCCGTCTCTGATCGGCGTCTGGCTGTTCCCGGCCAACGGTTCGCAGATCGCGTCCGTCGAGACCGACAGGACCGGGTCCACGAAACTCACGCAGGTGCCGATCTGGCACTCCTTCACCATACCGATGCTGGTCTCGTGGGTCGCCGTGGTGGCGTCCGGCCTGCTCATCCAGCTCGTCGTCCACTGACCGGCGTCCGCCGTACCGCGTCGCATCCGGAGGAACTCCATCATGACCGACACCGCAACCGAGGTGGCCGGCGCCGCGAAGGCGCTGATGCCCGACGTGCTCGAACGGCTCGACGCCCTCGTGCGCATCCCGTCCGTCGCCTTCCCCGGCTTCGACCCGGAGCCCGTGCACCGCATGGGCCAGGCCGTGGTCGACCTGTTCGCGTCGGCCGGCGCGGAGGGGGTCCGCCTGCTGGACGTGCCGGGCGGCTACCCCTGCGTCTACGCGGACCTCCCCGGGCCGGAGGGCGCCCCGACCGTCCTGCTGTACGCGCACTACGACGTGCAGCCCGCGCCGGAGAGCCAGGGCTGGTCGACCCCGCCGTGGGAGCCCACGCGCAAGGAGAACGGCCGGATCTACGGCCGCGGCGCCGCCGACGACAAGTCCGGCCTCGTCGCCAACTACGCGACGCTGAAGCTGCTGGGCGCCGACCGCCCGTGCCGGGTCATCCTGCTGTCGGAGGGCGAGGAGGAGACCATCTCGCACCTGGAGGCGTTCGTGGAGGCCAACCCCGACCTGTTCGCCTGCGACGCAGCGGTCATCGCCGACATCGGCGGCCAGGAGGTCGGCCGGCCCGGCCTCACGGTGGCGCTGCGCGGCGACGTCGCCTGCACCGTCACCGTGCGCACGCTCGCCAACCCGGTGCACTCCGGCGAGTTCGGCGGGGCGGCGCCGGACGCGATGACGGCCATGATCCGCATCCTCGACACACTGCACGACGAGAACGGCGACACGGTGATCCCCGGCGTCGACTCCGGGCACTGGGACGGGGCGGCGATGGACGAGCCGGTGTACCGGGAAGGTTCGGCCATCCTCCCCGGTGTCGACTTCCTGGGCACCGGCTCTTTGGCCGACCGGATCTGGATGAAGCCGTCCGTGACCGTGCTCGGGATGGACCTCCCGAACACCGCGGAGGCGTCGAACGTGCTGCTGCCGTCGGTGACCGCGAAGCTGTCGATGCGCATCATCCCCGGCTCGGACGGCGACGCCCAGCTGGAGGCGCTGATGGCGCACCTGCGGTCGCAGCGGCCCTGGAACTGCGTGGTCGAGGTGGAGAAGGTGAAGGTCGGGCACGCGTTCCGGGTGGACGAGAGCCACCCCGCGATCCCGGCCGCGATGGACGCCATGCGGGAGGCGTACGGGCGCGAGGTCGAGTCCATCGGCAGCGGCGCGTCCATCCCGCTGGTCGCCTCCCTCAAGAAGGTCGCGCCCGACGCTGCGATCCTGCTGTGGGGAGCCGAGGACACCAAGCAGTCGCGCATCCACGCCTCCGACGAGTCGGTCGACCCGGACGAGATCGAGCGGATGATCGTGACCCAGACGCTCTTCATCCGTGAGTTCGCGGCCGCGATGTAGGCCGGCGCAGGACGCGGGGACGGGCGGATGCGGGAGCTCGCCAGGTTCGCGGGGGCGGTCGCGCTGATCGCCCTGGCGGCCCTCGCGACGACACCGGGGGCCGCCCTGGACACGCTCCGGCTGGTGGACGGCCTGATCGTGCTGCTGGCGGCCGCCGTGTGCGCGTTCTGCGCCGGGGTCGCGGAGGTGCGCCGCGACCGGTCGCCGGAGGCCGTCCCGGAGCAGCTGGAGCTGAGCCCCGAGCGCCACGGGGTGACGCGGTGACGGGTCGCGGTGGCCGCGCGGGTGTGTAGTTTGGTCGCATGACGGACCTCCCGGACGCGCTCCCCGCCGACTACGACCCCGCGCACGTCTTCCGGGTCGTCGCGATGCCGCTCGACCGCGGCTGGGGCGTCTGGCTGCGCGCCGCCGACGACAGCGTCATCCACAGCTTCGGGATCGGGCTGCCGCCGGAGCTGCCGTTCCGGCCCGACGTGCTGGAGGTGCTCGGGCCGGTGCTCAACCTGCAGTTCCGGCTGGCCTACATGGACGACTCGGCCTGGGACGAGCTGGAGAACCACTGGTCGGCGGTCGTGTACGAGTACACGCCGCGCTGACCGGGCGGCGCCGCCGGCGCGCGGCCTCAGTCGTCCGCTTCAGTCGTCCGGCGTGGTCACCTGCTCGACGCCGTCGCCGTCCTCCACACGGTCCCCGGCACGGTCCCCTCGTAGAGGTAGGCCGCCGCCTCCGGCCACGCGCTGGCGTCGGCCAGCCGGAAGACGTCGACCGCCGCCGCCCCCTCGAACGCCGCCGCCGCACGGATCACCGCGGGAGGCCGGGCGCCGACGATCGGGAGGCGCCTGCTGAAGCTCTCGACCGACTCGTCGGGGTACAGGAAGACCGCGACGAAGCTGTCGTTCGCGTCGCCCATGACGTGACCCCTGCCGTCGCCCGCGCTGCCGGGCTAACTCGTCAGCTCCCGGGCGTGGACCGTCGCCGCGTCGATGACGAGCATGTCGACGGTCGCTCGAGTCTCGGTCATCTCCGGCACCTCTCTGGTCGCCGCCGCTCACCCGGACTCGGGTTGCGACGCTCAGGGATGACCTTCCGGCTCCCCCCGTGGCGGCATGATGCACCAGTCGCCGTGAGCGCGGCAAGACATGGCGCGGGGAGTCCCGGGGGACAAAATCCCGGGAATAGCCAAGACGGTCCCGCTGGATGCACAATCCGGTCATGAGCGAAGCCAATGCCACCGGCCCGACCGCAACCGGCCCGACCGTCCTCGGCCCCGGCGCCGTGCCAGGAGGGATCCCCCTCAAGCTGCATCTGAACGAGCCGGAGTACGCGGCGCTCGTGCGGATCGCCCTCCACCGCCACACCACGGCGTCCCACCTCGTCGAGACCCTCGTGCTCCGCGCCCTGGAGCACACCGAGGTCCCGCCGCCCGCCGACTCGTCGCCGAAGCGCTCGCACACGACCTACGACGAGGCGACCCGCGGGTTCACCCGCGACGGTTCCCGCGTGACGCTGCCGGAGCACTGAGGCCTGGGCGCCGGCCGCGCCGCCTCAGCTGTTCGTATTGAGCGTGTACCGCCCCGCGGCGCACCCGCGCACCAGCCAGCCGCCCGGAGCCGCGACCGCCTGCACCTTCGTGAGCCCGGTCGAGTGCACGTGCGGCTCGGCCGCTCCCGGCACCCACACCTCCAGCCCGCAGCTCAGCTGCGTCGCTTGGCCGGTCAGGAGCAGGTCGGCGCCTTTCGCGGTGAGCATGGTGACGGTCCCCGGCGCCGAGCGCGGATAGGCCCGGCCGAGGACGCCGAGGAGGTCATCGCGCGGCGGGGCGTCGCCTCCGGTCGCGCAGTCCTGCACCATCAGGCCGTTCCCGGTCGGGCCGGTCCCGTTCTGCGGGTCGCCGCAGGCCTGCTTCCACACCCAGTAGGCGCCGCCGAGCCGGGCCGCGTCCTCGGCCTGCGCGTAGCGGGCGAGCCGGGCGTCCACGTCGGCGGTGTCGCCCCAGTAGCCGTACTCCCCCGACCACAGCGGCGCACCGTACTCGTCGGCGACCCGCTGCGCGAGCGTGAACTGCCGGTCGATGCCGACGATCGGCGGGAGGCCGAGCGAGCGGTCCATCGTGATCGACTCGGCGTAGAGGTGCGGTGAGAAGACGATGTTCCGGTCGGTCGTGAAGCCCGGCGTCGGCCCGCTGTCGAAGCCGAGCCCGGACCAGAGGATGCTCGGCTCCACCACGACGAGCTGCTGCGACCCGGCCGCGCGGATCGCCCCGATCGCCCGGTCGTAGAACCGGCCGAGCAGGTACGACGTCGTGACCGGCGCCGTCTCGCCGAAGCCCGGCTCGTTGAGGAGGTCGTAGCCGGCCACCGTCGGGTCGTCCCGGAACTCCGCGGCGAGCTTCCCCCACGTCGCCACGAGCGCGGACTGCACCCCGGAGGTGTCGAAGTAGAAGTTCTGGAACGCGCGGTCGCCTGCCGGGGAGATGTCGCGGCCGGTGAACTGGCAGCGCGGCGCTCCGTCGGTGGTCGTCGCCCAGGCCGGGGCGCCGTCGTAGCCCCACATCGGGTCGGTGCCGGGCCGGCAGTCCGTTCCGGAGGTCGTCGCGCCCTTCCACCAGCCGTCCTGGTGCATGTCGAGGACGATGTAGAGGCCGTGCTCGCCCGCCCAGCCGACGGCCTGCTTGATCGTCGACAGGTACGAGCCCGACAGCGTCCCGCGCTGCGGTTCGAGCGTCGACCAGGACAGGTTGAGCCGCACCACGTTGAAGCCCTGCGCCGCGATCCCGGCGAAGTCGGCCTCGGTCAGCGGGCGCGTTGTCGCGACGCCTTTCGTCGGCTGGTAGAAGTCGACGAGCTGGTTCACGTTGACCCCGCGCAGCAGCACCTGGTCGCCGCGGCCGTCGGTGATGACCCTCCCGGAGGCGCGGAGGAACCCGGCGGGCGCCTCGCCCGCTCCGGCGGCGGACGCCGACGCCGAGGTCCCGGAGGGCACCACGACCGCGACCGCCACCGCGATCGCGACGATCGCCGCAGCCGCCGCCTGCGCCACCCGCACGCGCCCGGCGGCGGGGATGCGTTCCACGACGAGCGCGCCGACCCCGACGACCCAGCCCAGGCACGCGCCGAACGACAGCCCGTCGGCGATGGCCACGTAGGCCGCCATCCCGGGCCAGAGGTCCCCGTCGAGCCCGCCGTCGACGGCGAACGCGACGATCGCCTGCACGACGCCGACCAGACCGCCCGCGACCAGCGCCGCGAGCCAGCCGCCGAGCACGCCGGGGACGCGACGCCGCAGCGGGTTCAGGATCAGCGCGGTGGCGAGAGCGATCAGCAGCACCGCGACGATCACCGACAGCGGCCCGCGGTCCGGCCGCGCCACCGGGACGCCGGGGGCGTAGGCGGCGCTGGTCCACCAGACTCCCGCGAGCAGCGGAGCCGCGGCGGCGAACAGTGCCGCGGGGATCCACGGCGGCCCGCAGCGGTGCACCACCCGCCGGGTCGGGCCGCCGAACCAGCGGGCGACGGCCGCGACGATCAGCGCAGCCGGGACCGCCTTCGCCGTCACGTAGCCCGCCGCCCACGCGCTGACCGCGGGGTTCCCCGTCATGACCAGGCACGCCGCCGCCTGCGCGAGCAGCACCGCCAGGACGATCCCGGCCACGAGCGTCCAGTACCGCTCCCCCGCCCGCAGCGCCGTCCACCAGGTCATGCCGAGCAGGACGGGGAGGAAGACGGCGTACGGAGCGTACGACCACACGCCCGCGGTCGACGGGAGAGCCCCGGACCAGCCGACGAGGGCGAGCAGTCCGGTCGGGTCGAGGACGGCCTGGAGGACGACCAGGACCAGTGCGGCGGACACCGCGACGAGAGGACGGCGAACCGACTTCATGACACTCCATCGTGACAAGTGCAAGTGCATACCGGCGTTGGCAGCCTGGACAGAATGAATGATTCGGCACTCAGTGTCAAGCCGGATGGGGTGGCAGGATGACACCGTGACCGAATCGATTCTTCTCGTCACCGGAACGTCCTCCGGTATCGGCCTGGCGACCGCGGTCGCCGCCGCCCGCCACGGGTTCACCGTGGTGGCCACCATGCGCGACCTCGGCAAGGCCTCCGCGCTGCAGGAGGCGGCCTCGGCCGCGGGGGTCACGCTCGACCTCCAGCCGCTGGATGTGACGTCGCCGGCGTCCATCGCGGCCTGTTTCGAGCACATCCGCGCGACCTACGGCCGCCTCGACGCCCTGCTCAACAACGCGGGCGCCGGGCACCTCGGCACCGTCGAGCTGGAGTCCGTCGAGGCCGTGCGGGCCGTGATGGAGGTCAACTTCTTCGGCGTCGTCGCGGTCACCAAGGCGGCGCTGCCGCTGCTGCGCGAGAGCGGCGGCCGGATCGTCACCGTGTCGAGCGTCGGCGGGGTCGTGGGCCAGCCGTTCAACGAGGCGTACTGCGCGGCGAAGTTCGCCGTCGAGGGCTTCATGGAGTCGCTGACCCCGGTCGCCGCGACCGTCGGCGTGAGTGTCAGCGTCATCGAGCCCGGCGCCGTGACGACCGAGTTCGTCGCGAACGTGCGCGCGCAGGAGGCGCCGGCCGTGGCCGGGACGCCGTACGAGGGCGCGCTGAACGCCTACCTGGCGCGCACCGCCGCCGCCTTCGACCCGTCCGCCGCGCAGACGCCGGACGGCGTGGCCGAGGTGATCGTCGAGACGCTGAGCGTTCCGCAGCCGGCCGCCCGGGTGCAGACGTCGGAGGCCGCGCAGCGGTTCGTCGGCGTGAAGCTGGCGGACTTGGACGGCGCGCACGTGCAGGCGGTGACGCGGCACTGGGTGACCGGCGCCTGACTCCGCCGGCCGACCGTCGGCCGCTGGGCCGCTATCGCCGGCGGCCGCCGATCAGCACGTAGATTAGCGGCAGCGCCGACACGCTCATCAGCACGATCCCGAACGCCTGCACGGTCGGCAGCAGCACCGCGCCCGCGACGAGGAACCCGCTGAACAGCACCGCGGCGATCAGCCGCCGGGTGACGCGTTCGAGCCGGCTGATCCGCTGGTCGAGCGCCGGGGTCTTGACCGACAGGTTGCCCTCTTCGATGCGGTTGATGACATTGTCGAGACGCTTCGGCAGCCGCACCGCCACGCCCGCGATGGACCTGGCCTCGGTGAGGGCATCCCGCACCAGGTTGCCGCTCTCGTCGCGCAGCAGCTGCGTCGCGTAGGGCTCGATCGAGTCCCACAGGTTGAAGGCCGGGTCGAGCGCGCTGCTCACCCCGGAGGTCAGCGACATCGCACGGATGATGAGCAGAAAGTGCTCCGGCAGCTGGAACGGCAGCGACCGGATCACGTCGCCGAACTGGGTGGCGAACTCGCGGAACTCCCGCTGGTCGACCTCCTTCAGCTCGGCGAAGCCCATCCCGCCGAAGCGCGCGAACAGCTGCGTCATGGCCCGTTCCAGCTCGCTGGTGTCGGAGGTGGGCAGCAGCACGCCGACCTCGCGCATCGCGTCGACGAGCCCTTTGCCGTCGCGGGCCGCCGCCGCGATGAGGAGTTTGCGGAGGCCGCGGCGCGTGCTGTCGGGGACCTCCCCCATCATCCCGAAGTCGATGAACGTGAGCTTCCACGGGTGCGCCGTGGTCGCGTCCATCCCGTCGCCGGGCTGCGCCACGCGCGGCGTGACGAAGATGTTGCCCGGGTGCGGGTCGGCGTGGAAGAACCCGTTCGTGAACAGCTGGTCGAACATGACGGAGGCGAACACCGGCGCCACGTGCGCCGGGTCGATTCCCGCCGCCCGCAGCGCGACCACGTCGGTGATCTTGACCGCCGTCACGTCTTCGAGCGTGAGAACGCGCCGCGTGGTCCGCTCCCAGACGACCTCCGGCACCGCCACGCGCGGGTCGTGGGCGAAGTCCTCCGCGAACCGTGCCGCGCTCCTGGCCTCGTGGAGGTAGTCGATCTCCTCCAGGCTGGTCGCCGCGAACTCCTCCACCAGCGCCGGCATGTCCACCCGGTCTGCGACCACGCGGACCCGCTTCAGCCAGCCGCCCACCCGCCGCAGCGCCGCCAGGTCGACGTCGACGATCGCGTCGATCCCCGGCCGCTGGACCTTCACGACGACCGTGTCCAGCCCGGTGTCCTCACGGTCCTGCGCGGCGAGCCGCGCCCGGTGCGCCTGCCCGAGGGAGGCCGCCGCGACCGGAACGGGGTCGATGCTGTCGAACACGCGGTCCAGCGGCATCCCGAGCTCTTCTTCGGCCAACCGTCGGATCGCGTCGAACGGGACGGCCGGGACCTCGTCCTGCAGCCCTTCGAGCTCCTTGGTGATCTCGGGAGGCAGGATGTCGAGCCGGGAGGAGAGGAACTGCCCGACCTTGATCATCAGCCCGCCGAGCTCGACCGCGAGGTCGTGGAAGCGCCGGGCGAACGCGGTCAGCCGTTTGGTGCGCCCGCGTTCGCTGAGGCGCCAGAGCCCGATGCGCGGCAGGAAGAGGTCGTACCACCAGATGTGGATGAGGTTGGCCGCGGCGAAGCGCAGGATGCGGCGGTAGCGGGCCCGAGTCTTCCTCGAGCCCGCTGCCGCCGGTGTCCTGCTGTCCGTGCCTGGTGTCGTCGTCGCGCCTGATCCGGCCGCGTCGGGCGCCGCCACCCGCTCAGTCCTGGGCGTCCTGGGCGAGGATCGAGTACAGCTTCCGCCGCGCCTCGTCGAGGACCGCCGCGGCCTCCTTGATCTGCTCGGGCGTGCCCGTGCGCCGCACCTGAGCGGCCGCCTGCGCGAGCGAGACCCCCGCCTTGGCCAGCTCGGAGTCGAACGGATTGTGCCCGCCGCTCCAGTTCCCCGGACCCCACGGCGTCCCGGTGCTCTCGCTCTTCTGGTCGGGAGCCCACGGCGCCGGCCCGGCCTCCTCGGCGGCCGCGCGGCCCTCCTCGGTGAGCGCGTAGGTCTTGCGCCCGTTGGACTCCTCAGCCGTGATGAGCCCCTCATCCGCGAGCAACTGAAGGGTCGGGTAGACGGACCCGGCCGACGGTTTCCAGCTCCCGCCGCTGCGCTCCTCGATCTCCCGGATGATCTGATACCCGTGCATGGGCTTCTCGGCGAGCAGCGCGAGCACGGCGGAGCGCACGTCACCGCGCCCCATCCGCGTGTTCACCTTCTTCTCGAACTGCGACCGCAGCTGATCGAAGGCCTGAAAAAGGCCGTCCGGGCTCATGTTGCCCCAGCCTCCGCCGCCGGCGAATGTTCCGCTCATGATGTTCCTCCTCGGTGAGTCGGTAACGATAGTTAACGATATATCGTTCGCGCTAAAAGTAGGAGGGGTTGGCGAGAAAAGCTGATCGCATCATTCCCGTCCGATCGCAACGTCTGCTGACCACTCGAAGTGACAGCATTGCCCGTCATCCCGGACATCACCTAGTCGCGGTGCTCCGCGTGAACGATCGCGAAGTCCCAGACCTCCTCTGCAAGCCGCAGAGCGAGCAGGTCGCCACGCTCCTCCCACGCCCGCTGCGCGACTGGATCCTTCCACGGCTCTCCCGCGCCGACCGCAAGCTCCCACTCGTCGCACCAGTGGCGAAGGGCCTGAGTGAGTTCGCCGCTCAGGCCGAAATCCTCGGGGCCGGCGGTGTACCCAACGGACGAGTCCCAGAGGGGCCAGCGATGGCCGTGATCCGGAAAGAACCTGACGCGGCGCAACTCCCCCGAGCCCCGCTTCGCCTCGCGGACAACGGTCGAGTCAGCATTGCTGAACGCGGGGATGGTCAACTCGACTTGAGTGACCGGATCGAGGACGATCCCCGTGGTCTCGAAGTCGAGGCTCGTGATCTCGCGCCGCATGCGTCCAGCCTGCCATCGACTAAGCAGTCAACGCGCGAGCGTAAAGGGCGCCTCGCGCCAGACGCAGGAGGATCGCGCACGCATTTCCCGTGCGTCAAAACACTGGAGGGACTCGAGAACTGCGACCACCTTTTAAGCACCGTCTGCGTGACGCCAAAAACCGCGGAATTCCGCGCTTTTCGACCCCATTGGGATGACTGCGATCACATAGGAACTCACTCGATTGTGGGCAAATTGTGGGCAAATTCCGCCCTGTTGAAAGCTAGAATTCTTGATGTATCAGGGCATCTCTAACGTTACTGCATCAGTCGAACGCCGCCGGTTGTGAAATGTAGCTACGCGAATTGTCGTTCGGAAGCCGTGCTCGCGGTACCTGGTGGTTGCGTCCGGATTGTCGCGGGCGCAGGCCTCATTCGCGCGACGCGTCATCTCATCGTCGTAGCGGTACAACTCGTTGTAGAGCTCTGTCGCCTCGTCGACATCTCGGCTGGCCACATAACGCAGCCGAAGCGCCTCGCGCTTCTCTTCGAGCTCCGCATCGGACAGCGAGCTTAGGCCGCCGAATGCGCGGGAAATGGAGTCAAAGATGCCCATCGGTGAATCCTGTCATTCCGAGACCAAGCGGGCAATGGGCACTGACCCATCGCGAAGGTCCGGACGGGCTCTCACTTGTCGTTGCCCACTAAGTGCAGCGATCCGTGTCGCCCCGTAAGGGCAGCTATGGCATCGTCCGCAGCCTTCACAGCTGCAGTCTCCAGTCGGTCGGCTTCCGCTGCGAGCCGAGTGGCTTCCTCGCTGAGGTCGGCAATTTCGTCCTCCCGCGCAGAGTCGAAACGCGGAATCAGTACTTCGCGAATGTCCGGCGGGTCCAGATGCGGCACGGAGGTACCGGACGCGAATCTCACCACTCGAGGCCGCCCATACTGAACGTGGTTGAGAACGGTGTGGAGGTAGCCGGTTCGCGCCTTTGACTCGTCGGGGACGATGCGAATCAAGTCTTCGCTCCCGAAGCTTCCCTCGTGGTTCTCGTTGAGGACCATCGTTCTGCCAAGGAGTCCATAGGTTTGTCCTGACCGGGCCATGATCATCTCGCCTGGGCGAAGCATGTAGGTATCGGCATTTTCCAGTAATCCAGCATGGATCCGCTTCGTAACGGCCGGGTTCACATCGAACAGTTCGCTCGCAGAGCGATAGGTCGTACCGTTGTCGCCGAAATAGCGCTTGAAGCGATTCGACATAGTCACGGATTTCACCACCTCGTACAACGGCTGCACGGTTTTGCTTGCGGCCCTGACCAGCTCCTCGACTTTCAGCACATCGGCCCGGTGGAACTGCCCCTCCAGCCGGCGACGCCCCGCGACGAGGCTCGATGCGCGCACCGTGGAGGAGACCGAGTCATCGACCGGTACGCCACTTGGGTTGATCGTTGCGGCGTAGATCTCATCGGCCTGTGCCTGAAGCTTCCGGGCCGACCGTCGCATGCGGAGTGCGTGTTCCGCGTCGCGCCCGATCCGACTTCGAATCTCGACGTCGGGCATCGCGACGGGCATTCGGAGGACATGATCTGGCTCCAGGTGCTTGATCATGTGACCGTACTGGGAGCTTCGAGCAATGGCGAAGAAGGTCGGCGTCTTCATGTAGGCATAGAGCCAGCCGTAGTCGGCAGGGTCACGAGGCACGATGCGTAGCAAGTCGTGGGTGATCACCTTGTTGAGGTGCTCATCGTAGACCGCGGTCACTCGTCCCACCTCGCCAGAGCAGGACATCATGATCCAGTCAGGTTGCAGGTAGCGAGTCTCGGAACGCGGGACCATCGCGGCGGCGAGCCACTTTCGCACGCGGGGCTGGCTCTCAAAGACCTGCCCTGCCGACAGGAACGGGAGTCCCTTCCCGGGGTCGACCTGAAAACCCTTGAGTCGCAACGGCTGCCACACGTCTGCCATTTGGGACATCGGCCGGGTCGACGGCACGACCTCCAACCCCTGACGGAGTCCATACCCATCGGTCAGGAACGTGGATGCCTCGAGTCGGCGGTCACCACGAGTGAGAACCCGGGAGTCCACTAGAGCCCACAGGACCGGAGGCGCGACATCACCGCTGTCAGGCTGGGCCGCTAGATCCTGCCTCAGAGGGTTTTGAGCCATGCCCGGAACTCCTCAGCGATCGCCTGCGTGTTGTCGTCGACCACTCTCTCTTTGGCAAGGTGCTTCTGCTCACCATCGTCGCCGTCCGCCGCGGTCGTGACTGCGTCCTCGGTCTCCCGTACGATCTCGTAGCCCTGTTCGTCGCGCATGAAGACTGCGTTTCCACGCTTGTCGTGGCCAATGTGGTCGCAGATGGCCATGAAGATGTCGTAATCCTTGATCCGACCGGCCGCAATTTCATCTCGAACCTGTTGTTCAGACTTGCGCTGTAGGACGAGCACAGACGTCTGAACGCTGGTGCCCGGCTGGAAGGTGTCCGCGTGCAAGTCGACCGATGCGAGCACAGTGGCGTACGTCAGGATCCACTGCCGCACGAAACCGAGCCCGGGACTTCCGAGGATGCCGTCCGGGAGCACAAGGGCGGCCCGTCCCGTGCCGGGCTTCAAGAGTTGGATGCAACGCTCGATGAACAGGATCTCCGGCGGCCGTGAGGTCGTCTTTGTGGTCTTCACCCAGACGTCCTGCTCCTCGTCATAATCCCATTGGTGGCCGAGATCGAACTGTTCGAGGATCGCGGGCTCATCGATGGGAATCTTCGACCCGAAGGGTGGGTTCGTGAGGATGACGTCTACCGACCCGATGAGGTCACGGTGCCGCAGGTCTTCGGTCCATCGGGTCGGGTTGTCGAGTGAGTTCGCCTGGAAGAGTCCCCCGGAGCCGTCGTTGTTCATGACCATGTTCATCTTGGTCGCGCGCACGAGATTCGGGTTGAAGTCCAGGCCTACGAGCTTGTTTTCGAGGAAGAACTTTTTGCGGTCCCGAAGCGTCTCGTCCTGGTGAGTATTTGGAGTCGTGAGCGCCACTGATTATTGCGGTTGAGCGCCAGTCGATATTCACTCTCGGGGCCACTGGTATTGCCGGTGAGCGCCACCCCCGCGGGCGCGACGCTCACCGGCCCGGTTTCAGCCGGCCGCGGCGGCGGTCTGCTCGCGCATGTTGACGTCGCCGGTCTCGATCCAGAGGGTGTTGTGGACGATGCGGTCCATGATCGCGTCGGCATGGACCCCGCCGCCGAGGCGCTGGTGCCAGTCCTTCTTCGCGTATTGGGTGCAGAACACCGTCGAGGTCGCGTCGTAACGCCTCTCGAGGAGCTCGAGCAGCATGGACCGGACGTCGTCGGTGGGCGGGTCGAGCAACCACTCGTCGATCACCAGCAGCGTGAACGTGGAGTACTTCCGCAGCCACTTCTCCCTGCCCGCGGGGCGGTCTTTCGCGGCGGCCCAGGTCTCTTCGAGGTCGGGCATGCGGATGTAGTGCGCCCGGTAGCGGTGCTGACACGCCTGTTTCGCCAACGCGGACCCGAGGTAGGACTTCCCGGAGCCGGTGAAGCCTTGGAACACGACGTTCATGTGCCGGGTGATGAACTGACAGGTCCCGAGCTGCGCGATCACACCCCGGTCCAGGCCGCGCTGTTCGAGCAGATCGACGCGGCGCAGGTCCGCGTTCGGGTATCGCAGCCCCGCCCGCCGGATCAGCCCCTCGACCTTCGA
This sequence comes from Leifsonia shinshuensis, assembly GCF_013410375.1. Taxonomy (NCBI): domain Bacteria; kingdom Bacillati; phylum Actinomycetota; class Actinomycetes; order Micrococcales; family Microbacteriaceae; genus Leifsonia; species Leifsonia shinshuensis. The sequence goes on from NZ_JACCFL010000001.1 coordinate 3,255,517, forward strand.
GTGGGTGAACGCGGCGTGGGCGTCGTCGACGGCGAGCTTGATGCGCTCTTCGAACACCAACCCCATGGTGAGGGTGTCGTCCTGGACGTCGAACGCGTCGATCAGGGCGGGGACGCCCATCTCCCGCAGCTTCCGCTTCGTCTCCGCATCGAGCCGGCTCATCGGGTGCCTCCCGCGTAGTAGTCGGCGCCGCGGACATACCCGGCCGGTTCCTCCCAAGCACTCGGTTCGAACCTTGGCTGTCGCCTGCCGGTCTGCTCCTGGTTCGACTCCAGGATCGGTCGCAGATGCGCATACCGCGGCGACCTCACCCGCGACTGCAGCGCGATGCCGGCCGCCGCCTCGACCCGTGCCGCGGAGTAGCGTCTCGTCATCCGCAGCACTGCCAGCGCAGCGTCCAGGCCCTGCTCATCGACGGGCACGGACTCGAAGATGCGGTTCACGATCGTGGTGGTGTTCTCCCCGATCCTCGCCGCCCATTCCCGCGCCCGTTGAGGGTCCATCTGCTGGTAGCGGGGCCCGTCGGGCAGGTCGCTGTCATGCGTCCGGTACTCGTTGATCACCCCCGCGGGGGCGAGGAGGTGACTGGTGAGCCGCTGGTCCCCGGCGAACACCTCCAGGGTGCTGTCCGTGATCCGCAGGTCGACGGACCGGCCGATGTGCTCGTAGGGGACGGAGTAGAAGTTCCGCTCGAACACCACGTGCCCGTTCTTCTGGACCTTGCGTCCATAGCGCCACTGGGAGATCTCGAACGGAACCGCCGGCAGCGGCCTCAGCAGCGGCTTCTCCTCCGCCTCGAACACGGAAAGCCTCGATCCGGCGCGCTTCTGGAACGGCTCGGCGTTGTAAGCGGTGACCCGCTCATGGATCGCGACGCGCAGTTCCGACAGCGTCGCGAAAGCCCTGTTGCGCAGCGTCGCGATCACCGAGGTGGCGACGTTCCCGACGGTGCCCTCGACGCTCGCCTTGTCTTTCGGCTTCGCGAGCCGGCCCGGCAGCACCGCCGCGGAGTAGTGCGCGGCGAGCTCCCGATACGCGTCGTTGAGCACGACCTCGCCCTCAGCGGGGTGCTTGATCACTCCCGTCTTCAGGTTGTCAGGGACGATCCGCGGGACGCTGCCCCCGAACCAGTCGAACATCGCCGCGTTCGCGCGCAACCAGGTGTCCTGCTTCATATCCAGGGCCGGCTCGACGAACGAATACCTCGAGAACGGCAGCGTCGCGACGAACAAGTACACCCTCGTCTGCTGCCCGGTGACCGGATCGGTCAGCTGCATCGTCTTCCCGGACCAGTCGACCTCGACCGTCTGCCCCGCCTTGTGTCCAACCCGCGACGACGCGCCGATCACCAGCACGTGACGCTGATACGACTTGCAGAATCGGTCGTACCCCATCGCCGTCTCCCCCTTGCTCCGGCAAGCGTCGACGTACTCACCATGCAGCAGCTTCAACGTCACCCCGACCCGGGCGAGCTCCCGATGCACCCGGTCCCAGTCCGGCTGCGCGTGAACACTCTCGTAATCACCACGCCCTGGGAACAGCCGCGCATACACGTCCGCTTCCTCGAGCTCGACGATGTCGTCCCAGCCGATGCCCTCCCGGTCAGCGGCGTCGAGCACCGCCGTCACCGAGTGCCTGGACATGCCCTGCGCCGCGATCTGCCGACCCGTGAGCCCCTCCGCGCGAAGCCTCAGCACCAGCTTCGCCTTGATCCTGCGTACCATCCGAACTACTCCTTCTGCCGTGTGATCAGCCACGCGGCAGAAGGAGCCTAGAAAGACGGCGCCGAACCCCAATATCCGGTGGCGCTCAACAACGCGATCGCGTCCACGAGCAAGTCGCGCTCAACCCCAATACTCGTGGCGCTCAGAGAAGCGAATATTCACCTGGAGCTGGCGGCTACGGCCGGACTCGCGGACATCTCGTTTGAGCGACGCGAGAACGTGGTTCATTGCGGCAATGAGGAAGCCCCCTGTGCCACGCGCGGGGTCGAGGATAAGGTCCCTATCGCTCGGGTCCAGCATGTTGACCATCATGTTGCAGACGTTGCGCGGCGTGAAGAACTCACCGCGATCCCCGCGGAGGTTCGAGCCGACGACTTCCTCATACGCCTTGCCCTTGACGTCGACATCCGAATCGAGGAGCGAGAACATCTGCAACTGGGTGACGATGTACGCGAGTACCTTCGGTTCGAGCTCGATCTGCTCGGTCGGTTTGAAGATCTGCGGGTACTGCCTCACGACGGTCTCGAAGAGCTTCCCTATACGGCTCGCGCAGCGCATCAGGCCCGTCATGTTCTGACGCTCTTTAGGCGTGGCATAGAACTGTGGCGAGGCCGAGTCGCGTTCGTCCTGAATCTTGCAGAAGATGAGCTTTAGCAACTCCCAGAACGCTTCGGGCTTCTGCATGCCCTGGTTGCCTGCGATGTGTAGCTGTGCGCGCGGCGAAATGCGAACAGCAACGAGTCCGACGCCGCGGGCCGGAGTTGGTCGAATCGGGGCGTGCCTGCATCGGCGGTATCTCCGCTGTGCGGGATATCAGGGATCTCTACCTCGATCCGCTTTCCAGAGGCGTCCACCTCGAATGCATAGCTGGACATGTCCTCGCCATTGGTCCACATGCCGACCTCAACGTTCGGACAAGCAGCCATGTAGCTGAGCATCTGCTCGACGCCGTCTTTCTTCATCGACGGCCGCACTTTGTCGTTCTTGCACTCGATAATGAGCCAGGCGCTCGACTGGGTCTGCTCGGTGGCCTTCAGCCCTGGGGGGAATACGACGATGTCGACGCGAACGCGACGGCTGCCGAACTTGATCGGGAACTCGACACGGATGTCTGCTTTGTCATAGCCATACTCGCGTACGAGGGATTTTAGGATCTCCTGACGGACATACTCCTCTGGAGTGTCCTGCCGGAGCGTTACACCATCGATGTAGTCGAGGACCTTGCCCGGAGGGACAATGGCGAAGCCGCCGTGTGGGGCAATGGTCTGGATACTCACGAAGTTTCTCTCGTTCTCATCACTGCGGATGTGCGGCTTCTGGTCCGGGGTGGGCACTCCATCTTGCCCCACGCGAGCACCGCATCTGGACATACTCCTGGTGCCGTGCGTGTCGCCAATTCTGCTGCGGTTCGAACAGGCCTCGTTGGCGAAAGGGTGCTCTGTCGGCACGATGCACGCCTTTAGGCAGCCCAGTAGTTCAACTATTTCACGAACGCGCTGCGCGAGTTTCCGAATGCGTGTTGCTTGGCGAAGCTAGGTACACGACTGTGACGGTAAGCGGCGTAGTCACGAATCTGATCCGGGTTGTGCGCCGGTAGCAGAACGCTTAGCGGTGACCGGAAGCCACCGGTTGCCGACCACGCATTGTCGAGCGGTCCCACCCGTCAACCGGTTCTGGGGGATTCGGCGGTCTACCCGAGATTACTGAAAGACCACGTCCCCGACGGGTTTCTTTCGATGCAGTCTGGCAGTTTAACCCCGATCCGCTGAGGGCGAGAACGAAAGGGAATAGACCCGAATGAAAAAGAAACCAAGGACTACGGAAGACAACACGAGAGGAACAAGGGGAGACAGGTAAGGCCAGATATAGAGACCCAAGGCGAGGAAGGAGGATTAAAAGGAAAAGCAAATGCACGTAGGCACTTAAGTGGAACGACCCTCGCTGGCCCGGTGTGAACGTCTCGAGCATGAAGTTTCGTGCCCCGACCTGGAGCGGTTATCGGTCCCGGAGCTCGTTGCGATGCGCGGTTCGATGATGCGGCCTAAAGGATGCGCGGGTGTGACCGGTAAGCATGTTCCGCAAATTGCGTTGAGGCACCACAACCGGCCGCATTTGCGGGCGGGCCTTGCGGGAATCGGCGGCTCGAGGCGTCACGCATGCCCCGCGAGCGGGCACTGAGCCCCCGGATGTCCTGTTGATCGACCGTCTCGCGTAGTCGAGGCGTCTCAGCGAAGGTTTGGCGTGTCTGCGACCTCATCGGGCAAGGGCAGTCTCGGTATCTGGTCCCCATACCAATAGACCTCAAGCGAAGTGATCAAGCCAGATTTGACCCACAGCATCAAGCCACCTTGTTCGTCTGACGCCAAGGTGAAGTACTTATCTGAGGGCTCGTAGATTCCATCTCCGGTTGGAAGTGGAGGAACACCCTGCGCTGGCTCGATCTCGAAGCTTTGATCACCCAAACCCCAGTAATCAAGGAACTTGGCTGCGTCAACCTGTACTCGCGCGAGCGTCGCTATCGGACCCTCGCCAGCAGTTAGAAAGCGAAGAAGTATTTGTTCCTCGGCGGTGAAGTCACGGGACACGGCGACATCATAGGCAGCTGCTCCACTCCGAATCGCGGCCGACGCTCGGAAGGATCCCCAAACGTGCATCGCGCGATGACGGGTGTCAGAGTGCGGCTAGCGGCGCTATCAGCACAGAAATCGGCCGCGAACAGTAGCCTGCGCTGGGTCGGCTAATTCGCTGAACGCTCGCTATGAAGTCGACTCGTTAGCCAGTCCAGGCGGCTGGGCATCGGCTCAGACCGCATTCGCTCATACCCGCGGACCCACATGTGATAACGCTTGGGTGCGGGAAGCCAGCTGCCCTTCTGTTTGCTACGGATGACCCAGGCGCTGACATGGTCGATATAAGCAATCGCGGTGTCGCGGCCGTCCTCAGTGAGGGCGCCAAGCGGAGAAGAGCCCCACCTCGGGTCGCGGTGAGCGCGCGCCGCAATGCCAACGTGCTCCGCAAGTGCATCGACAACACTGCGTCCCACGTGGGTCGCATCCGAAGAGAGGTGACCTTCACTCCTGAGCGCAGCATCACCCCAAACAGTCATAGCCGTTGAGACGTCTGCGCTTTCGATCGAGTTCACCGGCAACGAGCGTCGCGCCAGCTCTCGAACCGCGCCCAGGGCCGTGAGTAGCTCGTCGGCTGCACTGCGAACGGCTGCTCGCCTCTCGACCTTCCACGTGTTGCGGGCTGCAAGGCCGGCGGTCGCCACCGCCCCGATGAGAGCACCAAACACTGTCCCGCCAAGGCCGACGAGCGCAATCACAAGTCCGCTTTCCATGATCGTCACCCTAGCTGGAGGGTCCGACCCTGACGAGCAGCGCCCCCAATCCGCAACGTTCCGACACGCCTGAGTGAGACCACAAGCGCGCAGGCGAGGACGCCGCTTGCGGCGCTGCCTTCTCGAGGTTTGAGGGCCTTTCCGCCGCCCGATCGTAGCTCGCTCCCGGTGCTCCGTGCCGGGCTTTCGCGGCGTATCCTCCTCCGCGCGCTCCCCCGGTACTCCACGGTCCCGGCACTGCGCGCCTCCCACTCGCTCTCGATCACCCGCCGGAAAGGCACTCAAAACGATCGACCTTGGGAGTGAGTGAGATGCGGGTATTCATCATCGACGCCAGCAAAATGGCCCCAGAACTGCAAGGCGGACTCGTGGGTATAGAAGGGTCCTCCAACCCGACTCCCGCGGAGAAGATGGACTGCGTGGAGACCGTCAGCGAGTACGTGACGGATGTGTGGGCAATCGCAGCCGACCCGGCCACCCCAATCGGGTGGCTGGGGGCGCTCACTGCGGAGACAGCATGCGTGCCCTTCGTGAATCTGGCCCGGCTCGCTGCCCCTCCGGGTTCCCAACCGGAATCGGCTTAGCCCTCGGCTTCATCCGGTAGAGGTCTGTGCTTGCGGCCGTATCCAACCATATGACCCCGCACGACCTCAAACACACCGCCGCCACCCTTGCCGTGAGCGCCGGCGCCAACGTCAAGGCGCTTCAACGCATGCTTGGGCACAAGTCGGCCGCGATGACGCTCGACACGTATGCGGATCTCTTTGAGGACGATCTAGCGGCCGTCGCCGACCGGCTCAATGAGCGCGTGCTATCTGAAAGTGGGGGAAGCCTTTGGGGCGGCTGACCCGCTCCAAGACCACCCGCAGGGAGTACGAGCACTTGGACGAGTCGATCAAAGCCCGTGACCGAAATGCGGAATCCTCGAAGTCCCAATCGTCGCTGAAGCAGATTTCTTGGCGTTGTCTGTGCATCCGGATAGCATCGATGAGCCGACAACATAACGTACGACTGCGGAAGGAGGGGACTTGCCTGACGACGAGGTTGATCTCAGTCAGTGGGATTACGCCCTCTCCGCCCGCGACGACGCATACGTTCTGAAGGAACTACGCAAACTCAAGGCAAGTTCTTACGCAGTCGGGAAGCTTGAGCGCGCGATGGAGCGTGTCCAGAAGGGTACGGCCAAGCCGGGCGAGTGTGGCCCCGTTCGAGGCGATGTATGGGAACTGCGGGTAAATTACGACAACCGCTGGTATCGGCTGTTGTACGCGCGGACCGGCGATCGGTTTGTGGCGCTATATATCGGCGCTAAGAAGACAAACAAGCTGGACCCCAGCTGGACGGACACCGCAGAAGGGCGCTTGAAGGAACACCGCTCACGGCAGTAGCGTTAGCATTATCCAGTATCGGTCAAAATAGATTTGACCGAATAGCAGGGAGCCATCCATGGGAATCAATCTGCTGCGCGATTTGGGATACGCAGACGACTCGGTCGTCGCCAAGAAAGCCCGTGAGTCCGCGCGCATCTACGAAGACGTCATCAACGGCCTCGTCGCGTGCCGGGAAGAGGCCGGCCTCAAGCAAAAAGAAGTTGCAAAGCGTATGGGGACGCAACAGTCGGCCGTTTCGGAACTAGAGAACCTGGCTTCAGACGCGCGATTCTCAACGATCCTGCGCTACGCGCACGCCGTTGGTGCCGAAATTGACATCGAAATCACCCCCGCGGGCAAGGCCTACCACAGCGAAAAGCCGGACTGGGTGTCACTGAGGGTGAATCATTCAGGCGGCCTCCGGGTCGTCGAGCCGCCCCAGACAAGCACCTGGAAGACGTTCCGAAGCGAACCGGTCAACGTCGCTAACTTTCGGCCAGTCGCGGCAGGAACGGCGGCGTGAGTTTGGTCATTACAGAGATTTCTGAACTCCTCCAGCATGGCGACATCGCAGACGTTCGTTTCCTTTCATTCTCGGGAGAAGTCCTGTCTGAACCCCATGAGGACATGGAGGACGATGACGTTCGGCAGACTACACAGGTCCTCGCTGGCCGAAACAGCGACGCCATTGAAGTGCGAATGACAATCACTATCGACGTGCGAGAGGCGAGGTACGAGGCGACCGCGGGTACCCAGTTCCGGCACGACGACGATTTGGACATCGCTGAGGACGTCGTTATTGAATTCGCCGAGCGAATTGGGGTCATGACTGTATACCCCTTCTTGCGCGAGATCATCTCGGACATGAGTGGCCGACTTCGCCAGCCAAACCTCACAATTCCCCTGCTTCGTGCTGGCCAGCTCAATCTGGCGGCCGAGACATCGCCAGACGACTCGAACGAGTAGAGGCGAGAACCGTCGCGGGGAACGCCGCCCGACTGGCTAAGCGCCGCGCCCCAAGCCGGCGCCTTCACAGCACACCAGCGAGCCACGCGATGCATTAATGTCACCGTCGCTCAGAGAAGCGCAAGCGTTTGCTTGGTTCGCTTCTCCTCGCGAGTACCTAGTTTCACCGCCATGAAGACTTCCGCGACCCGCTTGCCCATGTCGCGGTGCACTCGAGCGAGCGCTCGAGCATCAGCCGCATCCACGTACCAGGTCTCGGATTCTCCGGGCTCAAGCCGAAATGGCAGCGGGCGACCGATCACCTCTCCGTGGGGGACGAAACTAAATTGACCGCCCTTCACCCTCAAGCTGTACTCGCTCACGGTCAGCGGGAGACGCCCCACGTTGATCACGTCGACTCCGACAACCTCCGGACCCACGAACACCTGATGTCGCATTGAAGAGATGTCGTTAGCCTTCCCGTTCCCCACCGGGCCGGCTGCGATACCTCCATCGCCCAGCACCCCGTGACGCAGTTGGATACTCACCCGGCGCCCTCCGAGGAGCCAAAGAGCGATCTGCCAACCCAGAGACAGGGCCGCAACGCAAAGGCTGAAGACAGAAACAAGCAACGCGATTTCGGACACCACTTGAAGCTAGCGTCGGCTGCCGACTTCGAAACCGCGACACGGTGCTTAGCTTGATTGCATAGCCATGCAGGTGCCTTAATCCGCTCCACGGCGCAGCAACCATCGCGAACCATGCCATCCAGGGAGTGCTGCCTTGCTAATACGCGCCCGCGGTCGAACCCTGGGACCCTTCGATTGCCTCGATCCACTCGAGCAGGACGGGACCGAAATCACACTCACACGCTCCCGCGGATCGTTCTTGTGGCGTCAGTGTGGGCAAATTGTGGGCAATACGGTGAGCAGCAATGTGATCCGATGGAAGAATTGAGCCACTGACCAGCATTTTCACCCCACCCGAAAAGTGCCCCTGGAGGGACTCGAAAGCTCGAGTATTTCTGTCGACCAAGCGCGCGAACGGCTGATCCCACGTCCGCGCACGCGAATGGCCAGTCCCGCGCTCGCAACCGTCCCATCGAGGCCCATCCCGATCCAGGGCCCTCAAGTAGCCGAGCCCGCTCCGGTCAGGCCGTTTCATCCCCCGCAGAAAAACCATCCCTGACCGCCCGCCGCCCGACCACGAACCACAGAATCGCCCCCACCACCGGAATCAGCGTCACGATCACCACCCACGCGACCACCGCCCCTGCCGCGGCCTTCGACTTCGCGATCTGCACGAGCGCGATCAGCCACAGCACGAACGGCACGATCCAGAGCGAGAGCACGATCATCACGTGCCAGCCGGTGAGTCCATAGAGCATGTCCAGAACGATACCGAACGGTCGGGAACGGCATGTCCGGACAGGTCGTGTCGCCCGCGAGACCGTGGCAGGCTGGAGTCGTGGCCCTCACTCCCCCGCCGCCTGCCGCCATCGTCATCGCCGGCGGGCGCTCGACGCGCTTCGGCAGTGACAAGCTGCTCGCGGAGGTCGGCGGGCGCACGCTGCTGCAGCGGACGATGGAGGCCGTCAGCGGCTGCGCGACGGTCGTCCTGGTGTCCGCGACGAACGAGACGGTGCCGCGCGGGGTCGTGACCGTGTCCGAGTACCCGCGGTGGGGTGGGCCGTGCGCGGGGATCGCGGCGGGCGTCGCGGCGCTGCCCGCCGAGGCCTCCGAGACGCTGATCGTCTCAGCCGATCTTGCGCGGCCGCGCAACACGATCGCAGCGCTGCACGCCATCGACGCGGGCGTCCTGGCAGACGGCGACGGGAACGTGCAGTGGTTGCTCGCGCGCGTCCCGGTCGCCGCTCTCCGCGCCCAGCTCGCGGAGCTCGACGCGACCGGCGCCACGGCCGGGCGACCTGCCCGCGCGCTGATCGGCCACCTCGGCCTCCCGATCGTCCCCGCCCACCGCGACGCGGTCGCGGACATCGACGAACAGCACGACCTCGAACGACTGAAGGAGCGACTCTGATGGAACCGCAGGAACTCGACGCGTGGGCCGGCGCCGCCGCCAGACGGCTCGGGGTGAGCCTGGAGCCGGGCGACGTGTCCGCGCTGCTCGACCTGGCGCGGGACGCCGCGCACGGCGTGACGCGGCCGGCGGCGCCGCTCACGGCCTACATCGCCGGGATGGCCGTGGCGTCCGGGCGGCCGCTGGAGGATGTGGCGCGGGAGTTGCGGGTCGCGATCGCGGAGGTCGAGCAGGGCGGGGACTGAGCCCTACATCACCGCCATCAGCAGCACGCCGACCGCCATCCCGGCGACCTCGCCGAGTTCCAGCAGCCCGCGGGCCCCGCGGCGATGCGCGACAGCGGGGCCGGGGTCTTCACCCGGCCGCTGACCCGCACGCACCATCGTCACCAGCAACCACACGCTGTACGCGACATACCCGGCCACGAACGCGACCGCGATCGCCCCGAGCGACACTCCGTGCGCATGCGCCGACGACGCTGCCGACGCCGACGCGCCGCCCCGCGACATCCCCAGCGACATCGCTACCAGCGCCGCCATCGTCACCCCGCCGAGCGCGCGGTGCAGGCTCATCGGCGCGACCCGTCCCGCCCGGCGCTGCAGCGCGAAGCCCGCCGACGCCAGGGACAGCAGGATGGACAGCAACCCGATCCCCGGCACGGCAGCGCTCAGCACGCATCCCGCCATCGCGAGCACCATCAGCCCGGCCGACACCCACACGCGCACCGGCCGGGGCGAGCCGAGCAGGCAGCACGCGGAGACCGTGGAGGCTCCGAGTGCGCCCACGTCGAGCATCATCAGTGACCGCAGGTGCAATCGGCGCCGCAGGGACCGGACGCGGCGGCATCAGAGGCAGCGGCACCGGAAGCAGCAGTCGTGTGGCAGGACGCCGACGCCGACCGCGGCAGATCCAGGGTGGGGTTCCGGTCGAAGAACCCGTACGGCTTGAGCGTGAACCCGGCGTAGTCGACCGGCATGATCGGCCAGTCCTCCAGGCGCGGGAAGTGAGTGAGGCCGAAGGTGTGCCAGACCACGATGTCCTCGCCGTCGAGCGGGCGGTCCTGCGCGACGTACGCGGGGAGGCCGGCGCCGCCCGGGTGCAGGTTCACCGCGTACCCGGCCGCCCACAGCTCGGACGGCTCGTACTGCGTCACCCACAGGTGGTGCGCGGCGAAGCCGGCGCGGCGGCGCTGGTGCGCCTCGTCCGCCGAGAACAGCACCGGCTCCGACGACGGGTGCAGGACGTAGCTGGTCGGGCGGCCGACGCGGTTGCGGCGGGAGGCGCTGCTGATGGACCAGACCCGGCCCACCGAGCCGTCGGCGTCCCGGACGGCGGAGGACTCCGACGACAGGCGGGTGATGGTCCGGCCGATCGCGCTCCCCCACGGGTTGCCCTCCGAGATCGGCACGCGTGCGACGTCGATCTCGTCGACCGCGTTGTCGACGCCGTCCACGGTCATGTCGAGGCGGGCGCAGAACATGTGCTGGTGCACGGGCGCTCCGAGGCCGGGCGCGAGCGGGGTGGAGTACGGGTCGTCGCCGCCGTCGTGGGCGCCGGTGAAGACGATGCCGGTCGCCTTGGCCTCCACCTCGAACGTGCCGTCCAGGTAGAAGTAGAAGTAGAAGCCGTAGTCGTAGTTGCCGACGGTCGTGAAGAAGGAGACGACCAGGCGGCGCTGGCGGCGGGCCTCCGAGGTGTGGGTGAACTCGTCGGTGTGCTTCCAGAGGATGCCGTAGTCCTCCTCGTGGATGCAGATCGCGTTCTTGATCGTGCGCGGGCGGCAGAAGTCGTCGGCGACCACGGCGTCCAGGTAGAAGATGTCGCCGAGACAGTCGCAGCCGAGCTCCAGCGAGTTGGCGAGGCGGCCGAACTGGTACTCGCCGGCGTCGTAGTAGTTCTGCCAGCCGTGGATGGGCGTCGGGTCGGCGTAGTTGACGACCATCTCCGAGATGGACGCCCGGTACATGATCGGGCGGCGCTCCTGCTGGTAGGTGAACGCGACGTCGTGGAGGGTGAGCCCCTCGCGGCCGTTGAAGCCGACGCGGAGGTCCCAGTTCTCCCAGCTCAGCACGCCGTCCCGGTACTCGAAGCTGACGCCCTCCGGCTGGGTGATCTCGATCGGCTTCAGCGATGTGCGCAGCGGGCCGGTGATCTCGGGGTCCAGGTAGTCGCCGGACTCCTTCGGCACGCTGTCGATCGGGGTCTCGACCAGGCGGATCACCGAGCGGGAGAGGGTGTCGACGTGGGCGACGATGCCGTCGATCGGGTGCGCCCAGGGCAGGTCGGCCTCGTCGGCCTGGAAGAAGGCGAGCACGCGGAACATCCGGCGGCCCTCCTCGTCGTCGTAGTCGAAGTGCCCGGCGGTCAGCGGGCAGGTGCGGACCTTGTCGATGTCGTGGACACCGCGCCGGGCGAGGGCGGCGATCCAGGCAGGGTCGGCCTTCACGATCTCGTCGACCAGGCCGAACTCCTCGTCCAGCACGGGCGCGGTGCCCTCGGTGACCGGGTCCAGCTCGCGGGTGTGGACGACGACGCCGTCGGTGAGGTCGGCGACGGCCTGCGTGACGGCGCCGGTCGAGAAGTCGAGCAGCAGGGTCTCCACCTCGCGGTGCAGCGCGGCCGCGCGGTCCGGGTCGAGGACGTCGCGCTTGTGCGGCTCGCGCAGCAGCACGTAGGTGAAGCGGGTGTGCTCGGTCACGAGCCCGGCCTCGGTGAACACCTCGCGGGCGCGGTCGATCTCGGCTCCGGTGAGCGCGGCGAGCGGGTGGGAGGTCGCGGTGGGGATCGTGAGGGACATTCCAGAAACTCCTTCGTCGGTGGAATCCGATGGTTATTGACTGTAGCGTCAAAATCCCCGGATGGGAAGAGGCCCGGGCGAACGATCGTGCAAGATGGGGTGCGTGCCCAAGATCGTCGATCACGACCAGCGCCGCCGCGACATCGTGGACGCCTACCTGCGCGTCCTCGCGCGCGCCGGCGTCGCCGGGACCCACGGACGGTCGGTGGCGGCCGATCTCGGCGTGGTCCCCGGCACGCTCTGGCACTACTTCGACTCGATCGAGGAGATCGCGGAGGCAGCGGCCCAGCGGGGAATCGACCGCACGCTCGAGCGGATCGCGGCGCGCACCGCCGACGCGCGCGGACTCGCCGCCCTGCTCGCGATCGCGGACGAGATCCTGCCGACCTCCGCGGTGACCCGCGAGGAGGCGCGGGTGGTGGTGGCGTTCTGGGGCCAGGTGCACGCGGGCTCCGACCCGCGCTCGGCGTTCGGCCGACCCCGGGAGTTCACCGAGCTGACGCGCACGGCGCTGGCGGAGGCGGTGGCCGACGGCGACCTCGTGCCGGCCACCCCGATCGAGCCGCTGGTGCGCCTGCTCGACTCGGTCTACGCGGGCGAGCAGGTGATCTGGGCGGCGGAGTCGGCGGAGGACGACGTCGACGAGGTGCGCGCGACGTTCGCGATCGTCGTGCTGCCGTGGCTGGGCGACGCCGAGTCCCCCGCCGCGCGGACGCTGCGGGAGTGGGCGGACTGATCGATCGTCCCCGGAGTTGTGCACGCGACACACCGGGCGGGAGCGTACACAACTCCGGGAGCGATGGAGGGGCGGCTCAGCGGGCGCCGGTGAGGGCGCGGGGGTCGGTGATGGCGTCGTACTCCTCGGCGGTCAGGAGGCCGCGGCCGACGATGGCGGCGCGCACGTCTCCCCCGGTCTCCAGGGCCTCGTGGGCGATCTGCGCGGCGGTCGTGTAACCGATCCGCGGCGTCAGGGCCGTCACCAGGCCGACCGAGGACGCGACGCGGGTGCGCAGCAGCTCGGCGTCCGCCTGGATGCCGTCCACGCAGTTCACCCGCAGCGTGCGGCACGCATTCGTCAGCCAGGTCAGGCCCTGCAGCAGCGCGTTGGCGATCACCGGCTCGAAAGCGTTGAGCTGGAGCTGGCCGTTGTCGGCGGCCATGGTGATCGACACGTCGGCGCCCGCGATCGCGAACGCAACCTGGTTGACCACCTCCGGGATGACCGGGTTGACCTTGCCCGGCATGATCGAGGAGCCCGCCTGGCGCGGCGGCAGGTGCAACTCGCCGAAACCGAACTGCGGGCCGCTGGACAGCAGCCGCAGGTCGGAGGAGATCTTCGACAGCTTGATCGCGGCGCGCTTGAGCGCCGCCGAGACGAGCATGAAGACCCCGGTGTCGGAGGTCGCCTCGATCAGGTCGGTCGCGGTCACGAGCGGCAGCCCGGTCAGAGCGGCCAGGTGCCGCACGACCGCGGCCGCGTAGCCGGGCGACGCGGTGATCCCCGTGCCGATCGCGGTCGCGCCGAGGTTGATCTCGCCGAGCAGCGGGATGGTCTCGGTCAGCCGGAGGTTGTCCTCGTCCATCGTCACCGCGAACGCCGTGAACTCCTGGCCGAGCGTCATCGGGACGGCGTCCTGCAGCTGGGTGCGGCCGATCTTCACGTGGTCGCGGAACTCCACCCCCTTGGCGCGGAACGCCGCCGCGAGCAGCGCGTGCTCGGCGATCAGCCTCCGCAGACCGATCGTGAGCGCGACCTTCACCGCGGTCGGATACACGTCGTTGGTGCTCTGGCTGCGGTTGACGTGGTCCAGCGGGTGGATGACGTCGTACCTCCCGCGCGGAAGCCCGAGTCGTTCGAGCGCGCGGTTCGCGATCACCTCGTTCGCGTTCATGTTCGTGGAGGTGCCGGCGCCGCCCTGGATGAGGTCGACCACGAACTGATCGTGCAGAGCGCCCTCCGCGATGTCCTGGCACGCCTCGTCGATCACGGACGCGACGGACGGCTCCAGTACGCCGATCTCGGCGTTCGCCCGGGCGGCCGCCTGCTTGACCAGCGCGAGCGCGGTCACGAGCTCGGGATACGTCCCGATCCCGCGCCCGGAGATCGGGAAGTTCTCGACGGCGCGCTGCGTGTTCGCGCCCCAGTAGGCGTCGGCCGGGACCTCGACCGGGCCGAGCGAGTCGTGCTCGGTGCGGGTGGCGGTCACGACACGACGTCCACGACGGTCTGGGCGAGAGCGACCGCGGCGTCCCGGAGCGCCTTCTCCGCGAGCGGACCCACGCACGCGGCGGCGAACTCGGGCTGGTGGTTGGTGGCCGGGAGGCTGCCGACGCCGATGTAGGGGTGGATGGCCGGGACGACCTGCGACACGTTGCCCATGTCGGTGGAGGCGCGGTTCATCCGGCCGGCGGCGGAGCTCCCGTCGAAGACCCTTCCCAGCACCTCCGCGTTGGCGCGGTAGAACGCGAGCGCCCGCTCGTCGTTGCGGAACTCCGAGTACGGCTTGCTCTCCGGGGTGATCGTGAGCGTCGTCCCGGAGGCCAGCGCGCCGGCCTCGAAGCAGCGGTTCACCTTCTGCTCGATCCGCTCCAGCTCCGCCAGCGTCTCGGCGCGGACGTACCAGCGGCCCTCCGTGCGGTCCGGGATGGCGTTGGGCGCCTGGCCGCCGACGGTCTGGATGCCGTGGACGCGCGCCGAGTGTGGCAGCTGCTGACGCAGCAGGCCGATGGCGACCTGCGCGACCACGAAGGCGTCGTTGGCGTTGACGCCCTCCTCCGGGTACGCCCCGGCGTGGGCGGCCTTGCCATCGTAGCGGATGTGCGAGTGCGCGACCGCGAACGGGCGGGCCTCGGCGACGTCCACGGGCCCGGGGTGCGCCATGAGCGCGAGGTCGAGCCCGGCGAACGCACCGCGGTCGAGCAGCTCGATCTTGCCGCCGCCGCCCTCCTCGGCCGGGGTGCCGTAGACCTCGACGGTGATGCCGAGCTCATCGACCAGCGCAGCAAGAGCACCGGCGACGCCGACCGCGATCGCGGCGATCAGGTTGTGACCGCAGGCGTGGCCGAGGCCGGGGAGCGCGTCGTACTCGGCGCACACGCCGATCCGCACCGGACCGGAGCCGGCGGTGGCCAGGAACGCGGTGTCCAGGCCGAGGTAGGCGGGCGTCACGGCGAAGCCGTGGGAGGCCAGCGCCTCCTGCAGGCGGGCGCTGGCGCGGTGCTCGTTCCAGGCGGTCTCGGGGTCGGCGTGCAGGGCCTCGGAGAGGGCCACGAGCGACGGGAGGTCCGCGTCGACGAGCGCGCGGACGCGGTCCTTCAGCGCCGTCGTTGCGACCGCGACGTCACTCATCCCCCGGCACTCCATAACTCGGCGCGCCGGCCGGCATCAGCCCGCGCGTCACGTATGCGTCCCGCTGCGGCAGCCAGGTCTCCACCAGGATCTCCCCCAGCAGCTCGACCGGGTTGTCCGCCCAGTCCACGCGGAGATCGGTGACCCGCCAGCCGGCGTCGCGCACGACCGCGACGCCGGCCGAGTGCACCGGACCCTCCTCGCCGCCCGCGGCGATCGCGGCCTGGAGCGCGGCCAGCAGCCGCACCTCCAGCTCGCCGGAGGACGCCTCGAACGCGTCCACCATGAGCTGCGGCACGTCGTCGCGGGCGAGCATGTTGCCCGCGGCGACCGCGTGCGGCGACTGCGCCTGGCCGTGGTGGCCGAGCACGTGCGAGCCGGAGTGGATGGCCGAGCGACCCTCGCGGTCGATCACGAGGAGCTGCCGGTAGTCGATGTCCGGCGTGGAGTCCACGACCCACGCCAGCACCTCCTCCACCGGCCGGCCGTCGCGCAGCCCGTTGATGAGCTGCGGGCCGAGCCGGGGGTCGGTGATGTTCTGGGAGTGCGCGCCGCCGACCCCGTCAGCGAGGTTCACGCAGCGGGCGGCGACCGCGGGCGACGAGGAGCAGATGGCCGAGCCGATCGCCCCGGTGTCGTCGACGGCGAGGATGGAGAAGGTCATGCGGCACCTCCCGCCTCGGCGGCCGGCGAGCTGATGACCGCCGTCGCGTCGATCTCGACCAGCCACTCCGGCCGTGCCAGCGCGGACACCACGATGCCGGTGGAGACCGGGAAGACGCCCTTCAGCCAGCGCCCCACGACCCGGTAGACGGCCTCCCGGTAGCGCGGGTCGATGATGTAGATGACCACCTTGACGATGTCCTCGAGGCTCGATCCGGCCTCCTCCAGCAGCATCGCGATGTTCGCCATCGCCTTCTCGGCCTGCGCCTCGACGTCGCCGACGCCGACCGACTCGCGGGTCTCCAGGTCCTGGCCGATCTGGCCGCGCAGGTAGACGACGCCGTTCGCGACGACGGCCTGGCAGAGGTCGTTGTCGAGGTTCTGCTCGGGGTAGGTGTCCTTGGTGTTGAACGGGCGGATGCGGGTGTGGGTCGGCATCAGACGGCTGCTCCTTCCGCCGCGACCGCGGCGTTCTCGTACGACAGGTAGGTGCGCTGGATCTGGATCTGGTCGGCGATGTAGCCGGCGTCGTGCCAGACGCCCCAGATGAAGCTGGAGCCGCGGCGCGACTGCCACGGCAGGCCCAGGAAGTAGACGCCGCGCTCGGCGGAGACGCCGCGCTGGTGCACGGGCCGGCCCGCCGCGTCCAGGGCGTCCACCTGCAGCCAGCCGTAGTCGACGCCGAAGCCGGTCGCCCAGACGATGGAGGTGATGCCCGCGGCGGCGAGGTCGAGCTCGGTGACGGGGTCGGTCACGCACGCGGGGTCGGGGCCGAGGATGCGCGCCTCCGGCTCCTCGGGGAGGTCGAGGCCGTTGCGCTCGATGTAGGCGTCCGCCTCGTCGAGCACGGAGAGGTAGTTGGCGTCGCCGGCGTGGATGTTGGCGGCCAGGTCACCGCCGAACCGGATCACCCCGTCGGCGTAGTCCTGCGTGCGGCCGACGAGCGTGATGCCGCTCTCGGCGAGCTCGCGGAAGTCGACGGTGCGGCCGCCGCGGGCGCCGCTGACCGCGATGGTCACGTGCTCGGCGCCGGCGGCGGGGGCGGAGGCCTCCCACTTGCCGAGGACGCCCAGCCACCACACGTTGTCACGGCCGCGGTAGCGGCGCGGCGGCCGGTCGTGCGGGCCGACGGAGAGGTGCACCTGGCGGCCGGCGCGGCGCAGCTCGTCGGCGATCTGCACGCCGGAGGAGCCGGCGCCGACGACGAGCACGCCGCCCTCCGGGAGCTGGGCGGGGTTGCGGTAGTCGCTGGAGTGCAGCTGCTCGACGCCCGCGTCGGCCGGGATGACGGTGGGGATGACCGGCTTCTGGAACGGGCCGGTCGCGGCGACGACGTAGCGGGCCGTGTAGGAGCCGTCGGTGGTCTCCACCCGGAACCCGGGAGCGCCGTCGTTGCGGCGGACCGACAGCACCTCCACCCCGCTGCGGATCGGCGCGTTCGTCATCGCGGCGTAGGCGACGAAGTAGTCGGCGACGCGCTCCTTGGGGGCGAAGCCGTCCGGGTCGACGTCGTCGAACTCCAGTCCGGGGAAGCGGTCGTGCCAGGCGGGGCCGTTGGCGACGAGGGAGTCCCAGCGGCCCGAGCGCCAGCGCTCGGCGATGCGGCCGCGCTCCAGCACGAGATGCGGGATGCCGCGCTCGGTCAGGTGGGCGCTCATCGCCACACCGGCCTGTCCCGCGCCGACGACGAGGACCTCGATTTCCTGGCTCGACATGCTGATCTCCTTCGCTGATCCGTGAGCGGTCGGTGTGCTCCGCGGATGTCTGGCCATTGTCAGCAGGTCCCGGCGAATCTGTAAAACAATGAGAATCGGAGAATTGGATCAGCTGAAGTGATGCTTCGCGTGCGTTTCGCGCGCGTGAACTTCCCATTTCGGGATCGCCGCGCACTGAGCCGAACGCTGCTTCATCACTTCGCGCGATGCACTTCAACGCTTTTCAACGCTCGTTTCGATGCACACGACGTGCGTACTCTGCGAAGACCACGGCGGGAGGTTCCCGGCCGTGGCGAACGGAGGAGAGCCCCGCATGACGCTCGAGACCACGACCAGCCCGGCGGCCGCGGCCACCCCGGAGGGCGCACCGCGACTGGCGGCCCCCGAGCTGACCGCCCGCATCGACGGCCGCGCCGTCATCGCCGGCGACCGCGTCCCCTCGGCGTCGGGCGAGACGTTCGTCACCATCAACCCGGCCACCGGCGCGGCTCTCGCAGAGGTCGCCAAGGGCGGCGCCGCCGACGTCGACCGCGCCGTGGCCGCGGCCCGCGCCGCCTTCGAGTCCGGCGTCTGGAGCCGCCGCGACGCCGCCGACCGCGGCGCCGTCCTGCGCCGCCTCGCCGACCTCATCGAGCG
Organism: Leifsonia shinshuensis; assembly: GCF_013410375.1. NCBI lineage: Bacteria > Bacillati > Actinomycetota > Actinomycetes > Micrococcales > Microbacteriaceae > Leifsonia > Leifsonia shinshuensis. Next base: position 3,274,096 of record NZ_JACCFL010000001.1, read on the forward strand.
GAACGGCGACGAGCTCGCCCTCCTCGAATCCCTCGACATGGGCAAGCCGCTGTCGCAGACCAGCACGGTCGACGTGCCCGGCACCGCGGCGACCTTCCGCTGGTACGGAGAGCTCGCCGACAAGCTCACGGACGAAGTCCCCTCCACTCCGCCGGGCTCGACCGCCATCGTCAGCCGCGTCGCGCTCGGCGTGGTCGCCGCCATCGTCCCCTGGAACTACCCGCTCGACATCGCCGCCTGGAAGCTCGCGCCCGCACTGGTCGCCGGCAACAGCGTCGTGCTGAAGCCCGCCGAGACCACCAGCCTGACCGCGCTCCGCCTCGGCGAGCTGGCGCTGGAGGCCGGCATCCCGGCGGGTGTGCTCAACGTCGTCCCCGGCCCCGGCTCGGTGATCGGCCGGGCGCTCGGCCTCCACCCGGACGTCGACGCGCTCACCTTCACCGGCTCCACCGCGGTCGCGAAGAAGCTGTTGACCTATGCGGGCGAGTCGAACATGAAGCGGCTGAGTCTCGAAGCCGGCGGCAAGAGCTCGAACCTGATCTTCGCCGACGTGGAGGACCTGGCGCTGGCCGCCGAGAAGGCCGCGTTCGGCGCCTTCTACAACCAGGGCGAGGTCTGCTCCGCCAACTCCCGCATCTTCGTCGAGCGTCCCGTCTACGACGAGTTCGTCGGGCTGCTCACGACGGCCGCCGAGGCCTACCGCTCGGGCGACCCGCTCGACCCGGCAAGCGGCAATGGCGCGCTCGTCTCCGAGTCGCACGCCGACGGCGTCGCCGCGGCGATCGAGGCGGCGGCCCGCGACGGCGAGCTGATCGGCGGCGAGCGGATCGGCCGGGACGGCTCCACGGCCTTCATCGACCCGGCGATCGTCGCCGGCCTCCCGCTGTCGCACGCGCTGCACCGCGAAGAGGTCTTCGGCCCGCTGGTCGTCGTCCAGGCCTTCGACCACGAGGACGACGCCGTGCGCGCCGCGAACGCGACCGACTACGGCCTCGCCGCGTCGCTCTGGACCTCCAGCCTCTCCCGCGCCCACCGGGTGTCCGAGCGGCTGGTCGCCGGCACCGTCTCGGTGAACACGGTGGACGCGCTCGGCTCCACCACCCCGTTCGGCGGGTTCAAGCAGTCCGGCTTCGGCCGCGACCTCTCCCGGCACGCCATCGACAACTACGTGGGCCTGAAGACCACGTGGTTCCAGCACGCGTAGGAGGCCGGCGATGACGATGCAGCTGGACGCTGGTGCGCGGAGCGCTGGCCGCGTGCCGCCGGAGGTCGCGCGCTCCTGGCTGCTCATCGCGGCCTCCCGGCTCGACGCCGTCGCGGTCGCGGGCTCGCAGGCCGATGCGGTCGTCATCGACCTGGAGGATGCGATCGACGCGTCCCGCAAGGAGGTCGAGCGGGAGCGCGTCGCACGGTTCCTGGAGTCCGGCGGCGAGGCCTGGGTGCGCGTCAACGACCGCACCTCGGCCTTCTGGGCCGGAGATGTGGACCGGCTGCGCGGCCTCCCCGGGCTGCTCGGCGTCGTGCTCGCCAAGACCGAGGAGGCGGCCCACGTCACCGAGACGGCGGAGCGGCTGGGCGGCGCGACGCCGGTCGTCGCGCTGATCGAGTCCGCCCTCGGCGTCGAGAACGCGGCGCTGATCGCCCGCGCGCCAGGCGTCTTCCGGCTGGCGTTCGGCAGCGGCGACTACCGCCGCGACACCGGCGTCGCCAACAAGGAGGTCGCCCTGGCCTACCCGCGCTCGCGGCTGGTCGTGGCCAGCCGCGTCGGCGGCCTCCCCGGACCGATCGACGGGCCGTCGGTTCTCGACGGCGCGCCGATCGTCACCGAGCAGTCGCAGTCCGCTGCCGCGCTCGGCCTCACCGGACGGCTGTGCCTGCGCGAGACGCAGGTCGGCATCGTCAACGAGGTGATGGCGCCGTCGGCCGAGGACGTGTCCTGGGCCGGCGGCTTCCTCGACGAGTTCGAGGCGAACGGCCGTGTCGTCCGCGACGGCAGCGACCTCCCCCGGCTCGGCCGCGCCGAGAGGATCCTCGAGCTCGATCGTGCCTTCCGTGCGTCGTAACCCACCCACTCCCACCCGAGAGAATGCAAGGACGAAGGAGTCCCCGATGACCGATACCAAGCTCCAGACCTCGAACATCCGCACCCAGCATTTCCGCAAGACGCTCGGCCGGCTCGACATCGTCTTCCTGTCGATCAGCGCGGTCATCTCCATCGACACGGTCGCGCAGATCGCAGCGGGAGGCGGCGCCGAGGCGTTCACCTGGACCGCCGTGATCGGCATCACCTTCCTCTTCCCGTACGCCCTGGTGATCTCCGAGCTCGGCAGCACCTTCCACGACGAGGGCGGACCCTTCGTCTGGGTCCGGCTGGCGTTCGGCAAGCTGACCGCGGCGATCGCGACGCTGTTCTACTGGATCACCAACCCGCTCTGGATGGGCGGCTCGCTGGTGTTCATCTCCGCCGCGACCTGGGGCGCGTACATCGCCCCGCTGCCGGAGGGCAGCGCCGGGGACATCGTGTTCAAGCTGGTGTTCATCTGGCTGGCGATCGGCACGGCGATCATCGGCCTCCAGTACGGCAAGCACATCGTCGCGGCCGGCGCGATCATCAAGATTCTGCTGCTGGTGGTGTTCGTCGTCACCGTGGCCGTCTACGCGATGAAGAACGGCGTGCACGGGTACGCCGCCGGGGCCTTCTCGCCGACGCTCGGCGGGTTCCTCGCCGTGACGCCGGTCATCCTCTTCGCGGTCGTCGGCTTCGAGGCGCCGAACGGCGCGGCCGAGGAGATGCGCAACCCGCAGCGCGACGTCCCGCGGGCGATCACGTCCTCCGGCATCATCTCGATCCTCTGCTACCTCGTGCCCATCTTCGCGATCCTGGCCGTGCTGCCGGCCAACAAGGTGCAGGGCGCCAGCGGCCTCCTCGACGCCTTCAAGGAGGTCTTCTCCGTCTACGGCATCGCGACCGGCCCGGTGATGTTCATCGCCGCGCTGCTGTTCGTGTTCGTGGTGCTGACCCAGGCGAGCGCGTGGATGATCGCCTCCGACCGCGTTCAGGCCGCCGCGGGCGCGGACGGTGCGTTCTTCCGCTACTTCGGCGTCTTCTCCAAGCGGTTCGGCACCCCGGTGCGGATGAACCTGCTCTCCGGGATCGTGGCCACCGTCTTCTGCATCGCGGCGACGCTGCTGCTCAAGGGCAGCACGGCGGCGGTGTTCACGGTGGTGCTGACGGTCGCGATCTCCACCCTGCTGCTGTCGTACCTGGTGATCTTCCCGTCGATCGTGCGGCTGCGTAAGAAGTACCCGGACGTCGAGCGCCCGTTCCGCGTGCCGGGAGGCCGCGCCGGGCTGTGGACCGCCGTCGTGGTGATCTACGCGTGGGTGCTGCTCGGGTCGTGGGTCGCGGTCTTCCCGGGGACGCTGGAGGGACTGCTCGGGGTGAAGTACGACTTCCTCTCCACCTGGGGCGTCGACCGGCCCACCTTCGAAGGGTTCACGGTGGGGACGCTGATCGTGATCACCGTGCTGGCGCTGGCCGGGTACTTCTGGCAGCGGTCCCGCGACCGGCGCGTCGACCCGGGGCCGGAGGTGCTGCTGGAGCCGGTGCGCGACTGAGGCGCGCGCCGTCGCGAACGGAGGAGATCCCGGCCCACCCGGCCGGGATCTCCTCCGTTCACTGCGTTTCCGGGGCCGCGGCAAGCCGATCTCCTCCGTTCCCGACACCGGTCGGCACCGGAGGACATCCGGGCCGACAGGCCGGCCACGCGCAGGGAACGGAGGACTTCCCGGTGGCGGTGGCTGGGATCACCTCCGTCAGCCGCGGTTCGGCGCCGGCGAGCGGTGGATGTCCTCCGTTGCGACATCCGTCGCCAGCAGAGGACATCCGGCCAGGCGGGCCCAGCGCAGGCAACGGAGTAGATCCGGTCACTGTCACCGGGATCTCCTGCGTTCACTGCGTTCCGGCGGCTCGGTGTCCTCCGTCCCGACGCCGGTGGGCAAAGGACGACATCCAGGCCGACACGCCGGACGCGCGCAGGGAACGGAGGACATCCCGACTCCGGTGGCCGGTATCTCCTCCGTTAGCTGTGGTCCAACGGAGGACATCCAGGCCAACACGCCGGCCACACGCAGGAAACGGAGGAGATACTGGTCCCAGGTGCCGGGAACTACTCCGTTCGCTGCTTTTCGGGGGCCGCAGGTGGTGGATGTCCTCCGCGAGTGACAGCGGTCGGCAGGGAGGACATCCGGGCCGACACGCCGGCCGCGCGCAGGGAACGGAGGAGATACCGGTCGCAGCTGCCGGGAACTCCTCCGTTCGCTGCGTTTGGGGGCCGCAGGCGGGGGATGTCCTCCGCGGGCGACAGCGGTCGGTAACGGAGGACATCCGGGGCGACACGCCGCTCCAACGCAGGCAACGGAGGAGATCCCGGCCGGAATGGCTGGGATGTCCTCCGTTAGCTGCGCCCGAGGAACGCGTCAGGCCGGGACGGCCGCCACCAGCTCTGCCGCCCGCTCCGCCACCATCATCACCGTGATGACCGGGTTCACCGACGTGAGGGTCGGGAACACCGACGCGTCCGCGATGCGGAGCCCGTCGATCCCGCGCACCCGCAGCTCCGGGTCGACCACCGCGAGCTCGTCGTCGGCCGCGCCCATCCGGCACGTCCCACTCACGTGGTACACCGTCTGGTGGATGTCGCGCTGCACGGCAGACAGCTCCTCGTCCGTCTGCACGTCGGGACCGGGGAAGACCTCCCGCACCAGGTGGCTGCGCATCGGCTCGGCCGCCGCGATCTCGCGGGCGAGCCGCACCCCGGCCACCAGCATCCGCTCGTCGTGCCCGTCCGCGTCCGTGAAGTAGCGGTAGTCGATCACCGGCGGCTCGTCCGGGTCGGCGGAAGCGATGGTGACGCGGCCGCGGCTGTGCGGCTTGGCCACGTTCGGCGCGATCGCGACGATGGACTCCGGGAACGAGACGCCGCGGGCGCGCGGGTGGTCGACCACCGGCTCCACAGGGAAGTGCATGAGGACGTCCGGCTTCGTCGGGTCGCCGTCCACGCCGACCATCGCGCCGGCGTCCCAGCCGGAGGCGGACACCCTGGGCGGAGGCGCCACGGCCTCCCAAACGACCAGGCCCTCGGCGTGGTCCTGGAGGTTCTCGCCCACCCCGGGCAGGTCGTGCACCAGGGTTACGCCCGCCGCCGACAGCACCGATGACGGCCCGATCCCGGAGAGCAGCAGCAGCCGCGGGGTGTCGATGGCGCCGCAGGCGAGCACGATCTCGCGGCGGGCGCGGACCTCGTGCAGAGCGCCCGACTCGTCGCTGTAGTGCACGGCGACGGCGCGGCCGGCCTCCACCACGATCCGCGAGGCCCGCGCCCCGGTGATGACCTCGAGCGCCGGGCGCGAGTCCATCACCTCGTGCAGGTAGTGGATGGAGCTCGACCCGCGCACGTTCGTCTCCGGGTCGTAGCCGACCTCGAAGAACCCGGCGCCGCGTGCCAGCGTGTCCGTGCGGCCGTCGTTCCAGCGCTCCTGCAGCGGGAGGCCGAGCGCCGTCACGGCGGAGGCGACCACGTCGGCGACGAACGGGTTGCGGTCCGCGGCGGCGACGGGATGCACCGGGATGGCGAGCCGGTCGAAGTAGGGCTGGAAGCTCGCGGCGTCCCAGCCGGCGGCCCCGGCCTCCACCCACTCATCGAGGTCAGCGGCGAGCGGCCGCCACGCGATCATCGTGTTCGCGGTCGAGCAGCCGCCGAGGATGCGCATGCGGGACTGCCGGATGGCGGAGTTGCCGCGCTCCTGCGGGACGCTGCGGTAGTCGAGGTCGTACTCGCTCTCGATCATCTCCTCCCAGCGCCGAATCTCGCGGGCCCGGCCCTCGTCGCGGTCGCTGGGTCCCCACTCCAGGAGGGCGACCGTGGCACCCGGATGCTCGGAGAGGCGGGCGGCGACGATGGCGCCCGCCGTGCCGCCGCCGACCACGACGTAGTCGTACTCGGCGGCGGGCTGGGCTGCTGGACGGAGGGTCATTCTGCTCCTGCGACGGGGGTGGTGAGGGAGGCGGCGGCCACGGCGGGCGCCTTCGACGGCGCCCACTTCATGAGCGCGTAGTAGAGCGGGCAGATCACGGCCAGGCCGACGATCCAGGAGATGTCGACGCCGCCGAGCGCGGTCGCGATCGGGCCGGTGTAGAACGCCGTGTTGATGAACGGCAGCTGGATGAGGATGCCCAGCACGTAGCAGATCACCGCGTTGCGGTTGACCCGGCCGTAGATGCCGCCGTCCTGGCGGAACAGCGAGGCGATGTCGTACTTGCCGTGCTTGACCGCGTAGTAGTCGACCAGGTTGACGGCGGTCCACGGGATGAGGACGCACAGCAGCAGGATCATCAGGTTCGACAGGTTGACCAGGAAGTTGGCCGAGAACGCGAAGCCGAGCACGAGCGCGACCAGGAAGAGGATGACCGCGATCGCCCCACGCGTGACGGCCCGCGGGATCCACTTCGGGAACAGCGTCTGCCCGATCGTGATGATGGCGAGGCTGCCGCAGTAGAGGTTCATCCCGTTGCTGACGCTGATGCCGACACCGAACACCAGCATCGCGAGCCCCGCGATCCCGGGGATGAGGGCGCTGAGCCCGGTCGCCACGTCGTCCTTCGGGAACGCCGCGCCGACGATGGAGCCGAGCACCATCGGGATGACCGACCCGGCCACGCAGCCGGCGAAGGTCGCCCAGAACGCGGCCCGCACGCCGGTGTCCTTCGGCATGTAGCGGGTGTAGTCCGACACGTACGGCGCGTAGGCGATCTGCCAGAGCGCCGCGACGGAGATGGTGCCCATGATGCCGGTGGCGGTCACCGAGCCGTAGCTGATGGCGCTCGCCGGGAGAGTGCCCGCGGCGAAGATGTAGATGAAGACGATGGCGATGGTGAGGCCGGCGACGACGCTCATCACCGTGCCGAAGACGTGCAGCAGCCGATAGCCGAAGACGGCGCCGAATACACTGATCAGGCCGACGATCACGGTTGACCAGAACGTGCCCAGATGCGCGAGGGAGTCGAGCGCCTGCCCGCCCAGGATCACGTTCGAGGCGAAGAACGCCACGTACATCCCGACCACGATCACGACGACCAGGAGGCTGCCGTACGACCCGAACTGCGCCCGGGTCTGCAGCATCTGCGGCACGCCCATCTGCGGGCCCTGCGCGGCGTGCAGCGCCATCACGACGCCGCCGATCAGGTTGCCGACGATGAGAGCCACGATCGCCGCCCAGATCGGAAGGCCGTACACGGCGGTGGCGAGGAGCCCGGTCGCGATCGACAGCATCATGATGTTGCCGCCGAACCAGATCGTGAAGAGGTTGCGCGCCTTGCCGTGCCGCTCGTTCTCCGGGATGTAGTCGATGGTGCGGGTCTCGACGCCGAGGGCGTCCGTGCGGACCTCTGTGGTCATGATGTGCTCCTCGTCGTCGATTGGATAGAAGCTTCTGCTCTCCGGCGGCATCTATCAAGTAAGGTTGCCTGAAGCACTGCATCACTTCGCGAGATACAGCGCCGTGAGTAACAGGACCGAAACACAGCCGTCACATCGGCGGACCGACGGAGGCCGGCCATGAGCAAGAAGCCCGACGTCACGCTCGCGCAGCTCCGCTACTTCATCGAGGCAGCGACGCACCTCTCGATGACCCGCGCGGCCGAGGAGCTCTTCGTCGCCCAGTCCGCCGTCTCGTCCGCCATCGCGCAGCTGGAGCAGCAGGTCGGCGCGCAGCTCTTCATCCGGCAGCGCTCGCGCGGACTGACCCTCACGCCGGCCGGGCAGCAGTTCCTCGGCGACGCGCGGGCGCTGTTGCTCAACCTGGAGGAGGCGCTCGACACCGCGCGCGGGATCGACAACCAGGTCCGCGGCACCATCCGGATCGGCTGCTTCGTCACGCTCGCGCCCTTCATCCTCCCGGCGATCGTCAGCCGCGTGCGGGCGGAGCACCCCTACCTCGACATCGAGGTGGACGAGCTGGACACCGACGGCGCCAGGGCGGCGCTGCGCAGCGGCCGGGTCGAACTGCTGATCGGCTACGACTTCGGCTTCGGCAACGACATCCGCACCGCCGTGCTCTCCGACGCTCCCCCGCACGTGATCCTGCCGGCCGACCACCCGCTGGCGTCCTCGCCGCAGGTCTTCCTGCGCGAGCTGTCGCGCGAGCCGATGATCCTGCTCGACCTGCCGCACAGCCGGGAGTACTTCCTCGGCATCCTCGCCGGCGCCGGGCTCCAGCCGGAGATCCGGCACCGCTCGCTCAACTACGAGACCGTGCGCGCGTTCGTCGCGCACGGTCACGGCTTCTCGATCCTCAACCAGCGGCCGCGGCACGACTTCAGCTACGACGGCGAGCGGGTGGCCGCGCTGCCGATCGCGGACAGCGTCCCAGCCCTGCCCGTGGTGCTCGCGGCGATGCGCTCGGTGCGGGCGACCGCGCGGGCGCGCGCGGTGAGCGACATCGCGGCCCAGGTGGTAGCGGAGGCGCTGAACCCGGAGCCGCTGCGGTCCTGAGGGGTCGAGGAGGCTTCCGGATTTCGGGCAGGTTTCAGGCGCATCACACATCTGCATGGATGATGAACTGATCCAGCCGAAACTATTTGCGTGATCCAGACCGTGCGTCGAGACTGGTCGGATACGCGAAAGGGACGCCGATGACGAGTCTGCACTTCACGAACGCCCGCCTGTACCTCGGGGACGGGGTCTGGCGAGACGGCGGCGTGCTGGTGCGGGACGGCCTGATCGCGGCCGTGGGCACGGACGACGAGCTCGCCGCGCTGCGCGACGCGGACACGGAGGTGCGGGACGCCGCGGGCGGCTCCCTGCTCCCCGGCTTCCACGACACGCACGTTCACCCGCCGATGGCCGGCAGCTCGCTGCTCGGCATCGACCTCATGCCGGTGCACGACGCCGCCGCCTACCGCCGGGTCATCGCAGAGTACGCCGCCGCTCATCCCGAGCTCGGCGTCATCGTCGGCGTCGGCTGGTACGGCGACGTCTTCCCCGGCGGCTTCCCCACCCGGGAGCTGCTCGACGACATCGTGCCCGACCGGCCGGTCATCCTCACCAGCCACGACGGTCACGGCGTCTGGGTGAACTCCCGGGCGCTGGAGGCCGCGGGCGTCGGCGACGACGTGGCCGATCCGCTCGGCGGCCGGTTCGTGCGCGACGACGCCGGGCGGCTGACGGGTGTGCTGCTCGACACCGCGGTCCAGGCGCTCGCGGCGATCACGCCGCCGCCCCCGCCCGGTTTCCTGGAGGAGGCGATCCTGTCCGCGCAGCAGCGCCTGCACTCCGTCGGGATCACCACCTGGCACGACGCCGCCGTCGGCACGAGCGAGCTCGGGCCGGACTCCTTCGACAGCTACCTCGCCCTCGCGTCGCACGGCGACCTGACCGCGCGCGTGGTGCTCTGCCAGTGGTGGGACCGGGATCGCGGGCTCGAGCAGGTGGACGAGCTGGTCGCGCGGCGGTCGCGTGCGGCGGAGGTCCCCGGCGTGACGGCCGGCGTCGTCAAGATCATGCAGGACGGCGTCATCGAGAACCACACCGGCGCCCTGCTGGAGGACTACGCCGACGGCTCGGGAGAGCGCGGCGACTCCTTCGTCCCGCCGGAGCTGCTGAAGACGATCGTGGCCGAGCTGGACGCGCGCGAATTCGACGTGCACCTGCACGCCGTGGGCGACCGGGCCGTGCGGGAATGCCTGGACGCGGTCGAGCACGCGCGCGCCGTCAACGGGCCGGACGGCGGGCGCCACCAGCTCGCCCACCTCGACGTGGTGGACCCGGCCGACTTCGACCGCTTCGCGGCGCTGGACGTGACCGCGAACGCGCAGCTGCTCTGGGCGCGCACCGACACCGAGATCGTGGAGCGGAAGCTGCCGATGATGGGCCACGACCGCGCGGGCAGGCACTTCCCGTTCGAGTCGCTGCGGCGGCACGGCGCCCGCATCGTCGGCGGCAGCGACTGGCCGGTGTCCGCCCCGAACCCGCTCTGGGCGATGCACACCGGTACGACCCGGCTGGCGCCCTCCACCGACCCGCACGCCACCGGGCAGGCGCTCACCGAACCGCTGCTCGCCGCCGAGGCACTGCCGTTCGTGACCGTCCTCGACGCGTACACCGGAACCGCCGCCTGGGTCGGGCGGCTGGAGGACACCACAGGCCGGCTCGCGCCGGGCTTCGCCGCCGACCTCGTGCTCCTCGACCGCGACATCTCGGACGGACGCGGCCTGGACACCGCGACCGTCGTCGAAACCGTCGTCGGCGGCCGCACCGTCCACCGCGCGTAGCCGTCACGCGATCCGCGCCGGAATGTCGCTTATCGCGGCGGGAACGGCGACATATCGACGATATCGTTCGTCAGCGAGCGCAGCGGGCTGTTCGCGGACGAGGCCGAGGTCGGCGGCTCTCAGTGAAAAGCCCCGGCGTCCGCGCGAGGGTAATGGCGGGGCGCGGCGCCGGGGCTTCGAGGGTGCCGGTCAGTAGGAGGAGCTGGAGTACCCGGCTGAAGCGGCGAACACGATCGTCAGGACGGTGAAGAGCACGACGAAGGCGATGTAGACGTAGCCGATGACGAGGCCGGCGATCGCGAGGCCTCGGCCGCTTTCGCCGGTGCGCTTGATCTGACCGAGGGCGATGTGCCCACAGATCACACCGGCGAGCGGGAAGACGAACGCGCCGACGAGGGCGATGATCGCCAACACGTTGGTGCCGCTCTTCTGCGCCGGGTACGGGGCATAGGCAGGCGCGGCCGGTGGGTAGGCGTTCGGGTTCTGGTCGGTCATGGTGAGGTGACTCCGATCTGTGGGGTGGGTGAGGTGGCTAGTTCTGGGAGATGCTGTCGCCGAGGATGCCGGCGGGGTGGGCGGCGGCAGCGATGGCGTTGGCAGTCTCCTGGAACGCCGTGTCCGTTTTGGCGGCGCCGATCGCTCCGCCCTTCAACGCCCCTGACACCATGTTGCGGTTCAGGCGCGCGACCAGGCGGCCCTGCTGATCGACCATGAAGTCGACGAGGAAGGACACCTGGAAGTTCTTGCCCGCCATCGCACCCAGCCAGAACGTTCGGGCGGCGCTGCCGCGCTTGGCGAGCAGACCACCGGACGGGGTCGTCGTGACGGTGAAGCCCTCGGCCTGGAGCGCGGAGGTGACGAGTTGCTTGGCGGCCTCGTGGTCGCCGAGCAGGAAGAAGTCGTGGGCGGACGCCATGGTGGATTCCTCGGGTTCTCGGGGCGGGGGTTGGTCACCTGAAGGGTGCGACGGGGACACTCTATCGGGGGACGAATGCTTCCGCATCCCGCTGGCCCAGCGGGGGTACTGCTGTCTGGCTCAGCGCGGTCATCCCATTTCGTCGACGAAGGGCGGCAGGCGCCTGGCGCCTTGGCCGTCTTTCCCGAGGACGTCGCCGGGGTTCATGACGAGGCACACACTGAGGGAGACGCACCCGCAACCGATGCACTGGCTCATCTCGCTCTGCAGGCGTTCCAGCTCACGCTGACGGGCGGTGAGTTTCGCGCGCCAGTGCTCGTTGAGGCGGTTCCAGTCCCGGAGTGAAGGCATCCGGTCGCGGGGAAGGGACTCGAACTGCTCCGCTACCTCGCTGAGCGGGATTCCGAGCCGCTTGGCCACCTGGATGATCGCGATCCGGCGTTCCATGTGCCGTGGATACAGGCGGGTGCCGCCCGGCGTCCGCTGGGTGTGGATCAGGCCCTTGCGTTCGTAGAAATGCAGCGCGGAGGCGCTGACTCCGGTTCGCCTGACGACCTCCCCGATGGTGAGAAGGTCCGTCGGCTTGGGCCGTTTGATCTCAACCATAGTTGAGATCCTACGCTGACAGACATGACCACCCAGACAACATCGGCTCCTTCCTGGCGGGCGCTCTTCAGGGGCGCGAACGGACGCATCGTCATCGTCCTCAGCGGCAGCATCGCGCTCTACGCGATCACGACGTACATCACCGGTGCGGTGCTGCCTGCGATGACCGAACAGCTGCACGGAGACCGCCTGTATGCGTGGGTGAACACCGCGTTCCTCGCCGCGTCCATCGTCGGCTCCGCCAGCGCGAGCGCGTTGGCTTCGCGGTTCGGCATCCGTGCGTCGTACCTGCTCGGCTTCCTCGTCTTCGCCGCGGGGTCCGTCCTCATCGCCGTGTCGCCGACGATGGAGGTCATCGTGGCCGGTCGGGCGGCCGAGGGATTCGGCGGCGGATTGCTCTCGGCTCTCGCTTATGTGGCGGTCAGCATCACGCTTCCCGCGGAGCTCTGGGGGCGAGCCACCGCCCTTGTCTCCGCGATGTGGGGAGTCGGCGGCATCGCGGGCCCTGCGGTCGGCGGCCTCTTCGGTACGGCCGACGTGTGGCGCCTGCCGTTCGTCCTTCTGGCGGGTATCGCCCTCGCGCTGGCTCTCCAAGCGCAGAGGTCCGTGAAGACCGCCGGCGGTGGCCGGAGCGGTGGAGGCAGCCACCGCGGCTCGATCGCGGTCCCCTCGCTCCTGATCGTCCTGCTCGCGGTATCCGGGTTCAGTGCCGCAGCCCTCTTCGACGGTCCGGCGCGACTGGGCTGGTTCGCCGCGAGCGTTGTCCTGCTCGGGATGTTCGTCATCGTCGATGCACGCTCGAAGACGAGCCTCCTGCCGCGCGCGACGTATCTGCGCGGGTCCGATCTGCGCTGGATCTACCTCCTCGTCGCGGTACTGGCCGGGTCGGTGATGATCGAGGCGTTCATCCCCCTCTTCGGTCAGACCCTCGGCGGCCTGCCGCCGTTCGCGGCAGGGTATCTCGGAGCCGTTCCCTCCGTCGGCTGGACGACCGCCCAGTTCCTGAGCGCTTCCGTCGCGAGCGAGCGCACCAAGCGCACTGTGCGCACCGTCGGCCCGGTCGTGACCCTCGCCGGTTTCGTCGCTCTGGCCGTGACGCCGCCGACGAGTGGATTCGGGATGCTGTGGTGGCTCCCAGCGCTGATGGCGATCGGCGCCGGCGTGGGAATGGCGTTCCCGCATTTGGCCGTGGCGGCGATGTCGACCGGCCGCGACGAGGGAGAGTCCGCACAAGCGTCTGCCGGCATCAGCGTCGTTCAACTGCTCAGCAACACCGTGTTCACGTCCGTGTGCGGGCTGCTGCTCTCCACACGGATCGCGGGAGCCGCAGCTCCTCAGGTGATGGCGACCGGGCTTGCGGTCATCGTCGCCGCGGGCGTGGCGGTGGCCTTCACCGGATTGCGACGGAACCGGCGGGCACGATCGTTCCGGCGGTGACGGTGCCGATCGCGCCGCCGCCATCCGTTCCTCACTTTCTCCCGCGACCGCAGGGTGTGTTGCGGGAGAAAGTGAGGAAGCGATGGCGGGGGTCAGGCGGCGTGCGTCTGGGTGAAGGCGTGGAGGCCTTCGGGGGCGATGGTGAAGTGGACGTGTTGGCCGGGGGTGAGGGCGTCGGCGGCTTGGGAGAGCATGGTGACGGGGATGCGGAGGTCGCCGGCGATGATCTCCGCGCGGGCGAACGGGCCGAAGAAGTCCAGCGCGCCCAGCACACCCGAAGCCGACCCCGCCGTGGTCGCGGCGTCCTCGGGCAGGATGCGGACGCGTTCGGCCATGACCAGCACATCCACCCGGTCGCCGTGACGGAGGTCGTCTTGCGACGTGGTCAGCGACAGGCCGCCGATCTCCACGGTCGCGGTCGGGCCGGAACCGTGGACGATGCCGGTGCCCAGGGACTGCCCGCCGAGGAACTGGGCGACGAACCGGTTCCCCGGCGCCCGGTACATCGCTTCGGGGGTGTCGTTCTGCTGGACCACCCCGTGGTCCAGCATCATCACCTGATCGCCCAGGTCCATCGCCTCCTCCTGGTCGTGGGTGACCATGATCGTGGTCAACCCGGTCTCCCGGTGGATGCGTTTGAGCTCGCGCTGCATCTCCCCCCGGATCTTCTTATCCAAAGCCGACAACGGCTCATCCAGCAGCAGCAGATCCGGGCTGGTCACCAGCGCCCGGGCGAGGGCGACGCGTTGCTGCTGCCCGCCGGAGAGCTGGGCCGGGGAACGACCCCCGAAGTCGCCCAACCCCACCAACCCGAGCATCTCCTCCGCCTTCCGCTTCGCCGCCGCGCGTGGGGTGCGCCGGGCCCGCAGCCCATACATCACGTTGGAGAGCACGCTCAGGTGCGGGAACAGGGCGTAGTTCTGGAACACGAACCCGATGTTGCGTTTCTCCACCGACACCCGGGTCACCTCCCGCGACCCCACCCGGATCGACCCGCCATCCGGGTCCTCCAACCCGGCGATGATCCGCAGCAGCGTCGACTTACCGGACCCGGAGGAGCCCAGCATGCAGCAGAACCGGCCATCACCGACCCGCAACTCCAACGGTTCCAGCACCCGGGTGCCGTTGAACGTCTTGGACACACCCATCACAGTGAGCTCGGCCATCAGTTTCCTTTGTTCGTAGAAGTCGTGAAGAGCTTGGCGGCGTTACCGGACAACCAATTCAGGATGACCACCAGCAACACCGTGGAGAGGATGATGATCGTCGCCAACGCATCCACATCCGGCGTCACCCCCAACCGCACCATCGAATAGATCTGCACCGGCAACGTCGACACCCCGATCGGCGCCAGAAACAACTGGATCGCGAAGTTGTTGAACGTGATCACGAACGCCAGCAGACCGCCCGCGATGATCGACGGCCCGATGAGGGGGACGGTCACGGTGAGGAACGTCCGCACCGGCCCGGCGCCGAGCGAGTGCGCGGCTTCGGCGTAGTGCGGGTTCAGGTCGCGGAGGCGGCCCGAGACGATCAGCACCACGAACGGCAGCGAAGTCACGATCGACGCGAGGATCAGCCCGATCGTGCTGGACCCCAGGCCCAGCCAGCCGAAGACGACGACGAACCCGGCGGCGAGGATCAGCGCCGGGACGGTCAGCAGCGCCAGCAGCAGGCTGTTGATCGGGGCCGTGATGAAGACCCGGGCGCGCGCCATCCCCAGCGAGAGCAGGGTGCCGACGATCACCGCGGCGATGGTCGCCTGCGTGGCCAGGTTGAGGCTGGTGAGCAGCGCGTCCACCAGCGCCTGGTCGTTGGCCAGGTTGGCGTACCAGTCGAAGGTGAAGTGGAACGGGAACGTCCCGTACCGGGACTGGTTGAGGCTCAGCGCCGTCATGGCCAGGAGCGGCAGCGCCAGGATGACCAGGAGCACGTAGAGCCAGACCTTCATGATCCGGGGCAGCACGGCGGTCTTCATCGGAGCGCTCCTTCCGTAGGGGAGGCCGTGGAGGCCGCCGTGGGGGCGGCCGTCGAGACGACCTCGTGGTTCGCGAGGGCGTCCTGGGTGGTCAGCGCGTCCTCCGCGAGCCGCGCCTGCGCGAGCACACGCTCGGCCTTCGGACGACCCGCCTTCGACACACCGGACAGGGCGTTGCGCGACCAGGTGAGCAGCCCCGTAACCCCGCCGACGATGGCGAGCGACGTCACCAGCAGGACCAGCGACATCGCCACTGCGAACTGCTGGTGCACGCCCGCCGACAGCTGGGCCGAGATGGTGTTGCCGAGCATCTGCCCGTTCGGCCCGCCGAGGATGGCGGGCTCGGCGAACGCGCCGACGGTCTGGACGAAGGTGAGGGCGAAGTTCACCCCGATCATCGCGGTCGACAGCGGCCAGATCACCCGGGTGAACACGAAGCCCTTCGACGCGCCCAGCGTGCGGGAGGCCTCCAGCACGGAGCCGCTGATCTGCTCCGACGCCGAATACATCACCAGGATCGCCGTCGGGATCGACTCCTGCACCAGCATCAGGATGTTCGCCGCCGGGGTGTACATGATCGACGCCTGCGGGTCCGCCAGCCCGATCGCCGACAGCAGCGACATCACCGGACCACCGGCCTGGATCAGGCTGACGAACCCGTAGATCAGCAGCAACTGCGAGGTGATGTAGGGGATGATGACGAATCCGAGGATCAACGGCTTCACCCGCGGGCTGGTGTACCGGGCCAGCGCCCACGCCGCCGGCCACGCCAGCGCGATGCTCACCACCGTCACGCCGAACGCGATCAGCAGCGTCCGGCCCAGCAACGACATGTACACCGGGCTCGAGAACATCTCGGCGAAGTTCTCGACGGTCAGGCTGCCGGAGCCGTTCGTGAACCCGATGATCAGCAGCGCCACCAGCGGGAGCAGGGCGAACAGGACGAGCAGGAGGCCGCCGGGGGTGAGCAGGAAGCCCGTGCCCAGGGCCCCTCTGGCCCGCCGCCGGGGACGGCGGGCCAGAGACAGCGGGGCGGTGGTCATCAGGAGCCGGCTTTCACCTGCGTCCAGGCGTCGACCCACGACTGGAGCCGGTCCGCGGGCTGCGGGAGCTGCAGCGCGAGGCTCGAGATCTTGTCGGGGTTCGCCTGGAGGCGGTCCAGGGTGGCCGGTTCGAGCGACGCGACGACCGACTTGTTCGCCGGGGCGGGCGAGGAGTCGGCGGGAGTGTTCGCCCACTTGGTCAGGAAGTCCTTGCCGGTCATGTAGTTGAGCCACTTGTACGCGAGGTCGAGGTTCTTGGTCTTGGCCGCAATCGCCCAGTTGTCGATCCAGCCGACCGCGCCCTCCTTGGTGATCTCGTACCTGAAGTTCGCCGTGCCGGGCGCGTTGCCGGCGACCAGGCCGCCGATGCCGTCCGAGTTCGCGATCCCTGCGACGATGGCGCCGCTGGCGATGCCCTTGGCGAGGTCGTCGGTCGACGAGTACAGCAGCTTCGCGTTGTCCTTCAGCTTCTGCAGGGCCGGGGTGACCTTCGCCATGTCCGGGTTCTGCGGGTCCTCGCCGAGGTACATGGCCGTGATCGGGACGAGCACGGTGGCGTCGTCGATCAGGGCGATCTGTCCCTTGTACTTCGGGTCCCAGAGCACGCTGAGCGAGTCGGGCGTCGGCGTCACCTTGCTGCCGTCGAAGAACAGCCCGGTGCTGCCCCAGGTCCACGGGACGCCGTACAGTTTGCCGTCCTTGCGGATCTCCTTGCGTCCGGAGAAGTCGGAGTACAGGTCGTTGTAGTTGGTCAGCTTGGAGGTGTCCAGCTCGTGGAAGATGCCCTGGTCGATGCCCTGCCCGATGTACTGGATGTTCGGCAGCGCCACGTCGATCGCGCCGTTGGCCTTGCTCACCAGCTGCAGCTCGTTCGACTCGGAGTCGATGTACTGGAACTTGAGGGTGGCCCCGGTCTCCTTCTTGAAGTCGGTCGCGACCCAGGGCAGGTCGGCGCCGTAGCCCTTCCAGATCGCGACGGTCAGGGTGTTGCTGTCGCTGCCCGAGGCGCTGGGCGACAGGGAGCACGAGGTCAGGGCGACAGCCGCCGCGACGGCTGCTCCGACCGCGATGGTGGTCCGACGCGCGATGGAGCGGCGCCGTTGCCCTTTGGTGCTGCGTGAGTCTTTCACGTCATTCTCTCCTTGTTGTTGGTGCATGGATCCACTCGTGGCGGTGGAGGTCGGTCAGAGGATGCCGGCGGTGGCGTCCTCCAGGTAGTTGCGCGCCGCGATGAGCTGCCCGACCGGATCGGAGGCGGCGTCGAGTTCCAGCAGGATGCCGCCTTCGTAGCCGATCTCCGCGAGAGTGGCCGCGAACGCGGGCCAGTCGACGATGCCCTGGCCGGCCGCGCGGAAGTACGGGCGGTGCCGCTCCCAGATGCCCTCGTCCACGAGCGCGTTCTCGCGGAAGGCGCCCGCGGCGTCCTTCCAGTGCGCGATGACGACGCGTTCGCGGTGGCGCGAGACGAGCTGCACCGGGTCTCCCCCGCCGAGCACGATGTGGCCGGTGTCCGGGCAGAACGCGACGAGGAACGGATCGGTCAGCAGCAGGAACAGGTCGACATCCCGCGGCGTCCAGAACACCGAGTGGCTCTCGGTGTGCAGCGCGAGCGTCACGCCGTGCCGGGCGGTGATCGCGCCGACCTCGTTGGCGATGCCGGCGATCGGCAGCGCCGTGGCGAGGTCCACGGGGGCGAGCCCGTCGCCCTCCGCGTTGTTGCGGCGCATCGGGAGCCCTGCGACCAGGTAGGACGCGCCGATCCCGGCGAGGAAGGCGGCCTCGGTCTCCGCCGCGGCGAGGATGGCGGCGCGCGTGGCCGGATCGGTGACATCCTCCGCGTGTTCGATCTCGGCGAAGTAGGCGCTGACCACCGAGAGGCCGCGGCGCTCCAGCTCGGCGGCGAAGGCCTCGACGGAACCGTAGGCGGCGATCGCGGTGAGGCGGTCGGCGGGCGGGAAGGTCATCTCCAGTTCCGTCACGCCGGCTTCCTGCAGGGCGTCGAGGATGGTGTCCCAGACGCGGCGCGGCTCGGCGGCGGCGAGGGCCTCCAGCTCCGCGCTGCCGGTGAGGCCCCAGAAGCCCGGGTCGAAGAAGGTGATCAGGTCGACGCCGAAGGCGCGGGTGGTGGTTGCGGTGCTGGCGGTCATGCGATCGCGGTCTCCTCGAGGGATGCCGAGCGCCAGGTCCCCGTGGATGGGGCGGGGCGCTCGCAGGTGGTGGTCAGGGTGTGGACGCCGTCGGTGCCGTTCGCGATCGCGTCGAGCACCTCCAGCACGTGCAGGGCGAAGTCGGCGCTGGTGCGGTGCGGCTCGCCCGTCAGCGCGGCGGCGAGGTCGGCGACGCCGGGGCCGCGCAGCGGAAGCAGTTCCTCCAGGAGACCGTCGGTGAAGCCGTCGATGACGGGAGGCAGCTCGCGCCACTCCCCTTCTCCATGCAGGCGCACGCGAACCGCGTCGTCGTAGTTGTTGGGGTCGGGGACGCTCAGCGTGCCCTTCGAGCCGTACAGCTCGATGAACGGGAGGTTGTGATCCCAGACGTCGAAGCTCGCGAGCACCGTGCCGATCGCGCCGGAGGCGAAGTCCAGCGTCGCCGAGGCGTGCGTCGGGATGGTCACGTCGATGGACTCCACCCGCCGCTCCGGGGTGGAGACCGGGCGGACGGTGCTGCCGATCCGGGCGCGGGCGGACACGCTGGCCACCGGGCCGAGCAGGTTGACCAGCGCGGCGATGTAGTAGGGGCCCATGTCGAGCGCCGGGCCGCCGCCGGGGATGAAGAGGAAGGTCGGGTCCGGGTGCCAGAGCTCGGCCTTGCTGTGCGTGACGAAGGCGCTCGCGCCGATCACCTCGCCGATCAGGCCCTCGTCCACGGCGGCGCGGGCGGTCTGACCCGCCGAGCCCAGGAACGTGTCCGGCGCGGAGCCGAAGAGCACGCCGCGCTCGCGGGCCTCGGCCACCAGCGGAGCCGCCGTGGCGAAGGAGGCCGTGAGCGGCTTCTCGGTGAACACGTGCTTGCCCGTCGCGAGCAGGGCGCGGGTGACGCTCTCGTGCGCCAGCGGCGGGGTGAGGTTGACCAGGATGTCGACGCCCTCCGCCGCGGCCAGCTCCTCGACGCTCGCGAAGACGGGGACGCCGTAGCGCTCCCCCGCCGCCTGTGCGAGCTCCTGGCTCAGGTCCGTGCAGCCGACGATCCGGAGGCCGTCGAACCGCTCCAGCCCGCGGAAGTACGCACCGGAGATGTTGCCGCAGCCGACGATGCCGACACCGATCCGGTCTTTCTGAACAGTCAACGCTCACCCTTCTTCTTCGAAGCTCTCGGCGGAGGAAGCACAGTCGCTTTCCGCTGTTGAACGGGAACGTTAGCAATTATGCGCGGTAATAGCAAAACTATTTTTTCTCGCGTAAGATCAGGCACTGGCACGAAGGGGTAGACCAGACATGGATCATTCGGAGATGCGGCAGCGCAACGCCGCCAGCACGCTCGGCATCCTGTACCGCACCGGTCCGGCGAAGATGACCGCGCTACAGCAGGAGTCCGGCCTGTCCCGCCGGACCATCGAGCTGATCCTCGACGACCTGATGGAATCCGGCTGGGTCGTCGAGCTGGCCGCGGCCTCCCCCGACACCCGGACGGTCGGGCGCCCCGCGCGCTCGTTCGCGTTCCGGTACGACGCCGCGTGCGTCGTCGCGCTGCAGCTGGAGGCCGGCCAGATCCACGCCACGGTCGCCGACCTGGCGACCACCATCCTCGGCGACCTGCGGGTGCCGCTGCCGATCAAGACCTCCCGGGCCCAGCGCCTCAGCCTGCTGGACGACTGCGTGACGCGCGTGCTGGCCGAGGCCGGCGTCGAGCGGTCGGCTGTCGTCGCCGTCACCGTCTCCACCCCCGGCATCGTCCGCGACGACGGGATGGTCGACCTCCCGATGACCATGCCCGAGTGGACCGGCTTCTCCCTGCGCGACGCCGTCGGCGAGCTGTTCGACTGCCCGGTGCGGGTCGAGAACGACGCGAAGATCGCCGCCCTCGGCGAGAAGTGGTCGCGCGACGGCGAGGTGCAGGACTTCGCCTACATCTTCTCGGACAGCGAGCGCATCGGTATCGGTCTGGTGCTGCGCAACGAGCTGTACCGCGGCCGCGACGGCGCGGCCGGCGAGGTCAGCTGGGCGCGCGACCTGGGCTTGCACGACCTGGTCAGCCCGCTGCTCGTGGACCTCGACGACGAGCTGGCGCCCGGCCACGCGGCGACCTGGGCGCTGGTGACCGCGGCCCGCGCGGGCGAGCCGCACGCGCTGGAGGAGGTCGACCGCCTGGCGAGCGCGCTCAGCACCGGCGTCACCCTGATCGCGTGGCTGCTGGCGCCGGAGGAGATCATCCTGGGCGGCTCGCTCGGCACCCTGCAGGACCTCCTCATCCCCGCGCTCGAGCGGAAGCTCGCCACCAACGACCGGCCCATCGAGACCCGGCTGCGCGGCTCGCAGTACGGCGACGCGAGCGTCCTCACCGGCTGCCTGCGCATGTGCATCGAGTCGCTCGGCGAGCAGCTGTTCAGGCCGGCCGGGGTCGCCACGATCGGACGCGCCCGCATCCCGGCGCCGCCCACCCCCGAGGAGGCCGCCAGCTAGCCACGCTCACGCGCCCGCTTCCGCGCTCGCGTCCCGCAGGAGGTCGGGGCCCGACACGCGCTCGATCTCCTTCCGGACGCCGTTCGGGAGGAGATTTCGGCGCGTCTTCCTTCAGGAGACGACGTACCCCAGCCCCACCGCCGTCTCCAGCGTCGCGCTGGCCGCGGCGAGCGAGACGCTCCAGGTCTGGTCGCCGACCACGCCGTCCACTGTGACGTGACCCCAGCCCTGGAAGGCCTCCACCGAGGCGCGGGTGTGCGGACCGAAGATCCCATCGATCCCGCCCGGGGTGACGCCGCCCCACTGGTCGGCGCCGTTGGTGAGGACGGTCTGGAGGCTGGACACGACCGCGCCCGTCGACCCTTCGCTCAGCACCGGCATCGGCCCGCCGTCCGGCAGGGCCGCCCAGGTGAGCGGCCCCACGATCCCGTCCGGCACGACGCCGGCGCCGCTCTGGAAGTCGACGATCGCGGCCTTCGTCGCCGGCCCGAAGATCCCGTCGACGACGATGCCGAGGTTCGGCGTGCGCCGCACCGCTCGTTGCGCGCGCTTGACGGCGTCGCCGGTGTCGCCCTCCTGCACGGTCGGCTGTCCTGGATTCGACATGATCGCTCCTCTCGTTCAGGCGCGCCCGGCTCCGCCCGACCGAGCGAACAGGTTCGCGCCGGGATGCTGCGAGCAGCATCCCAGACCGCCCTGTCTACGGCAAGGGCGCGCGGCCTCCGTCCCGGGTCCGGGACTCCTCCGCGTGGCCGCCGGTGTCCCGCGAACGGGGGGCATACCGTGGACGCATGGCGATCAGAATCGAGCTGCGGACGGCGGACTGCCCCGTCTGCGGCAAGCGCATGAACGGCACGGTGAAGATGCTCGGCACGCCGGGCCAGGCCGGCTTCCGCACGGCCCCGCAGGATGTGCACTGCGTGTCCGGCTGCGAGCGGGCCCTCGGCGACAACCGGGAGCGGATGCTCGGGGTGTTCCAGGAGTAGCGGCCCCGATCGTCCTCCCCCGCCGGTGCGAGCGTCCGTTACCGTGGATGCCATCGCTCGGGATCCGCACGCTCGGGATCCGCGTGCTCGCCGCGTCGTTTCTTAGCCGCGTCGTTTCTTAGCCGAGTCTGGGAACCGGTACGTCACGATTCTTCAGCGGCGTCGGCAGTAGGAACCCTCCCCAAGGAAGTTGCTCCGGCGCCGCTTTCGCGCCCTCCGCCGCGCCGAGGGACGGGAGCCTAGCCCTTCCGCCGCATCCAGTGCTCGCGCATGAACGTGCGCCCCCACCAGGCGCTCAGCCCGTTGCCGTCGTACTCCTCCGGATCGGCGTCGAGCACCTCGTTCCCCTGCGGTTTCGGCAGCGCGGCCGCGTCGTCGTCCGTCAGGCTGGTGTGCACGGCGCTCGGCGTGATCCGCCCCACGACGTCCGCATCCACGAAGCGCAGGCCCGCCGAGGTCTTCACGGCGAGGCCGTCGAACAGGTCGATCGTGCTGTCCTGCAGCACATGCTCCACCCTCCCGATCTCAGCGCCGTCGGCGGTGAAGACCGGAGTGCCCTTCTGGAGGGCGGTGTAGGCGATGGGGGTGTCGTCGGTCACGGGGTCACTGTACGCCGCGGGATCGGGCGAGAGGTGCGACACGCAGTGGGCGAGCCGCCGCGCGGCGGAGGGCGTTCCGGCGTGAGGTCATCACGGACGCGATCGACAGCCACGACAGGATCCCCACAATGGACAGCGCGGAACCGATGGAGAGCACGGAGGCGAAGGATCCGATCGACCCGATCGACAGCGCCGAGCCGACACTGCCGATCGACAGCACCGAGTTCTTCGAGCCGATCGACAGGACGGACCCGCTCGAACGGATCGACAAGACCGACGGGTCCGAATCCATGGCAACCACCCCTCAGAGAACCGGCGAGCGCAAGGCTACGCCCCCACGGCGGCGAGGTGCACGGGATTCAGGGGCGCAGCCCGCGCAGGGAGATAGCAACGACCTGGTCGGGCTGCCCCAGTTGCGGGTAGTAGTCGGCGAGCCCGATGCCGCTGAGCATCCGAAGCACGTCGTTTGCGAAACTGTCGGTCAGAATCTCGCCGTAGGCTGCGCATCGGCGCTCAGCTCAGAGGGATGTGAGCGAGAACTGTCAGATCCCACGGACCAATTCTCAGGGCCTCAGCGCCGACCGCAGACGAACGACCATATGCAGATCGAATCATCGGCCTATGTCCAGCGGCTAGGTAGCTTCGCAACCGACCCACCGTCATGAACTGCTCGAGCGAATATCGCCCGCGGGGCTGGATCTGAAGCGACATCTCGATCGGTGGCATTTCTGACCGGTTGATGCCGTTGTTGTCCAAGTCGGCGACTTGAAGCTCGCCCTCGTGGGCATCGACGAGAGTGAAGAGAGTCGGCGTCGCGTTCAATCCCTTTCCAACCGGGAAGGCGACCAAGACGTTCTCTAGGTCCCCGCCCTGAAGTTCCATTCTTAGTCCGGCTGCGGCGTCTCCAACGCGGTGGGCCACGTACGCCGGCAGACAACTGGGGCCTGACCAGGAGAGCGGGTTACTACCGTTGAGTCGCGACGCCCTGCTAATCAGGGACATTCGGTCATCCGGCTCACCCGGCCCGACGTCTACTACTTCTACTGCTGCGCTTGGCGGTATTGGCACTAGCAACTGAGTGCCGACCTGGTCTGTCTTGGGCATCGAGTAACCCATCAGGGTGAGTCGCCCGGCGCTCTGGAGTGCTTGAAAAGCCGAGCGCCACAATGTGTGCGTGAGATATGGCGAGTAGTACTCGTTCTTGATGCTGACCGGAGGGATCAGAAACCGATCTAGTGTTCGTGTCCCTCCAAAGTCCGTGGCCTCTTCGATGAGGGACTGCGCCCCAAACAATCCGCGTTCCCTCGTTCGGGTCAGGGTCGAGCCCGTAGGGTCACCGGCAGACCAATACCAGTTCAGAGAGCCGTGCAATTTCATCAGCGTAAATGACCCCGCCACCGGAACGGCTTCGTCTGCCCTCATCAACGCAGGCGGGCCCGGAGGCGCCGGTGTGACGACTTGGTCGGCGAAGACCATCGCGGACCTGCCCCGTTCGATCGCCACCATCTGGGCTTGATTCACCGCCCGCTCGACGAGCGTGTCGTAGTTGAATGTGATTACGACAGCCCGCTCAGCGTGCCACAGTCCAACCAACTGAATCAACCACTCAGGACACGCTTCGGAAGTCGCCTGGGCGACGCGCTCGTCCAGGACAGACGCAATCTCAGCGATCACGCGTTCGGCGTCAGCGCGGCGTCTGCTTACGTCCCACCCTTGAAGAAACGGAAGCTCGGCGACGCGCAAACTGAGCCAATCCTCGAACGTCATGTCGGGGCTGAGGTCTTCGAGGATCAGCCCACGTAAGCGCGACTTGACCGTTGCGCCTAACTCGTCCGTCAAAGGCATCGCAGCGCTCACCGCGCGCGAAAAGCCTGCGCCGAGCACGTAAACGGGGCGTGGGCGCTGCGCAACCGTCATGAGCCCAACCTAGTGCGCCCCGCCCGCTCCCCAAGACGCCGCGCTCGCCGAGCGAGTCATAGCTCTCCAAGCGCTCTAATCAGAAAGGCCGATCATTACTCCCAGCCGGCGTGCGGCGCGGCAGAGCGTTGGGTTATCGCCATGAGCGACACCGCAGGGCGCCTCTTCCGGCTGCACACACATCTATAGCTCATCGTCTTAGGTTTCTATTTTACGGATCGCCCGCATCTATAGCCCAGTACCTGCGCACTAGATGAAATAACAGACGCATGGGTCCAAGAACTGTGAAAAGGGAGTCCACGCGGGATCAGCATCGCGATGTACAGACGCTGGAGCAGCTTCGTGAAGACCTGAAACGAACCCGGGCCAAGCTCTCCAAAAACAACGGGCTGTTGGACCAGCTTGTACTTCAGACCCGCCCTCGGCCAGCACGTAGACGGCTGCTAGTGCCTGCATTCGGATTCATCGTGAGCCTGGTGACACTCGTCGCGGGTGCGGTCTGTCTGGGAATTTACAACGAGCGCGACTTCCAGCCGCCTGCAGCAACGACCACCACGAACAAGGGCGCGAAGATCGCGGGCATCCCCGCCTCTCAAATAACCGTTACATCCTCGAGCCACAAACGACTCAACGCTGACCTCGTCACCGAAGCGCACATAACTTCGACGCGAGAGCAGGCGTACGCGCTGGAACTCAGGAAGCAGATGGATCAACCACTGCTTGACTGCGAGCCTGAAAGCGCGGACTGTCCCGCCGAACTACTTCTTTGTTTCGATTTCAACGCTCCGGTGAAGTCTGTGACCATCTCGCTGGATTTTGGATTGCAAGTTTCCCCAGCACACGTGTACTTTTACGGCCCATCTGGAGCGGCGGTTGAACTAGATGACTCCCATGGCAAACCGGCATCTGACCAGCTGACGCGACTCCCGAAGCCCGAGGGGTCCGACTTTCGGATCATGGTCCATGTCAAGCAGCTACTGTCAATGAGTTGGCCATCGGATACTGGCTTTACCCGCCCTCTCATTCGCGTGGGCGTCACGCCTAGCGCCCCGAATACCGCCTCATCTGGTCCCTACTTCGCGCTTCGGCTACCCCTGGTTCGCACGCTTCAATCGAACACGTCGATGGTCGTCGAGCATCCCGAAGCTGGAGAGCCTCGGTTACTGCACCCTGTGACCGGATTCCGGCAGAAGCGAGAAATCATCGACGAGACGGGTCAGGCACAGCTCAGTTCGGGAGTTGCGCCGGATCTCGCCTCAACTGTGCCACCCTCCCGATTTGGCGATGACTTCTCGCCGGCGATCCTCTATACGGATCAGGTGAGTATTTGGAGTCGTGAGCGCCACTGATTATTGCGGTTGAGCGCCAGTCGATATTCACTCTCGGGGCCACTGGTATTGCCGGTGAGCGCCACCCCCGCGGGCGCGACGCTCACCGGCCCGGTTTCAGCCGGCCGCGGCGGCGGTCTGCTCGCGCATGTTGACGTCGCCGGTCTCGATCCAGAGGGTGTTGTGGACGATGCGGTCCATGATCGCGTCGGCATGGACCCCGCCGCCGAGGCGCTGGTGCCAGTCCTTCTTCGCGTATTGGGTGCAGAACACCGTCGAGGTCGCGTCGTAACGCCTCTCGAGGAGCTCGAGCAGCATGGACCGGACGTCGTCGGTGGGCGGGTCGAGCAACCACTCGTCGATCACCAGCAGCGTGAACGTGGAGTACTTCCGCAGCCACTTCTCCCTGCCCGCGGGGCGGTCTTTCGCGGCGGCCCAGGTCTCTTCGAGGTCGGGCATGCGGATGTAGTGCGCCCGGTAGCGGTGCTGACACGCCTGTTTCGCCAACGCGGACCCGAGGTAGGACTTCCCGGAGCCGGTGAAGCCTTGGAACACGACGTTCATGTGCCGGGTGATGAACTGACAGGTCCCGAGCTGCGCGATCACACCCCGGTCCAGGCCGCGCTGTTCGAGCAGATCGACGCGGCGCAGGTCCGCGTTCGGGTATCGCAGCCCCGCCCGCCGGATCAGCCCCTCGACCTTCGAGTGGGTGAACGCGGCGTGGGCGTCGTCGACGGCGAGCTTGATGCGCTCTTCGAACACCAACCCCATGGTGAGGGTGTCGTCCTGGACGTCGAACGCGTCGATCAGGGCGGGGACGCCCATCTCCCGCAGCTTCCGCTTCGTCTCCGCATCGAGCCGGCTCATCGGGTGCCTCCCGCGTAGTAGTCGGCGCCGCGGACATACCCGGCCGGTTCCTCCCAAGCACTCGGTTCGAACCTTGGCTGTCGCCTGCCGGTCTGCTCCTGGTTCGACTCCAGGATCGGTCGCAGATGCGCATACCGCGGCGACCTCACCCGCGACTGCAGCGCGATGCCGGCCGCCGCCTCGACCCGTGCCGCGGAGTAGCGTCTCGTCATCCGCAGCACTGCCAGCGCAGCGTCCAGGCCCTGCTCATCGACGGGCACGGACTCGAAGATGCGGTTCACGATCGTGGTGGTGTTCTCCCCGATCCTCGCCGCCCATTCCCGCGCCCGTTGAGGGTCCATCTGCTGGTAGCGGGGCCCGTCGGGCAGGTCGCTGTCATGCGTCCGGTACTCGTTGATCACCCCCGCGGGGGCGAGGAGGTGACTGGTGAGCCGCTGGTCCCCGGCGAACACCTCCAGGGTGCTGTCCGTGATCCGCAGGTCGACGGACCGGCCGATGTGCTCGTAGGGGACGGAGTAGAAGTTCCGCTCGAACACCACGTGCCCGTTCTTCTGGACCTTGCGTCCATAGCGCCACTGGGAGATCTCGAACGGAACCGCCGGCAGCGGCCTCAGCAGCGGCTTCTCCTCCGCCTCGAACACGGAAAGCCTCGATCCGGCGCGCTTCTGGAACGGCTCGGCGTTGTAAGCGGTGACCCGCTCATGGATCGCGACGCGCAGTTCCGACAGCGTCGCGAAAGCCCTGTTGCGCAGCGTCGCGATCACCGAGGTGGCGACGTTCCCGACGGTGCCCTCGACGCTCGCCTTGTCTTTCGGCTTCGCGAGCCGGCCCGGCAGCACCGCCGCGGAGTAGTGCGCGGCGAGCTCCCGATACGCGTCGTTGAGCACGACCTCGCCCTCAGCGGGGTGCTTGATCACTCCCGTCTTCAGGTTGTCAGGGACGATCCGCGGGACGCTGCCCCCGAACCAGTCGAACATCGCCGCGTTCGCGCGCAACCAGGTGTCCTGCTTCATATCCAGGGCCGGCTCGACGAACGAATACCTCGAGAACGGCAGCGTCGCGACGAACAAGTACACCCTCGTCTGCTGCCCGGTGACCGGATCGGTCAGCTGCATCGTCTTCCCGGACCAGTCGACCTCGACCGTCTGCCCCGCCTTGTGTCCAACCCGCGACGACGCGCCGATCACCAGCACGTGACGCTGATACGACTTGCAGAATCGGTCGTACCCCATCGCCGTCTCCCCCTTGCTCCGGCAAGCGTCGACGTACTCACCATGCAGCAGCTTCAACGTCACCCCGACCCGGGCGAGCTCCCGATGCACCCGGTCCCAGTCCGGCTGCGCGTGAACACTCTCGTAATCACCACGCCCTGGGAACAGCCGCGCATACACGTCCGCTTCCTCGAGCTCGACGATGTCGTCCCAGCCGATGCCCTCCCGGTCAGCGGCGTCGAGCACCGCCGTCACCGAGTGCCTGGACATGCCCTGCGCCGCGATCTGCCGACCCGTGAGCCCCTCCGCGCGAAGCCTCAGCACCAGCTTCGCCTTGATCCTGCGTACCATCCGAACTACTCCTTCTGCCGTGTGATCAGCCACGCGGCAGAAGGAGCCTAGAAAGACGGCGCCGAACCCCAATATCCGGTGGCGCTCAACAACGCGATCGCGTCCACGAGCAAGTCGCGCTCAACCCCAATACTCGTGGCGCTCAGAGAAGCGAATATTCAATCAGGCAGCCATAGTCGCAAATAACAAGGTGCGAAACGTCTTGCTCGCTCTCTCATCTGCACTCGTCGCCCTCGGAGTCTCCTTGTTACTCAGCTCGATCGCCGGATTTCGAAAGGCAAGGCGCGGGTGATCCAGGACGACGGCACACACGACAACGCTTCTCCACCCCCCTCACCAGGCTGCGCCCCACCCGCTCCCCCAGACGCCGGCCCTCGCTGCGCTCGGGTCGGCGCCCGGGGCCCCTCGCGGGCGGGGACCCCAGTAGTCAGCAGCGAGTTCTGAAAAAGCCGGAGGGCACGTGGTCGCGTTGCGACCTTCGTGCCCTCCGGCTTTTTCAGAACGTCGGGCTGACAGGATTTGAACCTGCGACCCCTTGACCCCCAGTCAAGTGCGCTACCAAAGGGGATCACGCCGTGGTCAGATTCAATGGCCAGGTTGTAGGAAGAAACGGCTTTCCGTTACCGTCTAACACCAGCATTAAGGATGCACCTGATCTCGCCCATATCCCATTGGATGAGTGGCTGAAGTGGCAGGAGTGGCACACCAAGTGAGCTCAAACGTTCAATACCCCCAAATGCGGGCAGAAGTCGTTCACGCCTTGGCTGCGCTTTCCGACACGGAATACCAGAATCAGGTTTGGGGCCATGTACAGAATTCCGGGGCGTACGACGACTTTTCCGCAGCAGTGCACACCCTGTACGACGATGACCTTCACCTTCCAAACGCTGAGAACTCTATTGGATTCGTACTTGTATCAGGTATCGAAGTTGATCGCCTGAAACTTCTGGACAGATACCTTGGGCCGATCATCGATCAGCTGAAGGACTCACCCGATTCGGCTTATCTGGCGCACCCGAACTGGCCGCAGGTTGTTGGTGCAGCGCAGCTAGCGCTTTCGGCCATGATCCTAAACAACTGAAGTGTCGATCAACTGGCGCAAAGCATGGGGCCTACCGTGAGCACTGTGATCTTCGAGGAAGGGCCCTGGCGGGTAGCAACCGCGATGGCTGAGCCAACGGCAGCATTCAATACGTGCCGCTGGACTACTACATCACTGCCAACTCGTCGCATGGTCGTCACATCCCCGTTCTCGGCCACTATCGAGGTCATGCGTACGGGAAGCGGCGTGCTGCCGCGAGCACTAATTGTGGGCGAATTTCTGCCCGGAAGGTCAGGTCTCTCGCTAGAGGTAGGGTCGTCGGGCCCGCTCACCAACGGAGCCCCTCGAACCTGTGTGAGCCTTCTAGGGCAGCAGTTGGTGGCAGGACTACCGGAAGAGTTCGCGCGGGCTACTTTCGAGTCCCTTGCGAAGAACGCGGCCACTTTGGAGTGCCCTCCTGGGACGCTTCGAATCGGTGGAGGGGGATACGACGAAGTTGAGTCCTCTCCCATCGCATTTGAACGAGCTGCAGATGCTCTTGTTCGCGCTATCAAGTTCGAATATTCGTTACCGTTCAGAGCCTGAGAGGTGAAGTCGACCGGAACTGAAGTACTGGGCACACGCAGGTTGGTGGACACGTTTGAATTCGGCGGTTGGGAGGTTCGGACGGTCGGAGGCGTAGACATTGTGATCGTCGCCGGTGATGTTGGCCTAGAGTCCGATCCACGGGTTTTCAGAAGTTTGACGGACGTGAAGACACGGCTGCAGGTAGATCGACTGGCACAAGCTGCCGAGCGTGCGGGAGTTTTCACGAGGGTTGACGTGCAGCCAGGCTTCACCCGGCAACATTTCTGGGCAGCGCGGAGGGACGTTGAGCTCATTTCGCTCACACATCGCCCGAATGAACGACACAAGGGGACCCGGCTACAGGCCGGGCCCATTGTTGTGCTGGCCAGGCTGCGCCCCACCCGCTCCCCCAGACGCCGGCCCTCGCTGCGCTCGGGTCGGCGCCCGGGGCCCCTCGCGGGCGGGGACCCCAATAGTCAGCAGCGAGTTCTGAAAAAGCCGGAGGGCACGTGGTCGCGTTGCGACCTTCGTGCCCTCCGGCTTTTTCAGAACGTCGGGCTGACAGGATTTGAACCTGCGACCCCTTGACCCCCAGTCAAGTGCGCTACCAAACTGCGCCACAGCCCGTTGCTGTCCCGCCCAGGCCGTGAGAGCGCCAAGCAAGACAACTCGACTATCTTAGCGTGTCGGCGGGGCCCGTCGTGACCAACCCGAAAGCCACAAGCCCCGCCGACACAGCGCCGCGCGGCCTGCCTCCCGACGAGGAGGCGCGACGCGACGCCCGGACCTCCCGCCCCGCAGCGGTGCGTCCAGGTGGGGTCGGCGACGGGATGCGCGAACCGGCAGCATCCCGCCGCCGAGTCACTTCTGGGCGGTGCCGCCGCCCAAGATCGTGTCGATCTCGTCCTGGGTGAGCGGGGCCCAGGGGGACGAGTCGGGGTTGGCGCTGGCGGCCTCCGGGCTGTCGCCCTTCGTCCACCACTTGGCCTCGAACGGGACGCCGTCGAACAGGATGCGGGCGCCCTTGTCGTAGGCGGTCTCACCGCTCCAGTTCGGGTACGTCCCCGGCGGCAGCGTCGGCTGCGGGATCGGGGTCTCGCCGGGCAGCACCGGGCCGACCAGCTCCCAAGGGGTCTCCCACGCGTTCAGCACGGGGTTGTCCGGCACGTCGCCCTTGGTCCACCACTTGGCCTGGTACACGTTGTGGTGCCAGGTGACCTTGGTGCCCTTGAGGTACGAGCTGCTCGTGCTCCAGATCGGGTACGGGGAGTGCGCGGGGTCGTCGGCCTCCGCCGCGGAGGTCGGCTCGGCCGTGGTGACGGCCCCCTCCCCCAGCGCGATGCGGCCGTCGAAGCCCTTCGACAGGAGGCCCGCGAAGGTCTCCTTGCCCTGGTTCACGCCGCTGCACGCGTCCGACACCACACTCGTGTCCACGTAGTTGGAGCCGCAGGTCTTGTCGCGGTTGGCCGACCACATCGACATCCGGCCGATCCCCGTGGAGACCGCCCACGCGTTCAGCGTCCGGGCGTCGGCGAGGCCGAACACCTGGCCCTCGTCGTCGTTCTGGCCGATCATCGGGGTGGCGCCGATCTTCGCCCACAGGCTCGGGTCGGACTGGTGCGTTCCCGCCCGGTCGTAGAGCACGCCGAGCTGCTTCTGGGCGGCGGTCAGCGCGGCCTCGGCGGTCGCGGCCATCGACTTGCCCTCGTCCTTGGCGTTGCCGAAGTCCATGGTCATCAGGTTGACGCCGGCGAGGTCGACCTTCGCCTTCAGCATGGCCGCGACGGCGTTGGTGCCATCCAAGGTCAGGCCGGTGGGCGACACCGGGAGCGTCAGCCAGACCGCGAGGTTCTTGCCGGAGGCGCGGCGCTCCTGCTGGAGGTCGTGGATGGCGGTCGCACGGCGGGCCGTCGCGTCCGCGTTCACGAGGCCGTCGCCCTCCAGGTCCAGGTCGACGGTGCCGACCTTGTACCGGTCGACGACCGCGGCGTAGGCGTTCTTCAGCTCGGTCGGGTCGGTGCAGCCGACCGCGAGCTCCTCGTTCCGCTGGCCGCCGAACGACACCGCGACAGTGCCGCCCTGCTGCTGCAGGCGGGCGATCCGGCGGTCCAGGTCGAGCGAGCCGCGCGCCTGGTCCATCGTGTAGGCGCCGCCCCACGACGGCGTGCACGGGTTGGTCTGGTCGGAGACGATGAACGAGAGCACGGCGTCCTTGGTGGAGGTCGCGCCCAGGTTCTCGAACCCGTACTTCGGGGTCGCGGTGACGTCCACGAAGGAGGCGAACCACGGCTTCACGTCCACCGACGCGCGAGCGCTCCACCACTGGAAGCCGACGACACCGGCCGAGACGACGACCACCGCGACGAGGGCGGCGCCGATCACCCGCCACGGCGACAGCCGGCGGCCGGAGTCCGACTCGGGGGCCTGCAGCCGGTCGGTCGCGGCGGCCTGCGCGGCCTGCGCGGAGGCGGCCTTCCTGTCCTTGCGCGACATCAGGCGGCCTGCCGCTCGCCGTCGACGGTGCCGTCGACCGTGGGCGTGTCCAGCGGGACGTCGTCCCGCACCGCGGTGCGCTCGAAGTGCGGCACCTCGCCGCCGGCGTGGCCGTGGTAGAGCACGGAGCGCCAGTCGATCGACTCGGTCGCCGGCGCGGTCGCCGGGGCGGCGCGCTTGTGCTTCTTCTCGACGTACAGCGGCTTGGTCAGGCCGAGCCAGATGTCCACGATCGTGTTCCAGACGCCGATGTAGGCGACCAGCGACCAGATCGCCAGGGTCGCGTTGAACGCGGCGAACGCGGCGTTGCCCCAGTTGTGCGCGTTCCAGTCGCGCCACAGCGTGAACAGCGAGAACGCGATGATCGCGAGCGGCGCGAGCACGTAGAGCAGCGGCGACGCGGTGCGGTTCTTCACCTTCGGCGTGCGGGCGAACGGGATCTTCTTGCCGGTCAGCGACTGCTGGATCGACTTGAGCACACCGGCCAGGTTCACCGGCAGCAAGATCAGGTTGAAGCCGTAGATCCGGAAGATGTCGGTGCCCTTGTACCCGGCGTAGCGGAGGTCGCTCGCCTGGCTGATGAAGTACGGCAGCGCGGCCAGCAGCACCATCGGGCTGAGCAGCCGGCCGTCGTACGGGTACGCCAGCAGGAACACCAGGCCGAAGCTCGCCCAGCAGATCGAGGCCATGTAGTTGACCCGCAGCAGCAGCTCGATGCGCGAGACGGTCTCGCCGCGGCGCTTGCGCTCACGGACCTGCTTCCACAGCTTCGGCAGGATGAGGAGGCCGCCGTTCGCCCACCGGCGGCGCTGCACGATCAGCGAGCCGAAGTCCGGCGGGGTGGCGGAGTAGCTGAGCCGCTCCGGGTAGTTCACGAGCGTCCAGCCGTGGGTGCCGAGGTCGATGCTCGACTCGGTGTCCTCGATGACGGTGCGGTCCTGGATGTACCGGCGCACCTCGAAGCCGCCGACCCACTCCGTCTCGACGATGTCCTCCAGCGCGCGCTTGCGGATGACCGCGTTCGCGCCCACCCAGAAGGTCGCGCCGTAGAAGCTCTTGCCCTGGTGCAGGATGTGCTGGATGTCGGTCGTCGCGCCGGCGAGGCGCTCGATGCGGGTGCCGGCGCCGCGGAACGACGAGTACGGGGTCTGCGTCACGGCGACGCGGGCGTTGCCCGGCTGCTGCAGGAAGTAGGTCAGCCGCAGGCAGTACTCGCGCAGCAGGATGGAGTCGGCGTCCAGGGTCAGCAGGAAGTCGCTGTCCGGGATCTCGATGTCGCCGGGCCGGCGCGAACCGGCCGGGACGGGGTTGAGGATGGGGCCGTCCGGCGTCTCCTCGACGCGGTAGGTGCCGCCCATCAGGCCGATGTAGGCGTTGAGGTTCATCGCCTTGTTGGCCTCGTGGGAGAGGGACGCCCACTTCTTTCGCTCGAACACCATCAGCTCGGCGTCGAACGTCCAGGCGAGCCGGCGGTACAGCTGGGCCACGCGCTCGCTGGTGAGCGCGGCGCCCTCGCCGACGGCGGCCGTCACGGCCTCCGCGGTGAGCGCCAGCTCGTCGCCGAGGGCGCGGAGCACCTGGTCGGCGAAGAAGACGTCCACGTGGTCCTCGATGCCGTGCGCGTCCGCCTGGGCGTACAGCCACTCGGCCGCCCAGCGGTAGTGGTCCGCCAGTTCGAGCGCGGTCTCGTCGTCGGCGAAGGCGCGCTCGTCGCCCAGCTCGAAGCGCAGCAGCGCGTCGGTGAACCGGAACCGCGGCTCGGCGAGCTGGCCGGTGATGCTGTCGGCGAGGGCGCGGGTGGCGTTCAGCCGCTCGGCGGTGGCCGGGTCGGTCGGGTTCGGGTTGTCGTCGACCAGCAGCACGACGCGCATGGAGGGGAACTCCTGCAGCGCGGCCGACAGCAGGGTCATCCGGACGACCTCCGGCTCCTCCGCGTAGGAGGGCACGAGCACCGTGATGGACGGCTGGTGCTGGGCGAAGTGCCGGTCGAGCTCGGCGCGCGGAACGCGCACGTGCTTCTGGAAGCGCTGCAGCGCGCCCTGACGGGCGACCAGGTACATCAGCGCGGAGAAGGTGAGGAAGGTGACGACGACGGTGTAGCCGATGGCCTCCATCGTGAACCGGAAGTCCTGCGTGCCGAGCACGAGGAACTGGCGGATGATCGTCGTCACGACGTAGATCGCCCAGAAGACGATGGTCGCGACGATGGCGACGCGGCTCCAGGTGATCTTCCGGTCTGAGGGCTTCGGGTGGACCGTGGGCAGTGGTTCGGTGCGGCGCTCGGCGCCCCACTGTCGTTTCCGGGCAGGCGTGTATGAACTTGTAGAACTCATGGTCGGGTATGCGTCCTCGATGACGAGAGCCCGCGCCTTCGGGTAGCGCGGTCGGGTAGCTCTCTCAGTCGTCCACATTAGTGAGGACAGACCGGGGTACAAATACCCCCATCCGGGTCGCCCCCTGACTGGGGGTGACCTGGACCCGTCGGTCCACCCGAAAATCCGGCGCGCCCCCTTGACGAGAAACCGCCGAGTACGCAGAGAATCTGCGTACTCGGCGGTTTCTAACCGATTATCGGCGTACTCGGGAGGTCAGCGCTTGCGCTTCTCGCGCACGCGCATGTTGAGCACGATCGGGCTGCCCTCGAAGCCGTAGACCTCGCGGAGGCGCCGGATGATGTAGCGCCGGTAGCCCGGGTCGAGGAAGCCCGTGGTGAACACCACGAATGTCGGCGGCCGGCTGCTCGCCTGCGTGCCGAACAGGATGCGCGGCTGCTTGCCGCCGCGCACCGGGTGCGGGTGCGCCGCGGTGAGCTCGGCGAGGAACGCGTTGAACTTGCCGGTCGGGATGCGGGTGTCCCACGACTCCAGCGCCAGCTCCAGCGCGGGCACCAGCTTCTCCAGGTGGCGGCCGGTGCGCGCCGAGATGTTGACGCGCGGAGCCCAGGAGACGTGCGCGAGGTCCTGCTCGATCTCGCGCTCCAGGTAGCGGCGGCGGTCGTCGTCCAGGAGGTCCCACTTGTTGAAGGCGAGGACGAGCGCGCGGCCGGACTCCAGCACGAGGTCGATGATGCGCACGTCCTGCTCGCTGATCGGCTCGGACACGTCGAGGACGACGACCGCGACCTCCGCCTTCTCCAGCGCCGTGGAGGTGCGCAGCGACGCGTAGAAGTCGGCGCCCTGCTGCAGGTGCACGCGGCGGCGGATGCCGGCGGTGTCGACGAAGCGCCACACCTTGCCGCCCAGCTCGACCTGCTCGTCCACCGGGTCGCGAGTGGTGCCGGCGAGCTCGTTGACGACCACGCGCTCCTCCCCCGCCGCCTTGTTCAGCAGCGAGGACTTGCCCACGTTCGGGCGGCCGACGATGGCCACGCGACGCGGACCGCCGACCTCCTGCTTGGCGACCTTGGAGACCTCCGGCAGCGCCTTCAGGATCTCGTCCAGCAGGTCGGCCACACCGCGGCCGTGAAGTGCGGAGACCGGCCACGGCTCGCCGAGGCCGAGCGACCAGAGCTCGGTCGCGTACGGCTCCTGGCGGGCGTCGTCCACCTTGTTGGCCGCGAGGAACACCGGCTTCTTCGTCTTGCGCAGCAACCGGACCACGTGCTCGTCGGTGGAAGTCGCACCGACGGTCGCGTCCACGACGAACAGCACCGCGTCGGCGAGGTCGATCGCGACCTCCGCCTGCGCGGCCACGGACGCGTCGATGCCACGGGCGTCGGGCTCCCAGCCGCCGGTGTCCACGACGGTGAAGCGGCGGCCGTTCCACTCCGCGTGGTACGACACGCGGTCCCGCGTGACACCGGGGGTGTCCTCCACGACGGCCTCGCGGCGGCCCAGGATGCGGTTGACGAGTGCCGACTTGCCGACGTTCGGGCGGCCGACGATGGCCAGCACCGGCAGAGCGGGCAGGTAGGTGATCGCGTCGGGGTCCTCGGTGACAGCGCCGAGGAGGTCGAGGTCGGTGTCGTCGAGCTCGTACTCCTCCAGACCGCTGCGGAGGGCGGCGGCGCGCTGCACCGCGAGGTTCTCATCCAGGTCCGCGAGGCGCTCGACCAGGTCGTCGGCGCCGGTGGGCTCGTTCTCGATGTCAGACATGGGTCTCTTTCTGTACGACCGCGATGACCGCGTCGACGGTCTGGTCGAAGTCGAGGTCGGTGGAGTCGACGGTGATCACGCCGTCCGCGGCGTTCATGAAGTCCACGACCCGGGAGTCGGCCGCGTCGCGTCTGCGGAGGGCCTCACCGACGTGGGCGGCGGAATGGCCGGTCAGCTCGGCAGAACGCCTGGCCATTCTAACCTGCTCGTCGGCGGTGAGCAGGATGCGCACCGGCGCATCGGGGCAGACCACGGTCGTGATGTCGCGGCCCTCCACGACGATGCCGCGCTTCTCGCCGTGCGCGATGATCGCGCGGAACAGCCCGGTCAGGAACGCGCGCACCTCCGGGACGCGCGCGATCGCGCTGACCACAGCGGTCACCTCCGGCTCGCGGATGACGTCGGTGACGTCGTGGTCGCCGACGAACACGTGGTAAGTGTCCGGGTGCGTCCCGATCCGGTAGTCGAAGTCGGGTAACGCGTCGATGACGGCGTCGGAGTCGGTGGGGTCGAGCCGGCGCTGCACGACGAACCAGCTCAGGGCGCGGTATGCGGCGCCGGTGTCGAGGTACGACCAGCCCAGCTTGCGGGCCGCGGCCTTCGAGACGGAGGACTTGCCGCTCCCGGCGGGGCCGTCGACGGCCACGACGATCGGAAGGCCTGCGGTGCGGTCGGCGGTGTTGGTGGGGTCGATCGGGTCGGTCATCCGGCGATCCTCCAGCCGCGGTCGGTCAGGTCGTCGACGGTGCGCTGCCACACCTCGGGGAGAACGGCGATCTCGGCCAGGCCGAAGGCGGCGCCCGGCGAGTGCTCCAGGCGCAGGTCCTCCAGGTTCACGTCCAGCTCGCCGAGCTCGGCGAGGAGGCGCGCGAGCTCACCCGGCCGGTCGTCCACCATGACGACGAGGCTGGAGAACCGCTTGTCCTGGCCGTGCTTGCCCGGCAGGCGGGCGACGCCGACGTTGCCGCCAGCGATCTCCTCCGCGATGGTGCGCCGGGCGCCCACGGCGTCCACGTCGTCCAGCGCCGCGAGCATCCGGTCGAGGTCGTCGCGGTAGGCGCGCAGGATCGAGACGATGGCGGGCGCGTTCGCGCCGAGGATCTGCACCCACAGCTCCGGCTCGCTGCCGGCGATGCGCGTCACGTCGCGCACGCCCTGGCCGGCGAGGCCGAGCGCGGCGTCGGTGGAGGCCGCGAGCCGTTTCGCCATCAGCGACGAGACGATCTGGGGTGTGTGCGAGACGAGCGCGACCGCGGCGTCGTGGTCGTCGGCCGCCATCTCGACCGGAGTGGCGCCGAGGTCGAGGATGAGCGCCTCCACCAGGTTGACCGACGCGCGGGCGTTCTCCGGCCGGGCGGCGACCACCCAGGGGCGGCCGATGAACAGGTCAGCACGGGCGGCGCTGGGGCCGCCGCGCTCCCGGCCGGCGAGCGGATGCGACCCGACGTAGCGGGACAGGTCGACGCCAGCCTCCTGCAGCTCGGCGAGCGGCTGACCCTTCACGCTGGCGACGTCGGTGACGACGGCGGCGGGATGCGCGGCCAGCTCCTCGGCGACGACGCGCGACACCAGGTCCGGCGGCACCGCCACGACGATCAGCGCCGGCTCCACTCCCCCGTCGTCCGGCCTCCCCGCGCCGTAGTCGGCGGCGAGGCGCAGGTGGGCGGGAGAGGCGTCGGCGAGCAGCACGTCCACGCCGCGGGCGCGCAGCCCCAGCCCGACGGACGCCCCGAGCAGCCCCGCACCGACCACTCGGACGGGACCGGCGAGGCGGGAGGCGGAATCAGTCACGGATCCACCTTAGTCGGGCGCGAATCCCCCCTCCTGCCGCAGGAGTTCGGCGCCGACGCGCCGCGGGGCCTCCTTCGGAAGGCGCTCCGGCAGGATGATCAGGCCGAGTCTCCTGTTATTGCCGCGAGATCGTCAGCAGCGCGCCCAGCTCCTCCTTGGTGAGGTCCCGCATCGCGCCGACCTTCAGGGTCCCAAGGTGCAGCGGGCCGAACTGGCGGCGCACCAGCTCGATCACCGGGTGGCCGACCTCCGCCATCATGCGGCGGACGATCCGGTTGCGCCCGGAGTGCAGCGTGATCTCCACGAGGCTGTCGCCGCCGCCCGAGCGCGACTGCAGCAGCCGGGCCTTGTCGGCCGAGATCGGGCCATCCTCCAGCTCGACGCCCCTGGTGAGGCGGGCGATCGTCTGCGGGGTCACCGTGCCGCGGACCCGTGCGATGTAGGTCTTGGTCACGCCGAAGCTGGGGTGCGCGAGCACGTGCGCGAGCTCGCCGTCGTTCGTCAGGATCAGGAGGCCGGAGGTCTCGGCGTCCAGGCGGCCCACGTTGAACAGGCGCTCGGGGTAGTCCGCCGTGAAGCGCGACAGGTCGGGCCGGCCCTGCTCGTCGCGCATCGAGCTGACCACGCCGACCGGCTTGTTGAGCATCACGTAGCGCCGCGAGGTGTCGAGCTGCACCGCGGTGCCGTCGACGGCCACCCGGTCGGTCGCCGGGTCGACGCGGCGGCCGAGCTCGGTGACGACCTGGCCGTTCACCGTCACGCGGCCGGCGACGATCAGGTCCTCCGAGACGCGACGGGAGGCCACCCCGGCGGCGGCCATGACCTTCTGGAGGCGTTCGCCCTGCGCGGCCGCGCCGCCGTTCCCGCCGTCACCGGACATCGTCGAACCCGTCCGCGCCGTCCGCCAGCAGCGGGGAGATCTTCGGCAGCTCCTCGATGGAGTTGATGCCGAGCTGGGTGAGCAGCAGGTCGGTGGTGCCGTAGTTGATGGCGCCGGTCTCGCTGTCGGTGAACAGCTCTGTGATGAGCCCGCGGCCGAGCAGGGTGCGGACCACCGAGTCCACGTTCACGGCCCGGATGGACGCGATCGCCCCGCGGCTGATCGGCTGCTTGTACGCGATCACCGCCAGCGTCTCCAGCGCCGCCTGCGACAGCCGGGTCGGGTTCTGCTGGAGGACGTAGCCCGACACGACCGCGTCGAACTCCGGCCGCACGTACACGCGCCAGCCGCCGCCGACCTCCCGCAGCTCGAAGCCGCGGCGCACACCGGGCGTGCCGTCCGGTCCGGCCTCGCCGTCGAAGTCCGCCACCAGCGCGTCGACCGCCGCGCGGACGCGCTTCACCGGCGCCCCCACCGCGGTGGCGAGCGTCACCAGGCTCATCGGCTCGTCGGCGACCATGAGGATGGCCTCCAGCGCGCGCTCGATCTGCGCGTCCTCGACGCCGGCCGGCTCGGTCTCCAGCTCGGTTCCGTCAACCGTCATAATCCGCTCCCAGGTTCGACAGGTTCTCCTCCGACCAGTGCTCGGCCGTCCAGCGCAGCGTCAGCTCGCCGAGCGGCTCCAGCTGCTCGAACGCGATCGCCGCGTGCCGGTACAGCTCCAGGACGGCGAGGAAGCGCGCGATCACGACGCCCTTCTGCTCCGCCCCGGCCACCAGCTGCCGGAACGACAGCGGCTCGCCCGCGCGCAGCATGCCGACCACGACGGCGGCCTGCTCGCGGATGCTCACCAGCGGCGCGTGCAGATGGTCGAGTCCCACGACGGGGATCTCCCGCGGCGTCATCGCCAGCGTCGCGAGCGCCGCGAAATCCTCGGCGGTCAGCGTCCAGACCAGCTCGGGCGTGCGCTGGCGGTACTTGTCCTCCAGCCGCACCGACCGCGCATGCCGCGCACTCTCCGCGTCGAGATGCGCAGCGAACCACGTCGACGCCTCCTGGAACGCGCGGTACTGCAGCAGCCGCGCGAACAACAGGTCGCGGGCCTCCAGCAGCGCCACATCCTCGGCGTCGACCAGCTCGCCCTGCGGCAGCAGTCCGGCGATCTTGAGGTCGAGGAGCGTCGCCGCGACGAGCAGGAACTCGCTCGCCTCGTCCAGGCTCTCGTCCGCGTCCAGCCGGCGCAGGTAGGCGATGAACTCGTCGGTGACGCGGCTCAGCGAGATCTCGGTGATGTCCAGCTCGTGCTTGGAGATCAGTGAGAGCAGCAGGTCGAACGGGCCCTCGAACGAGCCGACGGCGACGCGGAAGCCGCCGTCGTCCGCGGTGTCCTGATCCAGCGGCGGCTCAGGCGACGGCGCCACGGAAGATCAGTTCCCTCGCCAGCTGGCGGTAGGCCTCCGCCGCCTGGTGCTCCGGCGCGAACTGCGTGATCGGCGTCGCCGCGACGGAGGCGTCAGGGAACTTCACCGTGCGCGAGATCACCGTCTCCAGCACGCGGTCGCCGAACGCGTCGACGACGCGCTCCAGCACCTCGCGCGAGTGCAGCGTGCGGGAGTCGTACATCGTGGCGAGGATGCCGTCGAGCTCGATGGCCGGGTTCAGCCGCTCGCGGACCTTGTCGATGGTCTCGATCAGCAGGGCGACGCCGCGGAGCGCGAAGTACTCGCACTCGAGCGGGATGAGCACCCCGTGGCTGGCGGTGAGCGCATTGACGGTGAGGATGCCGAGCGACGGCTGGCAGTCGATGAGGATGACGTCGTAGTCGGCCGACACCTTGCGCAGCACGCCGGCGAGGATCTGCTCGCGCGCCACCTCGTTGACCAGGTGCACCTCGGCGGCGGAGAGGTCGATGTTCGCCGGGATGATGTCGAGCCCGGGGACGCCGGTGGTCTGGATGGCCTCCTGCACGTCCGCGTGGCGGTTCAGCAGCAGGTCGTAGATCGTCGTGACGTCGTGGGTCTGCGCGCCGAGGCCGGCCGAGAGGGCGCCCTGCGGGTCGAAGTCGATCGCGAGCACCCGGCGGCCGTACTCGGCCAGGGCGGCGCCCAGGTTGATGGACGTCGTGGTCTTGCCCACGCCGCCCTTCTGGTTGCACAGCGCCACGATCTTGGCGGGCCCGTGCTGCTTCAGCGCGGCGGGGACGGGGAACGCGCGCAGCGGGCGCCCGGTGGGTCCGAGCGGCGCGGCGAGGGATGCGGTGTCCATGCCGGGAAGCTCCGTCCTGACCTCGTCGTTGCGCGTCACCTGGCTGATCCTCGTCCCTTTCGATCGACGGCCGTTCACGGCCTGTTCACGGGGTCCATCCTATCCGCGTGCTCCCCCGTCCGCGGGCCGCGACGGCGGCGGGTCACCAGGGCGCCAGCCGGCCCGGACGCGCTACCGCGCCCGCGGGTGCGCCGTCACGTAGACGTCGCGCAGCGCGTCGGCCGTGACCAGCGTGTAGATCTGCGTCGTCGCCACCGAGGAGTGGCCGAGCAGCTCCTGCACCACGCGCACGTCGGCGCCGCCGGCGAGGAGGTGCGTCGCGAACGAGTGGCGCAGCGTGTGCGGCGAGATCTCCACCCCGAGCTGCGCGCGCTCGGCGGCCGCGCGGATGATCAGCCAGACGTTCTGCCGGGACAGGCGGGCGCCGCGCATCCCGAGGAACAGGGCGGGCGTCGCCCTCCCCCGCGCCGACAGCACGGGGCGCGCCCGGACCAGGTAGGCGGCGACGGCGGTCTGCGCGTAGCTGCCGAGCGGGACGATCCGCTGCTTGGCGCCCTTGCCGGTCAGGCGCACGACGTCGGTGTCGATCACGTCGTCCACGTTCAGGCCGACCGCCTCACTGACCCGGGCGCCGGTCGCGTACATCAGCTCCAGCAGCGCCTTGTCGCGGAGGTGGTCCAGCTCGTCGCCGTCGGTCGCCGCCAGCAGCGCGGCGACCTGGTCGACGCTGATCGCCTTCGGCAGCGTGCTCGGCAGCTTCGGCGGACGGACGTCGCGGGCGGCGTCGACCTCCACGCGTCCCTCCTCCAGGAGGAAGCGGTGGAAGCCGCGGACGGTCGAGAGCATCCGGGCCAGGGAGGTCGCGGTCAGCGGCGACTCCTCGCGGGAGCCGAGGTGCGCGAGGTAGCGCGAGACGGTCGCCGGGGCGACCTGACGGACGTCGAGCACGCCCTCGCCGTCCAGCCAGGCAGCGTAGACGGCGAGGTCACGGCGGTAGGCGGCGACCGTGTTCGCCGAGAGGCCGCGCTCGATGGCGACGTGCCTGAGGAAGGCGTCCGCGTCGGCCGCGACGGTCATCCCGCGGCGCTCTGCTCGCTCAGCTCGGCGGCGCCCTCCGCATCGGCCAGCTTCGGGTGGCTCGGCCACGGCGCGTCGGCCGCGCCCAGGCTCGTCCAGCCCCTCTCCCTGGCGACGTGCGCGGCGAGCACCGCGACGCTCAGCGGGGCGTTGTGCACGCGTCGCTCCAGCACCGCGTCGACGGCCTCCTCCAGCGGCACCCAGGCGACCTGGATGTCGGCCTCCTCGGCCTCGCGCTCGAACGCCGAACCCGTCGGGCGGACGTCGCGCGCCAGGTAGATCCGGATCGCCTCGTCATTGCCGCCGGGGCTGGTGAAGATGTCGGTCAGCACGTTCCAGCTGCCGGCCTCGACGTCGGCCTCCTCGGCCAGCTCGCGCTGCGCCGCGGTCAGCGGGTCCTCTCCGCGGATGTCGAGCAGGCCGGCCGGGATCTCCCAGTCGCGGTGCCGCACGGGATGCCGGTACTGCTTGATCAGCAGCACGCGGTCCTGGTCGTCCAGCGCGAGCACCGCGACGGCGCCGGTGTGGTCCACGTACTCGCGGGTGATCTCCTCGCCGTTGTAGCGGAAGGTGTCACGCCGCACATCCCAGATCCGGCCGTCGAAGGCGACCTCGGACGAGACGATCTCGGGACGGAACGGCTCGTCGCGAAGCACGGCACCTTCCGCCGGCGCACCCTTCGCCGCGGCGCCCTCCGCCGCCATCAGGCGTCCGCGCCGACTTCGAGGCTGTCGGCCGCGGCCGCCGCGCCGACCTCGTCGTCCGCCGCGACCTCGAACAGGAGGCTGGCCTTCTGGCGGTCGAGCGCGGCGCCGACCAGCCCGGCGAAGAGCGGGTGCGCGTGGTTCGGGCGCGACCGCAGCTCCGGGTGGGCCTGGGTGCCGATGTAGAACGGGTGCACGTCGCGCGGCAGCTCCACGTACTCGACCAGGTGCCCGTCCGGCGAGGTGCCGGAGAACCAGAGACCGGCGTCGGCGATCTGCTCGCGGTAGTTGTTGTTGACCTCGTAGCGGTGCCGGTGGCGCTCGCTGGCCTCCGGTGCGCCGTACAGGTCGGCGGCGAGGGAGCCCTCGGCGAGGACGGCCGGGTAGAGGCCCAGGCGCATGGTGCCGCCCAGGTCGCCGCCGGCGATGATCTCCACCTGCTCCGCCATCGTCGCGATCACCGGGAACTCGGTCTCCGGGTCGAACTCGGACGAGGAGGCGCCGGCCAGGCCGGCCTCGTGCCGCGCGTACTCGATGACCATGCACTGCAGGCCGAGGCACAGGCCGAGGGCCGGGATGCCGTTCTCGCGGGCGAAGCGCAGCGCGCCGACCTTGCCCTCGATGCCGCGCACGCCGAAGCCGCCCGGCACGCAGATCGCGTCGACGTCGCCGAGCTGGGCGGCGGCGCCCTCCGGCGTCTGGCACTCGTCGGACGGGATCCACTTGAGCTTCACCTTGGTGCGGTGGGCGAAGCCGCCCGCGCGCAGCGCCTCGGTGACCGACAGGTAGGCGTCCGGCAGGTCGATGTACTTGCCGACCAGGCCGATGGTGACCTCGTGCTTGGGGTCGTGCACGGCCTCCAGGAGGCGCGCCCAGCCGTTCCAGTCGACGTCGGTCGCCTTGTCGAGGCCGAGCTGGTCGATGATGTAGGCGTCCAGGCCCTGCTCGTGCAGCATGGTCGGGATGTCGTAGATGCTCGGGACGTCCACCGCGTTCACCACGGCCTGCTCGTCCACGTCGCACATCAGCGCGATCTTGCGCTTGTTCGACTCGGACACCGGCCGGTCGCTGCGCAGGACGAGCGCGTCCGGCTGGATTCCGATGGAGCGCAGCGCCGCGACCGAGTGCTGCGTCGGCTTGGTCTTCTGCTCGCCGGACGCGTTCATGAACGGCACGAGCGAGACGTGCACGAAGAAGCAGTTCTTGCGGCCGAGCTCGTGGCGCACCTGGCGGGCGGACTCGATGAACGGCTGCGACTCGATGTCGCCGACCGTGCCGCCGATCTCGGTGATGATGACGTCGGGCGCGGGCTCGCCATCCGGGCCGGGCTGGGCCTGGAGGCGCATACGGCGCTTGATCTCATCGGTGATGTGCGGGATGACCTGGACGGTGTCGCCCAGGTACTCGCCGCGGCGCTCCTTGGCGATCACGTTCGAGTAGATCTGGCCGGTGGTGACGTTCGCCGACTGGGAGAGGTTGATGTCGAGGAAGCGCTCGTAGTGGCCGATGTCGAGGTCGGTCTCCGCGCCGTCGTCGGTGACGAAGACCTCGCCGTGCTGGAACGGGTTCATCGTGCCCGG
Organism: Leifsonia shinshuensis; assembly: GCF_013410375.1. NCBI lineage: Bacteria > Bacillati > Actinomycetota > Actinomycetes > Micrococcales > Microbacteriaceae > Leifsonia > Leifsonia shinshuensis. The sequence goes on from NZ_JACCFL010000001.1 coordinate 3,318,777, forward strand.
GTCCACGTTGAGATAGGGGTCGAGCTTCTGCATGACGACGCGGAGACCGCGGGCCGTCAGGAGGTTGCCGAGGGAGGCCGCTGTGAGGCCCTTCCCCAACGAAGAAACGACACCACCTGTCACGAAGATGTGCTTGGTAGTGCCGTTTTTGCTGTTGGTCTGCGCCGCGTCTGAATAATCCACCACGGGCTCTCAGCTTATCACCTGCGGCGGGGAGTCCCGCGCGTGTCGCGGCTCAGCGCGCGGTCGCCGCCATGTCCACGAGCTCGCGCGCGTGGGCGAGGCCGCTCTCGGAGTCGGGGAGGCCGGAGAGCAGCCGCGCCATCTCGGCGATGCGCTCGTCGCCGTCGAGCCGGCGCACGCTGGAGGCCGTGACAGCGCCGTCGCTGCCCTTGACGACGGTGAGGTGGTTGTTCGCGAACGCCGCCACCTGCGCGAGGTGGGTGACCACGATCACCTGGGCGCTCTCGGCGAGGCGCGCGAGCCGGCGGCCGATCTCGATGGCGGAGGCGCCGCCGACGCCGGCGTCCACCTCGTCGAAGATGAACGTGGGCACCGGGTCGGTCGCGGCGATGACAACCTCGATCGCGAGCATGACGCGGGAGAGCTCGCCGCCGGACGCGCCCTTGCCGAGCGGGCGCGGCTCGGCCCCGGGGTGCGGGCGGAGCAGGATCGCGACCTGGTCGCGGCCGCTGGCGGTGTAGCTCTGCGGGTCGGCCTCGTCGCGCTGGGTGACCTCCACGACCACGCGGGCGTCCGGCATGGCGAGGGCGGACAGCTCCTCGGAGACGGCGGCGGCGAGGCGTTCGGCGGCAGCGCGGCGGCGCTCGCTCAGGTCGGCGGCGAGCTCGACGACGAGCGCCCTGTCAGCTTCCACTTCCGCGGTGAGCTCCTGGATGCGGTCGGCGTCGCCGTCGAGCTCCAGGAGCCGGAGGCTGCCGGTCTCCAGCGTGCTGATGACGTCGTCGAGCGTGGGCCCGTACTTGCGGACGAGCGTGGACAACTCCGCACGGCGCTCCTGGACGGCCTCCAGCTCGCGCGAGCCGTCGGTGTCGAGCGCCGCGAGGTAGGTGGAGAGCTGCGCGGCGATGTCGGACGCCAGGTAGCTGAGGTTGGCCACGGCCTCCACGGTCGGCGCGAGCTCGGCGTCGTGGGGCGCGACGCGCTCGACCTGGCGGCGGGCGGCCTCCAGGAGGCCGACAACGTCGGGCTCCTCGGACTCCTCGGCCGAGAGCAGTTCGCGGGCGCCGGAGGCGGCGAGGCGCAGCTCCTCCAGGTTGGTCAGCCGCTCGGCGCGCTCGGCCAGCTCCTCGTCCTCCCCCGGCTGCGGCGCGACGGTCTCGATCTCGGCCATGGCGACCCGGAGGTCGTCGGCCTCGCGGGCGCGCCGGTCGCGGTCGGCCAACAGCTCGTCCAGCTCGGTCGCGTTGTCGCGCCAGCGGTGGAACACCTGCGCGTAGGCGTCGATCGCGGCCGCCAGCTCGGGGCCGGCGAACCGGTCCAGCGCCTCGCGCTGCGCGACGGCGGACCGCAGCCGCAGCTGGTCGGACTGGCCGTGGACGACGACGAGCTGCTCGCCCAGCTCGGTGAGCACGCTCACCGGGGCGCTGCGGCCGCCGACGACCGCGCGCGACCGGCCCTCGGCCGACACCGACCGGCTGAGCACGAGCTCGGCCGCGCCGTCGCCGAGCGGGTCGACGTCGCCGCCGGCATCGCGCACGCGCTCCACGACCTCCCCCGGCTCCTCGACGCGCCAGCGTCCCTCGACCCAGGCCTGCGGGCTGCCGAGCCGGACGGCCCCGGTGTCGGCGCGCTCGCCGAGCAGGAGGCCGAGTGCGGAGACGACCATCGTCTTGCCCGCGCCGGTCTCGCCGGTGATCGCGGTGAAGCCCGGCCCGAGCGGCAGGGCGGCGTCGGCGATGACGCCCAGGTCGCGGATGGAGATCTCGTCGATGCCGCCGCGGTTGCGGTCCGCGCGGTTGGGGCCTGCGCTGCTGCGGTCTGCGCTGCTGCGGTCTGCGCTGCTGCGGTTCGGGTGGTGCTCAGTCACGTCCGGCCGGCCCCCGCCATCCCGAGACCGGGAGGTCGAACTTGTGCACGAGCCGGTCGGTGAACGGCCCGGGGTGCAGCCGCGCGAGCCGCACCGGGATCGGCGACCGGCGCACGACGACGCGCGCGCCGCGCGGCAGGTCGAACTGCCGGCGCCCGTCGCACCAGAGGATGCCCTCCCCGCCCGCGCGGTCCAGCAGCTCCACGGCGAGGGAGGAGTTGCCGTCGACCACGAGCGGCCGCGAGAACAGGGCGTGCGCGCTCAGCGGCACGAGCAGGAGAGCGGCGACGCCCGGCCAGACCACCGGTCCGCCGGCCGAGAACGAGTAGGCGGTGGACCCGGTGGGCGTGGACATCACGACGCCGTCGCAGCCGAAGCTCGACATCGGCCGCCCGTCGACCTCGATGACGACCTCGAGCATCCGCTCGCGGCTCGCCTTCTCGACGGTCGCCTCGTTGAGCGCCCAACTCTCGTAGACGACCTCCTTGCCGACCTTGACCCGGGCGGAGAGCGTCATGCGCTCCTCCACCTCGTAATCCTTCGCGAGCCCGCGGGCGACGGCGATCTCGAGGTCGTCGCGCTCGCTCTCGGCGAGGAAGCCGACGTGCCCGAGGTTGACGCCGAGCAGCGGGGCGGTGCAACCGCGGACGAGCTCGGCCGCGCGCAGGATGGTGCCGTCGCCGCCCAGCACGATCACCAGTTCGAGATCGCTCGCCTGCACCTCGTCGCCGAGGACGGCGACCGCGTCGAGATCGGGTGCGGCGACGAGCAGGTCGCGCCGCTCGTCCTCGCTGAGCACGGGCACGACCCCGGCGGAGATGAGCTGCCGGCACACCTGCACGCCCGCGTCGAGGGAGTCCTGGCGACCGGTGTGCGCGACGACGAGGATGTATCGCTGCGCGTCACCCGATGCCGCCACGTCGCCTCCCTGTTGTGTTCGCGCCCCGTTTCAGGCCGTCCCACCATTCTGTCGGTTTTCGGGGCGGGATGTGCCGGAGGCGCGGAGATTGTGGAGAACGTTCATTCAGCGGCGGATGTGGAGACCGCACCGCCGCCCCCGCGATCGTGACGGCGCAGGTCCCGGAAGCGCGCGCGGATGGCGAGCAGTTGCACGAGCAGGACCGCTGTCTCCGCGATGAGCTGGCCGCCGAGCGCTCCGGTTCCGTGGAAGAACACGGCACCGACGAATATCGAGGGCAGACCGACCACAGCGCCGATCGCCGCAGACCGGGAGATGGCCGACATGCGCCCGAGCGCGACCAGGAGCACAGGCCCGGACGCCATGCTCGCACAGACGATCGCGACGTTCGCGCCACCGAGCGCCGCCGCAAGCGGCGGAATGTCTACCGTGCCCGAGAAGACCATGTGGGCGGCCGTCGATGCCCCGAAAGCGAATGCGATACCGCAGAGCACCCCGATACCCGAGCTGATGAGGGTGGCGCGCACCGCGCGCGCGATCCGTTGGGCGGGATCGACCTCGCGCCCGACCCACCCCTTGAGCACATACTGCTGGGTCGAAATGACCTGTTGGACCATCCGCTTGATTCGGTCGACCGAGGCGTAGAGCAGGGTGGCATTCACCGACCCGAGAGTCGCGACGGTCGTGCCGAGGGACAGATACATCGACGAGAAGATGTTCGTGCTCAGCGCGTGCCCCTGCATGCTGATGACACGCGCGATACGTCGAGGCCCGAGGGCGACGAAGTCAGCGCCGCGGACACCGAGCACGAGAGCGGCTGCCGCAGGCGAGATCAGGGCCCCGAGGAGAAGAGCGATCGGGTAGGCGTACAACGAAAGACCTGCGGCGATGGCCCACGCGGACAACGCGATCAGGAGGGTTCTCGGGAGCACCTCCGTGAAGAGGAACAGTCGCGGCCGCATCATCCCGATGAAGATCCATCCGCCGCCCATGACGGCCAACCCGGTCGCCAGAGCGATGAGGGCGGCGACGCCGTCTGATTCCGGTGCGAGCAGTGCCGCGACGGGGATGGCGATTCCGAGAACGGGAATCGCGACCGCAGCCTTCGTGATCAATGAGGTGGCGAATACGCGAGCGCGGTTCCGCTCCGACATGCGCGCGACACGCTGCGTTCCGCTGAGGCCCCACCCGAGCTCCACGACGACACCGGCCGTTCCGCCGAGCGACTGCCCGAGCGCGACCGCCGTCCACGCACCGCTGCCGTGCGTCGCTGTGATCGCGGGCAGGGCGAGGAGGGGTGACACTGCGTTGAGCACCGGGACTGCGAGATACCCGACGAAGACCGAGAACAGGATCCGCCCTCGGCCGAGTCTGGTCCGCCACGACACCGGAGGGAGCGGAGTCACAGCGGGCGGCCTCGTTTCGGCTTCGAGCGGCACGGAAGCACGGGGAGGCGACCGAAGTTTCACATTTCATTTTGCTCGACAGAGAATATCGACCCGCACGCCTCTCTCGCGCGACCTGAGCGGCCGATCCGCACAACAGGGGCCTCAGCTTCGCCTCCGCTTTCACACGCGGCGACAGAAGGCGTCGACGCTCACGCCGTGACCGCGCGCACCTTCTCCAGCCAGTCCGTCGGATTGCTCCCGCGCTCCGTCAGGTGCACCAGGGCCTCCTGGTTGCCGTGGGATCCGGCGATGGGCGAGGCGATCACTCCGGCGGTGCCGAGGCCCGCATCCCAGGCGCTCCACAGCACGCCGTCGACGGCGTCCGCGCGCAGTCCGGCGTCGCGCACGATCCCTTCGCGGACACCGGTGCGGCCGACCTCGAACTGCGGCTTGACCAGCAGGACGAAGTCCGCGTCCGGGGCGGCGACCTCGCGCAGCGCGGGGAGCACGTGCGCGAGCGAGATGAAGGACAGGTCGGCGACGACCAGGTCCGGACGGAGCTCGGAGCCGACGAGCGCGCCGAACGACTCGCGGGTCAGCTCCCGGACGTTCACGCCCTCGTAGGAGAACAGCCGGTCCTCCCGCCCCAGCTCGGGTGCGAGCTGCCCGTGCCCGACATCGACCGCGATCACGAGCCGCGCGCCGCGCTCCAGCAGCACCTGGCTGAATCCTCCCGTCGAGGCGCCGGCGTCGAGCGCCACCCGGCCCTCGACCGGGACCTCGAACGCGTCCAGGGCCGCGATGAGCTTGTGCGCGCCGCGGCTCACGTAGTGGTCGGCGCCGGCGACGACGAGCACCTGCTCCTCCCCCACCTTGGCGGAGGCCCGCACGACGGGCTTGCCGTCGACGGTCACCAGGCCGTCCGCGATCAGCGTCGCGGCGTGCGTCCGCGACCGAGCCAGCCCGCGCGCGGCGAGCGCGACGTCCAGACGTTCAGCCATGCCGTGGGGCGTCGGCGCCTTCGAGCCGGGCGGACAGCTCCTCGTGGAGCTGCGCGTACGCCTCGGCGCGCGCGGCGAGCGGCTGCTCCTCGATCACCTCGAGCTGCGACAGGAGACCGTCCGGGGTCGCCGGACCGTCGTCCGGCCGGTCGCCGTCCCCTGCCGCCTGGCTCTGCATGTCCGTCACCTTACCCGCGCGCGTCCGCTATTCGACGAACACCCCGCTGAGCGTCTTCTTCCCGCGCCGCAGCACGACCATCCCGCCCGGCAGCAGGTGGTCGCCCACCGCGGACTCGGCGTCCTCCACCTTGACGTTGTTGACGTAGACGCCGCCCTGCGCGACCGCGCGGCGGGCCTCGCCGAGGCTCTTGGTGAGCTCCGTGTCGACCAGGGCCTGGGCGATCGTGGTGGACGCCGCGGTCGTCGTGTTGGGGAGCTCGCGGAGCGCAGACTCCAGCGTGCCGCGGTCCTGGTCGGCCAGGTCGCCCTGGCCGAAGAGGGCCTCGGACGCCGCGATGACGGCCTCCGTCGCCTCCACGCCGTGGATGAGCGCCGTCACCTCGTAGGCCAGCCGGCGCTGGGCCTCGCGGCGGAACGGCTCCTCGGCGACCGCGCGCTCCAGGCGCTCGATCTCGTCGCGGTGCAGGAAGGTGAACACCTTGAGGCGGTCGATCACGTCGGCGTCGTCGGCGTTGAGCCAGAACTGGTAGATCCGGTAGGGGCTCGTGAAGCTCGCGTCCAGCCAGATCGCGTTGCCCTCGCTCTTTCCGAACTTGGTGCCGTCGCTGTTCGTGATCAGCGGGGTGCCGATCGCGTGGGCGTGCACGCCCTCCACCTTGCGGATCAGGTCGGTGCCGCTGGTCAGGTTGCCCCACTGGTCGCTGCCGCCGGTCTGCAGCACGCAGCCGTACTGGCGGTAGAGCTCCAGGAAGTCCATGCCCTGGAGGATCTGGTAGCTGAACTCGGTGTACGAGATTCCCTCGTCGGAGTTGAGGCGCGCGGCGACGGCGTCCTTCTTCAGCATCGTGCCGACGCGGAAGTGCTTGCCGATCTCGCGCAGGAAGTCGATCGCCGAGAGCGGCGCCGTCCAGTCCAGGTTGTTGACCAGCCGGACGGCGTTGTCGCCCTCGGACGACAGGAAGCGGGTGACCTGCTGCTGGAGGTAGCCGACCCACTCGGCGACGGTCTCCTTGGTATTCAGCGTGCGCTCGGCGGTGGGCCGCGGGTCGCCGATCAGGCCGGTGGAACCGCCGACCAGGCCGAGCGGCTTGTGCCCGGCCAGCTGGAGGCGGCGCATGGTCAGGAGCTGCACGAGGTTGCCGAGGTGCAGGCTCGGCGCGGTCGGGTCGAAGCCGCAGTAGTACGTGATCGGATCACCGGCCAGGAGCTCCTTGAGCGCGGCCTCGTCCGTGGAGACGTGGACGAGTCCGCGCCACTTCAGCTCGTCCCAGACGTCGTCGAACGACGGGTCGTTGGTCTGCGCGCTGAGCCTCTGCTCTGCGCTGCTCTGCTCTGCTGCGGTGGCGGTTTCTGGCACCTCCACAGAGTAGCAGCGGAGCACCGGGCACCCATCCGATGGATCAGGCCAGCTGGCCTGATGATGGTTGTATCAGGACTAGAGTCCTGATAGCCTGCGGATCAGGTGTTCAACCCTGATGAGGAGGGTTCCCATGTTCGTCGTCACTGCGGACCAGGTCGACAGCCGCAGCCGGCCCGACATCGTCGCGCCCGTGCTCGCCGAGCTCACCGAGAGGTACGGCGACCGGCTCGCCCTCCCCGCCGACCGGAACGCCGGCGACGAGCTCCAGGCGCTCACCGGAGACGCGGCGACCGCCCTCGACCTCATCACCCTGCTCTCGCGCGGCGGCGTCTGGAGCGTCGGCCTCGGCATCGGCGGCGTGCGGTCGCCCCTTCCCGACGCCACCCGGGAGGCCAGCGGGGACGCGTTCGTGGCGGCGCGCGCCGCCGTCACCCGCGCCAAGCGCACGCCGACGCGGTTCGCAGCCGAGGCGGTCGCCGCCCCGGAGCCGGCGGCCGACGTCGAGTCCCTGATCGGCCTGCTCCTCACCCTGCGCGCCCAGCGCACCGAGGCGGGCTGGGAGCTCTACGACCTCGTCGCATCCGGCCTGACCCAGGCGGAGGCCGCCGCCCGGCTGGGCATCACCCCGCAGTCCGCCAGCGACCGCGCCCGCGCCGCCGGCCTGCGCGCCGACCTCGCCGCGCAGCCGGCCCTGGTTAGGCTGTTGCAGACCGCCGACGCAGCCCAGCAGTCGGCCGAGCGACCGGAGGATGGATGACGTCACTGCCCGTCCCGCAGTTCCTGACGGCCGTGCTGCCGTTCGTGCTGTGGGCCCTCGCGCTGGTCCTCGCCATCGCCTCCGTGTGCTGCATGATCGCCACCCTGCGCTCGCCCCGCCGGCCCCTGGTCTACACCGCCGCCGGTCTCCTCGGGCTGGCATTCCTCCTGGTCGCCCTCCCCCAGCAGGGCGCGCCGCTGGTGTTCCGTGTGCTCATCGGCGTCGTCGCGCTCGTGCTGAGCGTGGTCGGCGGCGGACCCGCGGCCCAGCTCGCGCTCGCCCTCGCCACCCGGAGCACGTCGGTGCCGGGGGTCCACGGCGGCATCGTCGTGCACGACAAAGTCAGTGGACTGGAGGAGACCCGCGAGGTGCTGCGCGGCGGCACCACCATCGGCTACCTCGAACGCTTCGCGACCACCGGCTCGATCATGGCGGGCTTCCCGGAGGCGCTGGGCGTGATCATCGCGATCAAGGGCGTCGGCCGGTTCACAGAGCTGGAGGCGCCGGAGGCGCGCGAGCGCTTCATCATCGGCACGCTCGTGAGCCTGATCTGGGCGTGCGTCTGCGCCGGCCTGTTCCGCTTCGCGATCGCCTGACCGCAGTCAACGCTTCCTCACTTCCTCCCGCTCCCGCCCGGCGTGTCGCGGGAGGAAGTGAGGAAGCGATGGCTGCTCAGCGGGACTCGCTCAGTGGGACTTCGGGTGCCGCTTGTACGGGCTGACGGTGGGGTCGCCGGGGATCCAGAACCGCCAGGGGAAGGTCAGGCTGCCGCCGGCGCCGGAGACGCCGGTGCGCGGGCCGGTCTCGTAGGGCGGCTGCACGGCCGGAAGGTGCAAGTCGAACGGCGGAGCGAACAGGTCGGAGCCGTTCTCCGAGAGCAGGATGCCCGTCGCGACCACCAGCCGGGCCGGCCCGCGCGCCAGGTCCCGCTCCGGGATCGCGCGTCCTGACGGGCCGGACCGCCGCCGCGTCGCCAGGTCCACGCCCTCCACGACCTCGCCGGCCCGCAGCAGCAGGGCCGACGACACGCCCTCCGGCGAGCAGACCACGTTCGCGCACACGTGCATCCCGTAGGTGAAGTACGTGTACAGGTGGCCGGGGCCGCCGTACATCACGGCGTTGCGCTTGGTGCGGCCGCGGAAGGAGTGCGAGCCGGGGTCGACGCCGTCGCCGATGTAGGCCTCCACCTCGGTGATGCGCACGGCGACCGCGCCCTCCGCCGTCTCGTGCCGGAGCACCGCGCCGAGCAGCTTCGGCGCGACCTCCAGCGCCGACGTCAGGAACACGTCGCGCCCGGGCCGGTAGAGGGTCACGTCGCCCGCCGGCTCAGAAGATCCGGCCGCCGGCGACGACGGTCACGATGAGGCCGACCACGATCACCGCGGCCGCCACCACGACGATCAGCGGGATCAGCCAGCCCGGGCGCCTGCCCGCCATCAGCCCAGGTCCCGTCGCGTCGCGATCAGGGTGCGGGTCAGCGCGCGGACGCGCTCGGTCAGCGCGGCGAGCTGCTCGGCCACGCGGTCCGGAGCGGTCCCGCCGGCGCCCGTGCGGCTCGCGACCGAGCCCTCGACGGTCAGCACCGAGCGCACCTCCGGCGTGAGCAGCGGCGAGACGGCGGCGAGCTGCTCGTCCGTGAGGTCGCTCAGCTCCACGCCGAGGTCTTCGGCGGACTTCACCAGGCTGCCGGTGATCTCGTGGGCGTTGCGGAAGGGCACGTGCTGCTTGACCAGCCACTCCGCGACGTCCGTCGCGAGCGAGAAGCCCTGCGGCGCGAGCTCCGCCATCCGGTCGGTGTGGAAGCGGAGCGTCGCGACCATCCCGGCGAACGCGGGCAGGACCACCTCCAGCGTCTGCACCGAGTCGAACACCGGCTCCTTGTCCTCCTGGAGGTCGCGGTTGTACGCGAGCGGGAGGCCCTTCAGCGTCGTCAGCAGCCCGGTCAGGTTGCCGATCAGCCGCCCGGCCTTGCCGCGCGCAAGCTCGGCGATGTCGGGGTTCTTCTTCTGCGGCATGATCGACGAGCCCGTCGAGTAGGCGTCGTCGAGGGTCACGAAGCCGAACTCGCGCGTGTTCCAGAGGATGATCTCCTCCGCGAAGCGCGACACGTCGACGCCGATCTGCGCCGCGACGAAGGCGAACTCGGCCACGACGTCGCGCGCCGCGGTGCCGTCGATCGAGTTCTCCGAGCTGTCGGCGAAGCCGAGCTCCCTGGCGACCAGCAGGGGGTCCAGGCCCAGGGTCGAGCCGGCGAGCGCGCCGGAGCCGTACGGCGAGACGTTGGCGCGGCGGTCCCAGTCGGCCAGGCGCTCCAGGTCGCGCAGCAGCGGCCAGCAGTGCGCGAGCAGGTGGTGGGCCAGCAGCACGGGCTGCGCGTGCTGGAGGTGGGTGCGGCCGGGCATGATCGCGGTCGGATGCGCGTCCGCCTGCGCGGCGATGGCGTCGATGAGCGCGATCAGGCGCTCCGCGATGATGCCGGCGTGGTCGCGCAGGTAGAGGCGGACGAGCGTCGCGATCTGGTCGTTGCGGCTCCGTCCGGCGCGCAGCTTGCCGCCGAGCTCGGCGCCCGCCCGCTCGATCAGGCCGCGCTCCAGGGCGCCGTGGACGTCCTCGTCGCTCTCGGCGGCGACGAACGAGCCGGAGACCACGTCGGCCTCCAGAACGTCGAGGGCGCCGATCATCCCGGCGAGCTCCACGTCGGAGAGGTAGCCGGCGGCCGCGAGCGCGCGGGCGTGCGCGCGGGAGCCGGCGATGTCGTAGGAGGCGAGCGCCCAGTCGAAGTGGGTGGACTTGCTCAGCGCGGCCAGCTCGGGTGAGGGTCCGCCCGCGAAGCGTGCGCCCCAGAGCTTGCCCTCGTCGGTCTTGCCGACGCCGTCGTTCGCGTCGGTCATGCCGCCGCCTCCTCGTTCGTGGTGGGCTCGTTCGTGGTGGGCTCGTTGGTGATCGGCTCGTTCTTGGCGAGCAGCCAGGCCAGCAGCGCCTTCTGGGCGTGCAGGCGGTTCTCGGCCTCGTCCCAGATCACCGACTGCGGGCCGTCGATCACGTCGGCCGTCACCTCCAGGCCGCGGTAGGCGGGCAGGCAGTGCAGGAAGACGGCGTCGTCGGCCGCGAGCCCCATCAGCGCGGCGTCCACCGTGTAGTCGCCGAAGACGGCGACGCGCTCGGCCTTCTCGTCCTCCTTGCCCATCGACACCCAGGTGTCGGTGATGACGACGTCGGCGCCGGCGGCGGCCTCCCGCGCGTCGGTGAACACCGCGACCGAGCCGCCGGTGCGCTCGGCGATGGCGGCCGCGTCGGCGACGACGGCCGCGTCCGGCGCGTAGGCCGCCGGCGCCGCAATGCGGACGTGCATCCCCGCGGTCGCGCCGCCGAGCAGGTAGGAGTGCGACATGTTGCTGGCGCCGTCGCCGAAGAACGCGAGCGTGAGCCCCGCGGTGCGGCCCTTGTGCTCGCGGATGGTCTGCAGGTCGGCGAGGATCTGGCACGGGTGGAACTCGTCGGAGAGCGCGTTGATCACCGGGACGGTCGTGCCCTCTGCCATCTCCTCCAGCCCGGTCTGCGCGAACGTGCGCCAGACGATCGCGGCGACCATGCGCTCCAGCACGCGACCGGTGTCGGCCAGCGACTCCTTGCCGCCGAGCTGGCTCTCGCCGCTCTGGATGATCAGCGGGCTGCCGCCGAGGTCCGCGATCCCGACCGCGAACGAGACGCGGGTGCGGGTGGAGGTCTTGTCGAAGATCACGGCGACGGTCTGCGGGCCGGCGAGCGGCTTCGCGGAGAAGCGGTCGGCCTTCAGGCGGGCCGCCAGGTCGAGCACCTCGGCCTGCTCGGCCGGGCTGAGGTCGTCGTCGCGGAGGAAGTGACGGGTCATCGGGAGTCCTTGGTCTGCGTCGGTCGGAAGGTCAGGAGGCGTGCACGTCGGCGAGCGCGCGGCCGAAACGCTCGCGGAACTCCGCGAGCTCGGCGTCGCCGACGATCAGCGGAGGGGCGAGCCGGATGCTGGACTCGTTCGGCGCGTTGATGATGAGGCCGTTGGCGAGCGCCGCGTCCGAGAGCCGGTGCGCCTCGCCGTCGGTGAGGCCGACGCCGATCAGCAGGCCCGCGCCGCGGATGTCTCCGATCAGCGGCGAGTCGAACGAGCGCAGGATGGCGCGCAGCTCCTCGCCGCGCCGGGCGGCGTTGCCGACCAGGTCGGCCCGCTCGATCTCGCCGATCACCGCGTTGCCCGCGGCCGTCGCGAGCGGGTTGCCGCCGAACGTCGAGCCGTGCTGGCCCTGGCTGAACAGCTCCGAGGCGCGCCCGAAAGTGATGAGGGCGCCGATCGGCACTCCCCCGGCGATGCCCTTCGCGACCGTGATCGCGTCCGGAAGGATGTCCGCGTGCTGGTAGGCGAACCAGCGACCGGTCCGGCCGATGCCGGTCTGGATCTCGTCGATGATCAGCAGCGCGCCGTGCTGCTCGGTGAGCTCGCGGGCGCGCTGGAGGAAGCCCTCCGGGAGGTCGAGCACGCCGGCCTCCCCCTTGATCGGCTCGACGAACAGCGCGGCGACACGGTCGTCGATCGCGGCCTCCAGCGCCTGGATGGTGGAGTCGATGTGCTCGACGCCGCCGGGCAGCGGCTCGAACGCCTCGCGCATCGGCGGCTTGCCGGTCAGCGCGAGCGAGCCCATCGTGCGGCCGTGGAAGGCGTTGTGCAGGGCGAGCACGCGGGTGCGGCGGCCGTGCGGGCCCTTGTTGAGCCTGGCCAGCTTGAACGCGGCCTCGTTGGCCTCCGCGCCCGAGTTGCCGAACAGGATGCGGCCCTGCTCGCCCGCTCCGGTGATCGCGCGCAGGCGCTCGGCGAGCTCCAGCTGAGGCGCCGTGGAGAAGTAGTTGGACACGTGCGCGAGTGTCGCCACCTGGCTGCTCACGGCCTCCACCAGCACCGGATGCGCGTGGCCCAGCGAGTTGACCGCGATCCCGGCGAGGAAGTCCAGGTACTCGTTGCCGTCGACGTCCCAGACCCGGCAGCCCTCACCGCGGGCGAGCATGAGCTTGGGCGTCGCCAGCGTGCGCATCATGGCATCGCCGAAGCGCGGCTTCCAGCGGCCCTGGGTGTTAGCCTCCGTGCCGGGCACGATCCGTGCGCTCATGCGGGCACCACCTCCGTTCCGATTCCGGACTGCGTGAAGACCTCGAGCAGGATCGAGTGCGCCACGCGTCCGTCGATGATCGCGGCCTTGGGGACGCCGCCGTCGACGGCGTCCAGGCAGGCCGCCATCTTGGGGATCATGCCCGACTCGAGCGACGGCAGCAGCTCGCGCAGCTCGGGCGCCGTGATCTTGGACAGCAGCGAGTCCCGGTTCGGCCAGTCGCTGTAGAGCCCGGCGACGTCGGTCAGGATGACCAGCTTGGCCGCGCCGAGCGCGACCGCCAGGGCGGCCGCGGCGGCGTCCGCGTTGACGTTGAGCGCCTGGCCCGGGTCGTCGATGTCCGGTGCGATCGAGGAGACCACCGGGATGCGGCCGGCGTCGAGCTGGGCGAGCACGCCCTCCGGGTTCACGCCGATGACGTCGCCGACCAGGCCGAGGTCGACCTCGGCGCCGTCGACCACGGCGCCGCGCTTGCGGCCCTGGAACAGCCCGGCGTCCTCCCCGGACAGGCCGGCGGCGAGCGGGCCGTGCTTGTTGATGTTGCTCACGATGTCGCGGTTGATCTGCCCGGTCAGCACCATGCGGACCACGTCCATCGCCTCGGGTGTGGTCACCCGGAAGCCGCCGCGGAACTCGCTCTCGATGCCGAGCCGGTCGAGCATCGCGGAGATCTGCGGGCCGCCGCCGTGCACGACGACCGGACGGAGGCCGGCGTAGCGCAGGTAGACGATGTCCTCGGCGAAGGTGCGCTGGAGGTCCTCGCTCACCATGGCGTTGCCGCCGAACTTCACGACGATGATGCGGTCGTGGAAGGTCTTCAGCCAGGGCAGCGACTCGATCAGGGTCGCGGCCTTGTCCGCGGCGGCGGCGCGCTCGGCGGCCTCCCCGGTGTCGGTGTCGTCGGTGTCGGTGCCGTCGGTGGCGGTGTCGTCGGTCACTGTGGTCATGTCAGCTGGAGTAGGCACTGTTCTCGTGGACGTAGTCGTGGGTCAGGTCGTTGGTGAGGATGGCCGCCGTCTCGTCGCCCGCGTGCAGGTCGATGAGCACGTGGACGGCGCGCGGCGTCAGGTCGACGAGGTCGCGCGGCTGATCCGGCTCCCCCGCCGTGCACACCTGCACGCCATTGATCGCGACGTCGATCCCGTACGGGTCGAACTCCGCGTCGGTGGTGCCGACCGCGGCGAGCACGCGGCCCCAGTTGGGGTCGTTGCCGAAGATGGCCGCCTTGAACAGGTTGGACCGGGACACGGCGCGGCCGACGGTCACGGCGTCGTCCTCGGTGCGGGCGTTGACCACCTCGATCGTGACGTCGTGGGAGGCGCCCTCGGCGTCCTCCTGGAGCTGCTTGGCCAGGCTGCGGCAGACCTCGGTGAGCGCGAGCGTGAACTCGGCGAGGTCCGGCGTGACGCCGCTGGCACCGGAGCCGAGCAGCGCGACGGTGTCGTTGGTGGACATGCAGCCGTCCGAGTCGAGCCGGTCGAAGGTGACCCGGGTGGCGGCGCGGAGGGCGGTGTCGAGCTGCGTCGAGTCGAGCACCGCGTCGGTGGTGATGACGACGAGCATGGTCGCGAGGCCCGGCGCGAGCATCCCCGCGCCCTTGGCCATGCCGCCGACCGCCCAGCCGGCCGGCGAGACCTGCTCGGCCTGCTTGGGCTTGGTGTCGGTGGTCATGATCGCCTCGGCGGCGCCGAGCCCGGAGTCGCCGGCGAGCGCGGTGGCCGCCTGGGCGACGCCCGCGGTCAGCTTGTCGACGTCGAGCTGGTCGCCGATCAGGCCGGTGGAGCAGACCAGCACGTCGCCGGCCGAGACGCCGAGCGCCTCGCCGACGGCCTCCGCCGTCGCATGCGTGGTCTGGAACCCCTGCGCGCCGGTGTAGCAATTGGCGCCGCCGGAGTTGAGGACGATGGCGGACACGACGCCGTCCGCGATGACCTGCTCGCTCCAGAGGACCGGGTTCGCCTTGCAGCGGTTCGTCGTGAAGACCGCCGCCGCCGCGGTGAGCGGCCCGCGGTTCTGGACGAGCGCGAGGTCGCGCTTGCCGCTGGACTTGAGGCCGGCGACGACGCCGGCGGCCGAGAATCCCTTGGCGGTGGTGACGCTCATGGCGCGACTCCGTTCACACTGAGGCCGGCGGTCTCGGCGAGCCCGAGGGCGAGGTTCGCGGACTGGATCGCCGCACCGGCCGTTCCCTTGTACAGATTGTCGATCGCGAGCACGGTGACGACCCGGCCCGCCGCCTGGTCGAGGGCGACCCCGACCAGCACGCTGTTCGAGCCCAGCACGTCCGCGGTGCGCGGCACGCTGCCGGCGGGCAGCACGTGCACGAACGGCTCGTCGGCGTAGGCGGCCTCCCAGACCTCCTGCACCTGTGCTGCGGTCACCCCCGGCTTCACCCGGGCCGTGGAGGTCGCCAGGATGCCGCGCGACATCGGCACGAGCACCGGGGTGAACGAGAGGGTCGGTTCCGTCGCGCCGGCCTTACGGAGATTCTGCTGGATCTCCGGGATGTGCCGGTGGGTGCCGCCGACCGCGTACGGGTTGGCGGACCCGAGGATCTCGCTGGCGAGGTACATCGTCTTGAGCGACTTGCCCGCCCCGGACGGCCCGACGGCGAGGACGCTGACGATGTCCTCCTCCTCGATCACGCCGGCGTGGATCCCGGGCGCGAGAGAGAGCGAGACGGCGCTGGCGTTGCAGCCGGGCGCGGCGATCCGCTTCGCCCCGGCGAGGTTCGCGCGCTGCTTGGCGCCGTCCGGCCCGACGATGAGCTCGGGGACGCCGTACGCCCACGAGCCGTAGTACTCGCCGCCGTAGAAGGCCGCCCAGTCGGCGGGATCCTCCAGCCGGTGATCGGCGCCCGCGTCCACCACGAGGGTGTCGGCGGCGAGCTGCGCGGCGACCTCCCCCGACCGGCCGTGCGGCAGCGCCAGGAAGACCACGTCGTGACCGGCGAGGGTCTCCGGCGTGCTCTCGGAGAGGGTGAGGTGGGCGAGCGAGCGCAGGTGCGGCTGGTGCGCGGCGAGCGGGTGACCGGCGTTGTTGTGCGCGGTCACGGTGCGGATCTCGAAGTCGGGGTGGTCGGCGAGAATGCGCAGCAGCTCGCCACCCGCGTACCCGGAGGCACCGGCGACGGCAACCGAGAGAGTCATGCTTGTTCCTTGATGAGGTGGACGACAGGGGGCCGAGGATCCGGCGACGCCCATGTCCGACCCCACGGGTCGCCCGAGCGCCGCCTAGCTTCGGCGGTCGCGCAGGCGTCGGCGCATCGAGGGGGCACCGACGGTAAGCATGTAGACCACCCTAGCGCCCTGGCCGGGTCGGTCGCCAAATCGCCGTCGTCACACAACGCCCGCCACCACGCGATTCGTGCCGAATGTCGCGTTCGGCGCAGCCGAGTCCACATACGTGACGAATGTGCCCACCGCGATTCGTGCCGAATGTCGACTCTGGCGGCGCCAGAGTCGACATTCGGCACGAATCGGCGGCTTCTACTCGCGGATGTGCGCCCCGAACAGCTCCTCCGCCCGCGCCGCGCCCGCGAGCTTCGCCTCGCTGGCCTCGGCCGCGGTGAGGGTGCGGTCGTCCGCACGGAACCGCAGCGCGAAAGTGAGGCTCTTGTGGCCGGACGGGAGGCCCGCGCCGCGGTAGTCGTCGACCAGACGGATGTCCTCCAGGAGCTCGCCCGCGCCGTCCCGCACTGCGGCGAGCACGTCGCCCGCGGGGACCTCGTCGCGCACGACCAGGGACAGGTCCTGCGTCGCCGCCGGGAAGCCGGCGATCACACCCGCGACGATGTCGGCGGGCGCCACGTCGATGAGCGCGTCCAGGTCGAGCTCGTAGACGGCCACGACGCGCGGGAGGTCGAGGTCCTCCGCGATCGCGGGCAGCAGCTCCCCGGCGTAACCGACGACGACGCGCGAGCCGTCTGCGGCGTGCGCGACCAGCTGCGCCGTGCGTCCGGGGTGGAAGGCGTGGTGGCGGCTCTGCACCGGTTCGATCCGCACGCCCACGGCCGTCGCGGTCTGTTGGACGGCGGTCAGCGCGTCGGCGAGGCCGGCCGCGAGGGGCGCCTGGCCCGGCTGCTTCTCCACGACGTTGCCGACGATCAGGCCGGCGAGGTGGCGGGGCTGCGCGGGGATGCCCGCGTTCAGGGCGGCGAGGACGTCGTCGCCCGGGAGGGCGGCGCCCAGCGGCAGCTCCTCGCTGCCGAGGGCGGCGCCGCTCGGCAGGAAGACGGTGCCGAGTTCGTAGAGGCGCAGGTCGACGAGACCGCGGGCCAGGTTGCGCTTGGCCACGTCGATCAGGCCGGGGAGCAGCGAGGTCCGCAGGTACGGGGCGGTCGCGTCGAGCGCGTTCGCCAGGCGGACCGCGGGCACGCCGCCGGCCTCGGGCGAGCCGAACAGGTCGTTCTGCGCCTCCGAGACGAACGGGAAGGCGAGCACCTCGGTCGCGCCGTTGTCGGCGAGCATCTGCGCGACGGCGCGGCGCAGCTTCTGCGCGCGGGTCAGCCCGCGGCCGGGGGGCGCGACGGGCAGCACCGACGGGATGCGGTCGAATCCGACGATGCGGGCGACCTCTTCGGCCAGGTCGGACTTGTCGCGCAGGTCGGGACGCCAGCTCGGCGGCACGACCAGCAGCGCGTCGCCGTCGCTCGTCACCGTCCCGCCGATCTCCGCGAGCGCGCCGCGGACCTCGTCGTCGGTGAAGTCCACGCCGATCAAGTTCGGGATGTACGCGTTCGGCAGGCGGATGGGCTCGGCCTCCCCCGCGGTGTCGAGCAGCGAGCCGAGCTCGTCGGCGTGGCCGCCGGCGAGCTGCTCCAGGAGCTGCACGACGCGCGCGGCCGCCGCGACGGCGACCCGCGGGTCCACGCCGCGCTCGAACCGCTTGGACGCCTCGCTCGGCAGCTTGTGCCGGCGGGCGGTGCGGGCGATGGACACCGGGTCGAAGTTGGCGGCCTCCACCAGCACGTTGCTGGTGCCCGCGCCGATCTCGGTGGACGCGCCGCCCATCACGCCGGCCAGGCCGATCGCGCCGGACTCGTCGGTGATGAGGAGGTCCTCCGGATCCAGCGCCCGGGTCTGGTCGTCCAGCGTCACCAGGGTCTCGCCCGGGTGCGCGCGGCGCACGACGATGCCGCCGGAGAGCTTGTCGAGGTCGTAGCCGTGGATCGGCTGGCCGAGCTCGAGCATCACGTAGTTGGTGATGTCCACGACGAGCGAGATGGAGCGGATGCCGGCGAGCTTCAGCCGCGCGACCATCCACGGCGGGGTCGGCCGGGAGCCGTCGACGTCGCGGACCACGCGGGTCACGAACACGGTCGCGCCGACGCGGCCGCGGATCGGTGCGCGGTCGTCGATCGTCACGCTGAAGCCGTGCGCGTGCGCACCGGCGGAGTGCACGCGGACCGCCTCGGCCGGGTCGCGGAAGGCCGCGCCGGTCGCGTGCGAGTACTCGCGGGCGATGCCGCGGATCGAGAACGCGTAGCCGCGGTCGGGGGTGACGTTGACCTCCACAGCGGTGTCGTCCAGGCCGAGCAGCGAGATGGCGTCGGTGCCGACCTCCGGGTCGAGCCCGAGCGTCGACAGCCGCAGGATGCCCTCGTGGTCGTCGCCGAGGCCGAGCTCGCGCGCGGAGGCGATCATGCCGTCCGAGACGTGGCCGTAGGTCTTGCGCGCGGCGATCGGGAACGGTCCGGGCAGGATCGAGCCGGGCAGCGTCACGACGACCTTGTCACCCAGCAGGAAGTTGCGGGCGCCGCAGACGATGCCGCGCACGTCCTCGCCGCCGTCGGCGGCCTTCTGCCCCTCCGGTGCGACGCGCACGCGGCACCAGCGGATGGTCTTGCCGTTGCTCTGCGGCTCCTCCTCGAACTCCAGCACCTGGCCGACGACCACAGGGCCGGTGATCTCGAAGGTGTGGACGTCCTCCTCCTCGAGCCCGACGGACACGAGGGCGGCGTGGACCTCCTCGGCCGTCGTACCGGGCTCCAGGTCGACGTACTCGCCGAGCCAACTCAGGGGGACGCGCATCAGACCACCATTCCGAACTGCTGGGAGAACCGGACATCGCCCTCGGCCATGTCGCGCATGTCTTTGACGTCGTTGCGGAACATCAGCGCCCGCTCGACGCCCATCCCGAACGCGAACCCGGAGTAGACCTCCGGGTCGATGCCCGCGGAGCGCAGCACGTTCGGGTTCACCATGCCGCAGCCGCCCCACTCGATCCAGCGCGCGCCGCCCTTGAAGGTCGGGTGCCACAGGTCGAGCTCGGCGCTCGGCTCGGTGAACGGGAAGTAGTTGGGTCGCAGCCGCACGCGCGCGCCCTCGCCGAACAGCGTCTTGGCGAAGTGGTCGAGCGTGCCGCGCAGGTGCGCCATCGTCAGACCCTTGTCGACGGCGATGCCCTCGGTCTGGGTGAAGACCGGGAGGTGCGTGGCGTCGAACTCGTCGGTGCGGAACACCCGGCCCGGTGCGATGCGGTAGACCGGCAGCTCGTTGCCGAGGAGGGCGCGGAGCTGCACCGGCGAGGTGTGGGTGCGCATCACGAGGTGCGCGTTCGTGGGCTCCACGAAGAAGGTGTCCTGCATGGCGCGCGCCGGGTGGTCGGCGTCGAAGTTGAGCGCGTCGAAGTTGTACCACTCGCTCTCCAGCTCCGGGCCCTCCGCGACCTCCCAGCCCATGCCGACGAAGATGTCGGCGATGCGCTCCTGCAGGAGGCTGAGCGGGTGCCGGGCGCCGGGCGTCCAGCGGATCGGGACGGCGGTGACGTCCACGGCCTCGGCGGCGAGCCGGGCGGCGTCCTCCTCGGCCGCGATCACGGCCTCCTTGGCGGCGAACGCCTGGTTCACGCGGGCACGGGCACCGCCGACGAGCTTGCCGGCCGCGGCCTTCTGGTCGCCTGGGAGCGCTCGGATGGCGGCGTTCAGCCGGGCGAGCGGCGAGGCCTCGGCGGTGTGGTCGTGGCGGACGGCCTTCAGCGCGTCCGAGGTGCCGGCGGCGTCGATCGCGGCGAGCGCCGCGGAGACGGCCGCCTCGACGGACTCCTCGGTGATTTCTGTGGTTTCAGACACGGTTCCCCAGTTTAGTCGGTGGAAGTGGAGGGCTCTGCGGCCGGGTCGGGCGGCTCGGCGGCCTTGAGGCGCGCTACTCCGCCGAGTACACCAGGTACGCGGCCTCCCACAGCCGGTCGGGCGCCGGGACGGTCAGCCCCGCGAGCAGAAGGGTCAGCTGGTCGATCAGCTGGTGCCAGCCCGCCGCGAAGTCGGGCGCCGAGCGCAGCCGCCCGGCGCCGAAGGTGTCCTCTACTCCGTCTTGGTCGAGCGACAGCAGCGTGCCGTCGCCGGTCTCGGTCAGCCGGATGCTCACCGCGGCGGCGCCCCAGCTGAAGCGGAGGTGCGCGCGGTCTTCGAGCTCCAGCACCTCCAGGACCTGCACGGCGCCCTCGACGTTCTCGTCGCCGAGGCGCATGACGTCGCCGAGCCGCAGCCGGCGCTCGCGTGCGGGATCGTCCGGCCACTCCACGACCGGCCACAGCCAGCGGCCCACGCGGTCGGGGAGGGTGAGGGCGTCCCAGACCTCGTCCACCGAGGCGTCGAGGAGGCGATTCAGCGAGACCGCGGACCGGCCGCGGGTGCGCTCCATCGTCGCGGCGACCAGCGCGGCCTCCTCGCGGCGGTACTCGTCCAGCGCAGCGTCGAACGCCGCGGGATCGGCGGCCTCGCCGAGGTAGCCGTCGTGCTCCTGCGGCGACGCCTCCGCGCCGAGCTCGCGAGCAAGGTGGGTGAGGACGTCCTGCCAGCCGGCGCCGTACACGGAGGCCGTGACCGCCTGCACGCGGCGGTGCGTCAGCGTGAGGAGGACGCGGCCCTCCCCTGCGGGCTCGATGACGGCCTCCAGCTCGGTCGGCGCCTCCACCTGGCCGGCGCCGCTGAAGCGCCAGGTCACCAGGAGGCGGTGTTCGGGCTCGCAGGCCAGAACGCGGCCGTCGACAACGGCGTCGGCGTCGGGTCCGCCCATTTCGAGGCGGAAGCCGTCGGCGGTCGCCTCATAGCGGCCGATCCAGCGGGCCAGCCGGTCGGGCTCAGTGAGTGCGGCCCAGAGATCCGCCGGGGTGGCGGGGTACTCCCGGGAGACCGTGACCGAGCGGCGCGGGCCGTCGAGGGCGAGCTCTCCCCAGAGGGTCACGATGCGGCCTTCCCGGTGTCGTGGGGCTGGGACGAGGTTCCGCGGCCTCGGCGCGCGGCGGCTCCCCGCTGCAGCCGCCGTCCGCGCGCCAGCTCGGTTCCGAGCGCGTCCAGCCGCTGCTCCCACGCTGTCCCCAAGGCATCGAACCAGGCCGCCGCGTCCTCCAGCCCGGTCGGCTCCAGCGCGTAGACGCGGCGCTGGCCGTCTACCCGGGAGGCGACGACGCCGGCCTCGCGCAGCACCCTCAGGTGCCGGGACGCTGCGGGCTGGGTGATCCCGAACTCGTCAGCGGCGAGCATCGCGAGGTCACCGGCCGTGCGCTCACCGCGCGCGAGCAGCTCGACGAAGCGACGCCGCACGGGGTCGCCCACCGCCTCCAGACCGTCCATGCGGTCAATCTATCAAGCCTGCGTTATATAACGCAAGGCTTATCGATCACTCCGAGCGCTGCGCGAACGCCGACTCGTACAGGCACACCGACGCCGCCGTGGCGAGGTTCATCGACTCGGCGCGGCCGTAGATCGGCACCGTCACCACCCGGTCCACCAGCCCGAGAAGGTCGTCGGCGAGCCCGTGGGCCTCGTTGCCGAACACCCACGCGGTCGGCCGGGCGAGCTGGCCCTCCTGACGGGCGGCGAGGAGGTCCTCCCCCTTGATGTCGGCGGCCAGGACCTGCAGGCCCGCGGTGTGCGCGCGGCCGACGACGTCGGCGAGGTCGGCGCCGACGGCGACCGGGACGTGGAACAGCGAGCCCGTCGTGGAGCGCACCACCTTGGGGTTGTACAGGTCGACGGTACGGCCGGTGAGCACCACCGCGTCGGCGCCCGCGGAGTCGGCGGCGCGGATGATCGTGCCGGCGTTGCCGGGGTCGCGCACCTCCTCCAGGATCGCCACGAGCCGGGGCTCGTCGGCGAAGATGTCGCGGACGGAGGTCGGGAACTGCCGGCACACCGCCACGAAACCCTGCGGGGTGACGGTGTCGGCCATCGTGCCGAGCACATGCTCGGTGACGAACTCGACGTCGACGCCGGCCTCCACTGCGGTTTGCGCGATGTCCTGGTAGCGCTCCAGCGCGGTAGGCGTCGCGTACAGCTCGACCACCAGCTCCGGACGATAGGTGAGCGCCTCGGAGACGGCCTGCGGACCCTCGAGCAGGAACAGCCCGGTCTCGGCACGGGCGGGGCGCTTGGCGAGCTTCGCCACGGCGCGGACGCGCGGGGAGCGCGGGTTATCGAGCATGCGCACAGCTTATCGGCGCGGCCTCCCGCATCCGTAGCTCCGCCGCACACCGTGGCGTGCGGAGATTCCGCGCCCCGCGAGCGCGATCTCCGCGAATACCGACGGGGTCCGGGAACGCAGAACGGCCCGGTCGGGATCGACCGGGCCGTTCGTGGTGGTGCTGCTGCTTACGCGGCGGCCTTCGGAGCCGAGGTGTCGGCCGGGAGGGCCTTCTTCGCGGTCTCGACGAGGGCCGCGAAGGTCGCGGGCTCGTTCACGGCCAGCTCGGCGAGGATGCGACGGTCGACCTCGACGCCCGCCAGGCCCAGGCCCTGGATGAAGCGGTTGTAGGTGAGGCCGTTCGCGCGGCTCGCGGCGTTGATCCGCTGGATCCAGAGACGGCGGAAGTCGCCCTTCTTCTGGCGGCGGTCACGGTACGCGTAGACGAGCGAGTGGGTGACCTGCTCCTTCGCCTTGCGGTAGAGGCGCGACCGCTGACCGCGGTAGCCCTCGGCGCGCTCGAGGATGACCCGACGCTTCTTGTGGGCGTTGACGGCCCTCTTCACTCTTGCCATTAGTCGATATTCCTTACGTGCGTGTCGGGGGGATTACTTGCCGAGCATCCGGCGGATGACCTTGGCATCCACCTCGGGAACGACCTGCTCCTGGTTGAGGCGGCGCTTCCGGTCGCTGGACTTGACCTCCAGGTTGTGGCGCATACCGGCCTGCTGCTTCATGACCTTGCCGCTGCCGGTGATCTTGAAGCGCTTCTTGGCGCCGGAGTGGGACTTCTGCTTGGGCATTACTTCTCCTCGTTCGTCGCCTGGGCGGGCGAACTCTCTTCGGACTGAGCAGCGTCGGCTGTCTCAGCAACCGCCTCCTGGTCGCGCCCCTGGGCGCGCGCCTTGGAAGCGGCACGTTGTGCGTTGGCCTCGGCCTTGGCCTCGGACTTGTTCTTGAGCGGGCTGATGATCATCACCATGTTGCGGCCGTCGATGGTCGGGTTCGACTCGACCTGGCCGAACTCGGCGACGTCCTCCGCGAAGCGCTGCAGCAGGCGGACGCCCTGCTCGGGGCGCGACTGCTCGCGGCCGCGGAACAGGATCATGGCCTTCACCTTGTCGCCGGACTTCAGGAAGCCTTCGGCGCGCTTGCGCTTGGTCTCGTAGTCGTGCTTGTCGATCTTGAGGCGGAACCGGACCTCTTTGAGGATGGTGTTCGCCTGGTTGCGCCGGGCCTCCTTGGCCTTCTGCGCAGCCTCGTACTTGAACTTGCCGTAGTCCATGATCTTCGCGACCGGCGGCTTGGAATTGGGCGCGACCTCGACCAGGTCGAGATCGGCCTCCTGCGCGAGTCGGATGGCGACCTCGATCTTGACGACGCCGACCTGCTCTCCGCTGGGGCCGACGAGTCGAACTTCGGGGACGCGGATACGGTCATTCGTACGGGGTTCGCTGATGTCAGTCTCCTCTGATGAGCGATGCTTCGAGTGCTCGGGCCGTCTTTCGACGGTTCGGAGAAAGCGGGGATTCCACGCACCAGCGCAGCCCCGCGACCCGATTTTCCCGAAGGATTCGTCTCGCAGGGCTGGTGCAGCACCCTGGCTACCGCCGTGCTGACGCACGTCGGCGGAGTGCAACGACCCGGTAACCTGTAAAAGCGGTCAAGCGCGGGTGGGAGGAATCTCCACTTTCGTCCCGAGGCAGATGCCCCGGAGCCCGAACGATTCTAACAGAGGAAAGCAGTGAGCGACACATCCCCCATTTCCGACGGTCACAACCACGAGGAGGAGGCGATCGCGGGAGCCACGCGCGACATCGCCGAGGTGCCCGCGGTGGAGGTCATCACGACCACCGCCGTGCACCTGATGAGCGCCGCCGCGGTGAAGACCGGGCTGGCGGACGACCCGGAGCAGCAGACCGACCTGGACGAGGCCCGCAAGCTGATCGACGCCCTCGCCGGCCTGGTGACGGCGAGCGCCGCGCACCTGGGCGACCAGCACGCGCGCAGCCTGCGCGACGGCCTCCGCTCGCTGCAGCTCGCGTTCCGCGAGGCGTCGCCGTTCCCGGACGAGATCGGCAAGGGGCCGGGCGAGAAGTACACGGGTCCCGTCAACTGATGGACGCCGCCGCCGTGCATCGCCTCGCCCTGGGCCTCCCGGAGGCCGAGGAGTACGAGCACGGCGGCCTGCCGGCGTTCCGCGTCCGCGGCAAGCGGTTCGCGACGATGCTGGACCCGGAGACCTCGACGGTCAACCTGATGCTCGGCGAGGCCGGCATCCGGGAGGCCGCGGCGGCGTGGCCGGAGCACTGCTCGGAGCAGTGGTACGCCGGGCGGCTGTCGTCGGCGCACGTCGACTTCTCCGACATCGAGCCGGGGCTGCTGCGGGAGCTGATCACCGACGCGTGGCGCAACCGGGCGCCGGCGCCGCTGCGGCACCTCCTCGACTGAGCGGACATTCGGCACGAATGTCGCGTTTGGCGCCGCCAATGTCGACATTCCGCACGAATCTGCACGCATCGGCTGACCGCACATTCGTGACGTATGTTGCGTTTGGCGCCCCCAAAGGCGACATTCGTCACGAATGCGTTGCGCGTCGACTAGGCGCCGCTCGACGCGCGGGCGCGGTGGCCGGTGTGGCCGAGGGAGGCGACCACGATCGTGATCGCGGCCGACACCAGCACGCCGAGGGACACGTGCACGAGCAGCGCGAGCGCGCCCGCCGCCGCGCCGGCGGTGATGAGCAGCACGGCGAGCGCGCGCCGCACCCAGAGCGAGCCGTTCCCGCCGGCGAGGCGGCTGTCGGCGGCGAGGCCGGTCAGGGTGGAGGTCACCACCACGGTCGTCACATCGGCGACCTTTACCCGGCGGGCAAGTGCCGCCTGCATCCCCATCGCGAAGCCGAGCGCCGAGGTGGCGATGGTGCCCACCAGCTGCGGGTCGAGGTGCAGCGCGAACGCCAGCAGCACGGCGATCGCGGTCAAGAGGCCGGCGATCACCCACAGGGTCGCGGTCACCCGGCCAGACCAGCCGTCGTCGCGGCGGACGAGCCTGCTGCCGACGACGGCGCCCGCGAGGAACGCGGCGAGCGCCAGCAGCGGCCGCAGGATCGGAAGGTTCGTCGTGCCGGTCAGCGCCATCCCGAGCAGCACGACGTTGCCGGTCATGTTGCCGGTGAACACCCGGTCGAGGCCGAGGTAGCCGGTGGCGTCCACGACACCGGTCGAGAACGTGAGGGCGAGCATGAGGGCGAGGTGCAGCCGATCGGCGTCGGCGCGGCCCAGGCGGTGAGTGACGGACACGGAGCACCACCCTATTCGAGGAGGGGCGCCCGCGGACCCGGTGCAGACTGGGGACCATGACGTTCACCCCGCCGCCCGCCGTCACCACCCGCCCCACCCTGACCGGGACGTTCGGGATGTCCGCCTCCACGCACTGGCTGGCGGCGGCGACCGCGCAGGCCGTGCTGGAGCGCGGCGGCAACGCGTTCGACGCCGCGGTCGCCGCCGCCTTCGTGCTGCATGTCGTGGAGCCGCACCTGAACGGCCCGGGCGGCGACCTGGTGGCACTGTTCGCGACGGCGGACGACCCGACGCCCGTCGTGCTCGCCGGGCAGGGTCCCGCGCCGGCCGCCGCGACGCGGGAGCACTACCTCGCCGAGGGGCTCGAGCTCGTCCCCGGCGCGGGCGCGCTGGCGGCGGCCGTTCCCGGCGCGGTCGACGCGTGGCTGCTCCTGCTGAAGGATCACGGCACCTGGGAGCTCGCCGACGTGCTCGCGTTCGCCATCGGGTACGCCGAGGACGGGCATCCCGTGCTGGAGCGCGTCTGCGCCACCATCCGCACCGTCGCCGGCCTGTTCGCCGAGCACTGGCCGTCGTCCGCCGAGCGGTGGATGCCGGGCGGGCGCATCCCCGAGCCCGGCGAGCTGATCCGCAATCCCGCCTACGCCGCCGTGCTGCGCGGGCTGATCGCGGCGGGTGACGAGGCGACCTCCCGCGGCGGCGCGACCACCCGCGAGGAGCGCGTCGAGGCCGCACGCACCGAGTGGGCGACCGGCCTCGTCGCGCGAGAGGCGGCCGCGTTCGCGCGGATCCCGCACCGGCACTCCCCCGGCACCGACCACGCCGGCGTGATCGCGGAGTCCGACTTCGCCGCCTTCCGGGCGACGTACGATCCCGCCACGACGCTGGAGTTCCGCGGCTGGACCATCGCCAAGACCGGCGCCTGGGGCCAGGGGCCGGCGCTGCTGGAGACGCTGGCGATCCTCGACGGCTTCGACGACGACCGCCTCGACCCGTCGACAGAGCTCGGCGCGCACACCATTCTGGAGGCGCAGAAGCTCGCGTACGCCGACCGCGACGCGTACTTCGGCG
This sequence comes from Leifsonia shinshuensis, assembly GCF_013410375.1. NCBI lineage: Bacteria > Bacillati > Actinomycetota > Actinomycetes > Micrococcales > Microbacteriaceae > Leifsonia > Leifsonia shinshuensis. The sequence goes on from NZ_JACCFL010000001.1 coordinate 3,345,341, forward strand.
ACGCGCGCGTCCCGGTGGACGAGCTGCTCGCGCCCGGCTACATCGCCGCGCGCCGGTCGCTGATCGGCGAGCGGGCCTCCGCGGAGTTCCGTCCGGGCCGCATCGCGGGCGCCGAGCCGTTCCTCCCGCCGCTGCGCACGGCCTACGAACCCCCGGCGGCGGAGGCCATCGCGGGCACGGGCGAGCCGACCGTCGCCCGCGACGGGACCACCCGGGGCGACACCTGCCACCTCGACGTGGTCGACCGCTGGGGCAACATCGTCTCGGCGACACCGTCGGGCGGCTGGCTGCAGTCGTCTCCGACGATCCCCGCGCTCGGCTTCTGCCTGGGCACCCGCCTGCAGATGACCTGGCTGGAGGAGGGGTCCGCCTCGACCCTGGCGCCGGGGAAGCGCCCGCGCACCACCCTCACCCCGACGCTCGTGCTGCGCGACGGCGTGCCGGTGACCGCGCTCGGCTCGCCGGGCGGCGACCAGCAGGACCAGTGGCAGCTGCTCTACCTACTGCGCACGCTCGTCGGCGGCTACACGCCGCAGCAGGCGATCGACGCTCCGGCGCTGCACACCACGTCGCTGGCGGAGTCGTTCTGGCCGCGCACCTGGGTGCCGGCGGGCGCCGTCGTGGAGTCGCGGCTGGGCGAGGAGGTCATCGCCGGGCTGGAGGCGCGCGGGCACGTCGTCACCCGGGCGGGTGGCTGGACGCTCGGCCGGCTGTCGTCGGTCGGACGCGACCCGGAGACCGGCGTGCTGTCGGCGGCCGCGAACCCGCGCGGGATGCAGGGGTACGCGGCGGGACGCTGACCGCGACCGCCTAGGCCGTGACCGCCACGGCCTCCCGGACCGCCTGGACTGTCCGGGCGGCCTCGGCCGCGTCGGTGAGCCAGTTGCTGACCGAGAATCGCAGCACCGCCCGGCCGTGCCAGGCGGAGGGCGAGGCCAGGGCGACGCCGCCCGCCCGCAGCGCCTCCCCCACCCGACGGGTGCGCTCGTCGTCGCCGAAGGTCGCGCAGACCTGCGTGTAGACCACGTCGTTGAGCACGTGCGCTCCGGGGATACCCGCGAGGCCGTCCGCGATCGCCGTCGCAGCGTCGGCGAGGCCCTGGACGAGGCCGGCCACGCCCGCCCGTCCCAGCTGGGCCAGCGCCGCGTAGACCGGGACGCCGCGGGCGCGGCGGCTGAGCTCCGGCACCCGGTCCTCGGGGTCGGAGGCTCCCGCGTAGGCGGCGAGGTAGGCGGCGTGCTGCGCCAGCGACGCGTGCAGGACGCCAGGATCGGCGACGACGGCGACGCCGCTGTCGTACGGGACGTTGAGGGTCTTGTGCGCGTCGGTGGCCCAGGAGTCGGCGGCCGCCATCCCCTCGGTCAGGTGCCGGAGGCCCGGGGCCGCGGCGGCCCACAGCCCGAACGCGCCGTCGATGTGCACCCAGGCGCCCGCCGCGTGCGCCACCTCGATCGCGTCGGCGAGCGGGTCGAACGCCCCCGAGTGGACGTTGCCGGCCTGCAGCGCCACCACCGCGGGACCGTCCCCGTCGGCGAGCGCCTCCCGCAGCGCGTCCACGCGCATCCGGCCCTGGTCGTCGGCGGCGACCGGGCGGCCGGCGCCGAGCCCGGCCAGCACGGCGGCGCTGTCGACGGAGCCGTGGCGTTCGGCTCCGACGAGGAACCGCACCCGCGGCCCTCCCGCGAGGCCGTCGGTCCGGGCGTCCCAGCCCGCGCGGCGCAGGCTCTCGTCTCGGCCGCAGATCAGGCCGACCAGGTTCGCGACGGTCGCGCCGGTCACGAAACCGACCTCCGCGCCGCCGGGGAGGCCGAGCAGGTCGAGCAGCCACTCGGCGGCGAGCTCCTCCGCGGCGACCACTCCCGGCGTCACCGACCGGAGGGCGGAGTTCTGGTCCCATGCGGCGACCAGCCAGTCGGCGCCGAGCGCGACGGGCTGCGCCCCGCCGATCACCCAGCCGTGGAACCGCGGCGAGTGCATCCGGATCAGGCCGGGCTCGACGGCGGACGCCAGGTGGGTGAGGACGTCGGTGGCCGCAGGGCCGTGCCCGGGGAGCCGCCGGCCCAGCGCGTCCTTGACGGACTCGACGTCGGCCGTCGGCGGGATGGCCCCGTCGCGGACGCCGTCCAGCCATCGCCCGGCGAGCGCGGCGGCCTCGCCGAGCACCGGACGGAACTCATCGTCCACACCGGCAGGGTAGCCCTCCGGAGCCGGCGTCGACAACGGAGGAGAACCGGGCCGACACGCCGCGGTGGACCAGTCAGCGGAGGGAATCGGGGGCTGGGGAGGGGCGATCTCCTCCGGCAGCGACGGCCTCCGGGAGTGGCGGGGTCACCACAGCGGCGGCCGGCGGGTCTCCCAGTGGATGCGGCGCTCCAGCTGCGCGGCCAGCGAGAGCAGGGTGCGCTCGCCGCCCGGCCGCCCGATCAGCTGCACTCCCATCGGGAGGCCGTCCTGGGTCTCCGCCACCGGCAGCACGATCGCGGGCAGCCCGGTGACGTTGAGCATCGACGTGAACGGCGTGTAGAGCACCTGCTGCTCGAAGTTCCGCTCGCCGTCCTCCTGGTCGTACCAGCCGAGCGGCCGCGGCGTGAGCGCGAGCGCCGGCGTCAGCACCGCGTCGTACGACGCCAGCTGCCGGATGAAGGAGCGCTCGTACGCGGTGAGCGCGCTCAGCGCCTCGCTCAGCTCTCGGGCGAGGATGGTCCGCCCGCGCTGCACCAGCCACGCCGTGAGCGGCTCCAGCAAGGCGAGCGCCTCCCCCTCGGCGGGAATGCGCGCGGCGCCGGCCTGCCAGATGGTCCGGAACGCCGGCGCGTAGGTCGGGTCGGGCTCCAGCGCCGTCTCCTCGACGCCGTGGCCCATCGCCGCGAACGCCTCGACCGCCGCATCGAGCGCCGACCGGGCCTCGGGCGAGATCACGATGTCGTAGGCGTCGTCCCAGGCAGAGGTCGTCATGACGCCCAGCTGGAACCGGCCCTCCCCGCGGATCGCCGTGCCGAGGAACGGCCCGTCGTCCTCGTAGGGCGCGCGCAGTGTGTAGTGGTGGTCGATGCGGCCGCCGACCTTCGCGATCATCCCGTCCAGCAGCAGGGCGGCGTCGGTGGTGGTCCGGGCGAGCGGGCCGTCCACGACGAGTCCCGCGAGCGAGTCGATCCCGCTGCCGGCGGGGACGAGGCCGCGCGACGGCTTCAGCCCGACCAGGCCGCAGGCGGCGGCCGGGATGCGGATCGAGCCGCCGCCGTCGGAGCCGGGCGCGAACGGCAGCATCCCGCTCGCCACCGCGACGGCCGCTCCCCCGCTCGACCCGCCGGCGCCGAGTCCGGAGTCCCAGGGGTTGCGGGCGGGCGGGGCCGCGAGCGACTCGGTGTAGGCGGGGAGGCCGAACTCCGGGGCGTTGGTCTTGCCCAGGCTCACCGCGCCCGCGGCGTCCAGGGTCTCCACGATCTCGTCGGAGCGGTCGGGGACGAAGCCCGCCATCACCCGGGAGCCGAAGCCGGCGGGGACGCCCGCGCGCAGCCAGAGGTCCTTGTCGCCTGAGGGCAGACCCCACAGCGGAGCGGTCTTCGGCACCCGCTCGGCGACCTCGTCCGCCCGTTCCAGCGCGCGCTCGCGCGTGACGGTGACGAACGCGCCAAGCTGCGGGTTCAGCCGCTCGATGCGGTCCAGGTAGTGGGTGGCCAGCTCCCGGGGCGACACCCGCCCTGCCTGCAGTTCCTGCCACAACGCCAGCGCCGTCATCTCATGGAGTTCCACGGGTCCACGCTATGCCCTCGAGACAGAGCCTTGACAAAATAGAAGCATTGTTGCTTACTTAGTTACATGACTAATGAACCCATGAGGTTCGGATGATCGAAGAAGGCAAGCCGATCTTCGTCCAGATCGCCGAGCAGATCGAGAACGACATCATCGACGGCGTCTACCCGCCCGAGACCCAGGTGCCGTCCACGAACGAGTTCGCGGCCTTCTACCGGATCAACCCGGCCACGGCCGGCAAAGGCGTCAACCTCCTCGTCGACGAGGGGATCCTCTACAAGAAACGAGGCATCGGCATGTTCGTCTCCGACGGCGCGCGCGAACGGCTCGTCGCCAAACGGCGCGACGCCTTCCGCGACGAATACCTCCGGCCCCTGCTCGCCGAGGCGGCGAAGCTCGGGATCGGCCCCGACCAGCTCAGCCAGATGATCCAGAAGGAAGGTGTCAGCGCATGAGCCAGGCCCCCGCCCCGACCTCCATCGCTCCAGCGGTGCAGGTGTCGGGGGTGACCAAGCGGTTCGGATCGTTCACCGCGATCGACGACGTCTCCGTCACCATCAAGCCCGGCCGCATCCACGGCCTCCTCGGCCGCAACGGCGCAGGCAAGACCACGCTGATGCAGCTCATCACCGGACAGGACTTCGTCACGGCCGGCGACATCCGGGTCTTCGGCGAGAAGCCCACCGAGAACGCGCACGTCCTGAAGAGCATCTGCTTCATCAAGGAGAGCCAGCGCTACCCGGAGGACTTCCAGCCCCGGCACGTCTTCCGCAGTGCGCCGTGGTTCTTCGAGAACTGGGACGCGGACTTCGCCGACCGTCTGATCGAGGAGTTCCGGCTCCCGCTGAACCGGCGGATCAAGAAGCTCTCCCGCGGGCAGCTCTCCGCCGTCGGCGTCATCGTCGGCCTGGCCTCCCGCGCCCCGCTGACGTTCTTCGACGAGCCGTACCTGGGGCTCGACGCGGTCGCCCGGCAGCTGTTCTACGACCGGCTCCTGGAGGACTTCGCGGAGCACCCGCGCACGGTCGTCCTCTCCACCCACCTGATCGACGAGGTCGCCAACCTCCTCGAGCACGTCATCGTCATCGATCAGGGTCGCATCCTGATGGACGACGACGCCGAGACCCTGCGCACGTCGGCGACCACCGTGGTCGGCCCGCGCGGCGCCGTGGACGCCTTCGTCGCGCGCCGCGAGGTGCTGCACCGCGACGGGATCGGCGGCCTGGCCTCCGTGACCGTCTCCGGGCTCGGAAGCGCCGAGCGCGCCGAGGCCGCCGCCGCGGGATTGGAGCTGGCCCCGGTCTCCCTCCAGCAACTCATCGTCCGCAAGACCAACGTCCGTGAGACAGAATTCGAGCAGAGCGCATGACCACCCTCTCGCAGACCCCCGGCGCGCCGGCACTGCACACCTCCCCGGGCGCCGCCGCGCGCACCTGGCGCATCGTCCGGCTGAACCTCGTCAACAAGTGGACGACGATCTACGTGCCGGTGATGATCATGTTCTTCATCTGGCTGGTGAACTGGCTGATCTGGTGGATCATCTGGGGCGCCACCGCCCCGGCCGACCGCGCGAAGGCGCTGGACGGCACGCAATGGAGCGGCGGAGCGTTCTACATCTTCGTCTACATGCTGGTGGTCGGCATCCAGGTCATCTCGGCCACCTTCCCGTTCGCGCTCGGCTACAGCGTGACGCGGCGCGACTTCTCCCTCGGCTCCGGCCTCACCTTCCTGCTGCTGTCGGCCGGCTACGCGCTGGGCTTCGCGGTGCTGTCGATGGTCGAGGAGTGGACGAACGGCTGGGGACTCGGCGGCCACCTGTTCACGTCGGTGTACTTCGCGGGCGAGTCGTTCGCGGGGCGGCTGTTCATCGTCTTCAGCGGGATGCTGTTCTTCTTCGCGATCGGGGCGTTCTCGGCGGCACTGTTCATGCGGTGGCGGCTGTACGGAGTGCTCGCGGTGGTCGCGGCGCTGGTGCTGCTCCTCGTCGGCGGCGCCGCGCTGATCACCTTCACCGCCAGCTGGCCGGCGGTCGGCGCCTGGTTCGCCGCCAACGGACCGCTCGGGGTCACGGCGTGGCTGCTGGTCCCGACGGCGCTGGCCGCGCTGGCCGGGTTCGCGGTGCTCGGGAGGGCGACGCCACGGAGTTGAGGGGAACGGCGCCGCGACGACCGGCGGACATGGACGTGGCCGGGAGCCCTGCTCCCGGCCACGATTTGTGCCATCGGCCTCACTCGGCCGACCCGCCACGCGGGCCGTCCGACGATGTCGTCGACGTCAGCCTAGGTCGCCGCGGAACTCCGCGATCGGATCCGCAGGAGACTCATAGAAGGCTCAGGACAGGTTCGCAATGACTTCGCGCCCAAGCCGCTCGAGCACGGCCGGCGAGGCGCCGGAGAGCTGCAGCCAGCTGTTCTTCACCTTCACGTCGAGGTACTGGACCGGGCTGCCCGGACCGCTCGGCAGGACGTCCCGGAACGTCGAGAGGTAGGCGGCATCGCCGAGCCCCGGGACGGGCGTGATGTCGCCCGTGCCCGGCAGGGGTGCGCGCTTGGCGTCGTCGTAGTAGCTCGCGCCTCCCGGAAGCACCGCGATGGCGACGCCGGCCGTGTTGTCCGACGCGTTGAAGTCCGTCCAGTAGGAGCCGCTGAGCTGGGCGGAGGCGAGCTGCGTGGTCGTGTACTCGCCGCCCTCCTCCTTCGGGGTGTTCACAGAGGCGACGCCGAGTGCGGCGGCGATCCGATCGAGCGGGAGGAAGCCGTCCGGCGCGGTGACCCCGCGCAGGCTCCCGCCCGCCGGCTGCCACAGCGGCGCGGGCGCGCCCAGGCGACCGACGACGGCGGTCGCGTTCGTGAATACCGTTCGGACCGCTGCCTCGTCGAGCGCGGCGCGATCGAGGACCCGCACGCTCCCGATCACCTGGTAGTCGCCCACGATCGCGCCGAACTCGCAGAACGCGGCCGAGCCGGACCAGTCCAGGCAGCCGAAGTAGTGGTCGTCGTCGACGGGCACTCCCGCGGTGTTCGCGAAGACGCCGAAAGCGTCGTTGGCACCGAGCGTCGGGAGCACTCCCACGAACACGTCCGGGGCGAGCCACGGCGTGTCTTTCGCCGCCTCCCCGCGGTACTCGCAGGTGAGCCCACCGGCTCGCAGGTCCGCGTATTGGACCGCGCCGCGGGTGGCGGGCGTCCACTCATGCTGCTGGACCGCCGCCCCGGCCGCAGCCGTCGCGGATGCGGCCGAAGGAGGGCGTCGCACGTCGTCGCCACCCGCAGGGCCGGCGCCGACGCCACGGTCGCCGTCGGAGTGGGAGTGCTCGGCCGGCCGGGCGCCGTCGGCGCGGCCGGGCTCGGTGCGGCGCATGCCGTCAGCAGCCCGAGCAGGACGAGCGCCGCCCCTGATGCGCCGACGACCGGCGCGCGAAAAACCTTCATCGAATCCCGCGACTCGTACCGTGCAGCGCCGTCTGGTCGGTCGCTGCGTGATCGAATCCTAGGGCCGCCTGCGAGACAGCGCCGCCGCGTATGCCCGAATCGTGATGAGCATGCCCGAATCGTTATGCGCCGTCGTCGCCCAGCTCCTGGAACACCGTCACCTGGAGGTCCGCCGGCGTCGCCAGGCGCGAGTTCAGCGAGTTCCACGGCGTCACCGTCGGAGGCGCGATCAGCTCGGCGCCGGCCTCCACCAGCCGCGCGGTGACCGTGCGCCCGTCGTCGACCTCGAACGCCAGCCGGATGCGGGGAGCGACCGGACGGCCGACCTCCACGTCGTCGATCATGGCCTTCTGCTCCGGGTTCGCGAGCTCCAGCGTCGCCCGGCCGGCGTCGAGGATGGCGACCCGCGCACCGCCGTCGCCGGCGAAGCTGGCCTGCTCGGGCAGCCCGAGCACGTCGCGGAAGAACGCGAGCGCCTCGTCGTAGTCCTCGGCCTCCACCACGATGCGCAACTGCCGCACCGGTGCTGTGTCGTCCATCCGCTGTGCTCCTCCGATCGATACCGTGGTCCCGTGCTGGGTTACATCTTCCTCGCCATCGCCATCGTGACCGAGGTCGTGGCGACGACCTTCCTGAAGTTCACGTCGGGCGACAACCCCAAGTGGTGGGCGTTCGCGATCGTGGTCGTCGGCTACGTCGCCTCCTTCGTCGCGCTGTCGCAGTCGCTGTCGCGCGGCGTGCCGCTCGGCGTCGCCTACGCGATCTGGTCGGCCGTCGGAGTCGCCGTCATCGCCGTCATCTCCTGGGTGTTCTTCAAGGAGTCCCTGACCTGGGTGCAGATCCTCGGCCTGGTGCTGCTGATCGGCGGCGTCGGCCTGCTGGAGCTGGGCGGCCGGCACCCGGCTGCGTGAACCGGCGGCGCCCGCCTCAGCCGACGAACGCGGCGAGCGCGTCGTCGATGGTGCGCGCGGGCGAGACCCACGCGAACATCGCGCCAGGCCCGTCGGGGACGTAGTCGCCGCCTGCGCCGCGCGTCACGGTTCCCAGCAGTCTCCCGCGGCCGGGCTCGGCGTCCTCGTCCTCGTAGGAGTGGTCGTAGACGGTGAACAGGTCGCCGTCCTCGTAGACGGACAGGTCTTCCAGCAGCGGCATCTCAGAACCTCCTGGTGAACGGCATCGGCTTGCGCATCCGGATGAGCAGCAGCAGCGGCACCAGCACGTAGGGGCCGTTGTAGAGCAGGAAGACGACCGGGTTCGGGGTGCGCTCCCCCACCGGCCCGAAGAACTCGACGCCGAAGATCGGGATGGCCGTCAGGCTGATGATCATCGTCGCGTAGATCACGCAGTAGAGCTGGATCCAGTTGAGCCCCTTGACCAGGCACACGATGAGCAGGATGTAGAACGGCAGGTACACGAACGCGCTCGTGCCGGTGATGAACCGCAGCCACAGCGCCTCGTGCTGGTACAGCGGGTCGTACTGCGACGAGTAAGTGTAGTTCCACTGCGCGAGGATGTTGGTCGTCGTCGCGGTCTGCGGGATCCCGAGCGTCGGGATGGCGTCGCTGATGACGCAGGTCAGGCTGAACAGCGAGAACATCACGACGAAGAAGATGTCGAACGGACGCTTTCGGAGCGGGAGGTTCGCGGGCGTCGCCGGGGCGGCGGAGGCGACCTCGCCGGGGTGCGGGGTGGCGGTGGTCACGGACCACACCCTAGCGGCGCGGCCGGCCGACTTGAAGGATCGGCTACTTCAGCGACTTCTGCATCAGCACCGTCCCCAGCCAGCGGTCGAACTTGTAGCCGACGCGGCCCATGCGGCCGATCTCGGTGAAGCCGAAGTTCTCGTGCATCTTGATCGAGGCCTCGGCGCCCTTGTCGGCGATGACCGCGATCATCTCCTTCAGGCCGGCCGCCTTCGAGCGGTCGATCAGTTCCTGCATCAGGATCGGGCCGAGGCCCTTGCCGGTGGACGCCGCGCCCAGGTAGATCGAGTTCTCGACCGTGAAACGGTAGGCGCGCTTCTGCTTCCACGGCGACACCAGGGCGTAGCCGAGGATCTGCCCGCTGGGCGACTCGGCCACGATGAACGGCATCCCGAGCTTGTGCAGGTACGCGAACTTGCTCTTCCACTCCCTCAGCGTCATGGCGTCCTCGTCGAAGGTGACGGTGCTGTTCGCGACGTAGTGGTTGTAGATCTCACGGACGTGCGGGAGGTCCTCCGCGCGCGCCTCGCGGATGCTGTACTCGAACGGCGCCTCCGCGGGCTCCGGCTTGCGCAGGTGCCGCGGCAGCACCCGGCGTGTCTCGTATTCCTCTTCCAGCACCGTTCCAGGGTACGTCGTCGCACGTTTCGGCGGCGTTACGGTTCCAGCGACCAGTCCACCGGCTTCTCGCCCGCCCGCTCCAGCAGGGCGTTCGCGCGGGAGAACGGGCGCGACCCGAAGAAGCCGCGGGACGCCGACAGCGGGCTCGGGTGCGGGGACTCGATGACCGGGTTGCCGCCGAGCATCGGCTTCAGGGTGGCGGCGTCCCTCCCCCAGAGGATGCTCACGAACGGGCGGCCGCGCGCGACCAGGGCGCGGATCGCGTGCTCGGTCACGGGCTCCCAGCCCTTGCCGCGGTGCGAGGCGGGAGCGCCCGGACGCACGGTCAGCACCCTGTTCAGGAGCATCACGCCGTGGCCGGCCCAGGCGCTCAGATCGCCGTGCGGCGGCGGGACCACGCCGAGGTCGTCGCGCAGCTCGCGGTAGATGTTCTGCAGGCTGCGCGGGATCGGGCGCACGTGGCGCTCGACCGCGAACGAGAGGCCGATCGGGTGCCCCGGCGTCGGGTACGGGTCCTGCCCGACGATCAGCACCCGCACGTCCGCGAACGGCGCGCGGAACGCCCGCAGCACGTTGTCGCCGGCGGGCAGATACGGCCTCCCCGCCGCGACCTCGGCGCGCAGGAAGTCGCCCATCCCGGCGATGCGGTCGGCGACCGGGGCGAGCGCTTGCGCCCAGCCCGGATCCATCGACCCGTCGGCGGCGAGCTCCGCCAGCGTCTTCACCATGGGCGCGGCGGTCCCGCTCAGTGGCCGGAGGCCGTCACCGGCGGCAGCGCCGACCACGGGAACGTGATCCACCGGTCCGTGCGGCGCCAGACGAAGTCGGGGTCCAGGACGGTGCGCGGCTTGGAGTACAGGCACACCGTGCGCACGTCGGCGCCGGAGGCCGCGATCAGGTCGACGACCATCGCCAGGGTGCGGCCGGAGTCGGAGACGTCGTCCACCAGCAGCACGCGCTTGGCCTCCAGGGCGGAGGAGTCGAGCATCGGCGGGAGGAGGACCGGCTCGGGCAGCCGGGTGTCGACGCCGGTGTAGAACTCGACGTTCAGGGCGCCGCAGGCCTTGATGCCGAGGGCGTAGGAGATGGCGCCGGCGAGCAGGAGGCCGCCGCGCGCGATGGCCACGACCATGTCGGGCTCGAAGCCGGACTCGACCACCTCACCCGCCAGGTGACGGGCCGCGTCGCCGAACTCGAGCCAGCCCAGGACCTCCCGTTCCGTCTCTTCGAGGACGTCTGCACCTGAATCGTCGAGTTCGCTGGCCACACATCTACCGTACAAGGGCACGGCAGGTGCTAGCATCCGCGCATGACTTCGGAGAACACGGTCGCCCAGCGTCGGGCGGCCACTGCGATCGGCGCGACCGCTGCGCTGATCGGCTGGCTCGCGCTGGTCGAGCTCACCAGCGGCATCCTGCAGGGCTACTACGTGCCGCTGATCTCCGACATCGTCAAGCATCTGGGCATCCACGACGCCGACTACAACTGGTTCGAGGCCGCCCAGCTGCTGCTCTCCGCCCTCGTCGTCCCCGTGCTCGCCAAGCTCGGCGACATGTTCGGGCACAAGCGCATCCTGCTGGTCGCGACCGTGCTCACCGCGCTGTCCAGCTGGGCGCTCGCCTTCTCGCACGACTTCACGACGTACCTCATCGCCTTCGCGCTGCAGGGCTTCTACGTGGTCTGGCTGCCGCTGGAGATCGCGCTGATCTTCGACCGCGGCCGCCGCACGAACACCGCGGCGTCGCGCACCCGGCGCGCCGCCGGCCTGCTCGTGGTGGCCCTGGAGTTCGGCGCCATCGTCGGCGCGATCGGCGCCGGGCTGCTCTTCGACGCGCTCGGCCAGAACGTGACGACCACCCTCATGGTGCCCGCCGCCGCGGTCACGCTCGTGTTCTTCGCGATCCTGTTCGGCGTCCCGGAGTCGGAGCCGGTCCGCGGCCGGACCCTGGACGGCGTCGGCTTCGTCCTGCTGACCCTCGCCCTCCTGCTCATCACCTCCGGCCTGACGTTCCTCCGCATCGACGGGGTCGGCACCTGGTGGGTCTGGGCGCTGATCGTCCTCGGCGTCCTCGCGTTCATCCCCTTCGGCCGCTGGGAGCTCAGGCAGAAGGACCCGGCGATCGACCTGCGCGTGCTGCGGCAGCCGAACATGTGGCCGGTGCAGCTCACCGCCGGCCTGATCGGGATCAGCCTGCTCGGCGCCCAGGCCCCGCTCAGCACCTACGCGGGCACCGACCCCGTGAACGGCTACGGCCTCGGGCTGAGCGCCGGGCAGCGCAGCATCCTGATCGGCGCGTACCTCATCTCGATGATCGTCGGTGCGGTGCTCTTCCCGGTCGTCTCGTCGTGGCTGAGCCCGCGCGTGACGCTGATCGGGGCGTCGTTCCTGGTGGCGATCGGGTACCTGCTCTTCCTGCCGTTCCACCTGGAGACCTGGCAGGTGTTCACCAACATGGCGATCGCGGGCATCGGCTCCGGCGCCCTGGTCGGGGCGCTCCCCGCCGCTGCGGCGGCCGCCGCCCCGCGCGGGCAGACCGGCGTCGCGACCGCGATGACGAACACGACCAAGACGATCGGCGGCTCGTTCGCGTCCGCCGTCTTCGGCGTCGTGCTGCTCACCGGCGCCGCGACCGTCACGGCGACCGCGGCGAGCCTGTTCGGCTACATGCTGGTCTGGACCATCTGCGGGCTCGGCGCACTGGTGGCCGCCGTGCTGCTGTTCTTCGTGCCGCGCCTGGCCTTCGCCGACGCGGAGGCGACGATCGTCTGACAGGACCCGATCAGAGGGGGATCATGGACACGCAGCTACCGCCGCAGGTCGGCGAGGCACTCACCCGATTTCTTCTCGAGCAACGGCGTCTCGCCCCCGGCCTGGTCAGCCGCGCCGTCGTCACCGGATCCGCGGCGACCGGCGACTGGCACGACGGCGTCAGCGACATCGACGTGGTGTTCGTCGTCACCCGCGACCCGGTGGACGACCTCCCGGCGCTCGCTCCCCTGCACGCCGAGTCGTCGCCGCACATCGACGGGGTCTATCTCACCGAGGCGGAGATCGCCCGCGGACCCGACCAGGTGGAGGCGGCGCCGCAGGTGGTGGAGGGCGTGCTGCTGAGCGCCCTCGCCGGCGGCAGCCTGACCTGGGCGACCTGGCGGGAGCTGGAGGACGGCGTGCAGGGCGTCGTGGACGGCGGCGATGTGATCTGGACGCCGACCGCGGACCGGCACCCGGACACTGCGACGCACCTGGCGACCCGCGCCCGCAGCGACCTCATCGACTTCTGGGAGCCGGTCGGCGACAGCGCCGAGGCCGAGCTCGCCGACCGCGGACCGGACGACCCGGTGCGCCCGGAGACGGTGCGCTGGCTGGCCCTCAGCCCCATCCGCCTGGTGGAGACGATGGAGTCCGGCCGCATCGTCTCCAAGACCGACGCCGCCCGAGCGGCCGCGGCCCGCTGGCCGGAGCACGCCGACCTCCTCGACCGCGCCGTGCGCGACCGCGCGGGCGAGCGGCAGACCTTCGTCACCGCCGACGCCCGGCAAGCCATCGCCCTCCTCCGCCAGTGCGTGGCCCTCGCCCGCCGCTGACCCGTGCGACGAAACGTGAGTCGTTGCGGATTCCAGGTCACTGGTTTCCGCAACGACTCACGTTTCGATGGAGGGTTAGACGCGGGCGGCGTCGGCTACGGCTCGGGCGGCGGCCAGGCCGGCGGAGAGGTCGGCCTTGAGGTCGTCGATGTTCTCCAGGCCGACCGAGAGGCGCACCAGGCCCGGCGTGACGCCCGCGGTGAGCTGCTGCTCCGGGGTCAGCTGGGAGTGCGTGGTCGACGCCGGGTGGATGACCAGGCTGCGCACGTCGCCGATGTTGGCGAGGTGGCTGAACAGCTTCAGGCTGTCGACGAGGGCCGCGCCCGCGTCCACGCCGCCCTTGAGCTCGAACGACAGCACCGCGCCGACGCCCTTCGGGGCGTACTTGTTCGCGGCGGCGTACCACGGGCTGGTCGGCAGGCCGGAGTAGTTCACGGAGGCCACGTCGGGGTGGGCCTCCAGGAACTCCGCGATCTCCTGCGCGTTCTGGGTGTGCCGCTCGACGCGCAGCGAGAGGGTCTCGATGCCCTGGATGAGCTGCCAGGCGCTGGCCGGCGCGATCGCCGAGCCGAGGTCGCGGAGCAGCTGCACGCGGGCCTTGATGATGTAGGCGAGGCCGTCGCCGACCGCGGCCGTGTAGACGGCGCCGTGGTACGACGGGTCCGGCTGGGTGAGGCCGGGGAACTTGTCGGCGTTCTTCGACCACTCGAACTTCCCGCCGTCGACGACGACGCCGCCGATGACCGTGCCGTGGCCGCCGAGGAACTTGGTGGCCGAGTGCACGATGATGTCGGCGCCGTGCTCGAACGGGCGGATCAGGTACGGGGTCGCGATCGTGTTGTCCACGATCAGCGGAACGCCGGCCTCGTGCGCGACGTCGGCGACGAGGGCGATGTCGAGGATGTTGATCTTCGGGTTGCCGATGGTCTCCGCGAAGAACAGCTTGGTGTTCGGGCGGACGGCGCGGCGCCACTCCTCGGCGTCGTCCTGGTTCTCCACGAACGTCGTCTCGATGCCGAGCTTCGCCAGCGTGTACTTGAACAGGTTGTAGGTGCCGCCGTAGATCGAGCTGGAGGACACGATGTGGTCGCCGGCCTGGGCGATGTTCAGCACCGCGAAGGTCTCCGCCGCCTGGCCGGACGCGACGAGGAGGGCGCCGGTGCCCCCTTCGAGCGCGGCGACGCGCTCCTCGACGACCGCCTGGGTCGGGTTCTGGATGCGGGTGTAGATGTTTCCGAACTCGGCGAGCGCGAACAGGTTCTTCGCGTGCTGCGCGTTGTTGAAGACGTAGGAGGTCGTCTGGTAGATCGGCGTGGCGCGCGCGTTGGTGACGGGGTCCGGCGCGGCGCCGCTGTGGATCTGCTTGGTCTCGAACTGCCAGTCGGCGGCGTCGGTCATGGCTTGAGCTCCTTGTTCGGGTGATGGCCTTCGGGTGGTGTCACCGAAAGGTGGTCGCTCACACGCTAGACTCGCGGCCGCGCGCGGGCAACGTGCCCGAAACATGCCGTAACCCGTGAGAATAGGCAGCATGAGCAGCAGACGTGTGGTCGTGACGGGAGCGAGTTCGGGGATCGGTGCGGCGACGGTCCGCCTGTTCCGCGAGCGGGGCTGGGAGGTCGTCGGTGTCGCCCGCCGACAGGAGCGCCTGGACGAGCTCGCGGCCGAGACCGGCGCCGAGGTCTTCGCCGCCGACCTGACCCGCCAGGAGGACGTGGACGCGCTGCGCGACCACCTCGCCGCGACCGGCCCGATCCACGCCCTGGTCAACAACGCGGGCGGCGCCAAGGGGCTCGACTCGGTGGAGGCCTCCAGCGTGGACGACTGGGTCTGGATGTACGAGATCAACGTCATCGGGACCAAGCGCGTGATCAGCGCGCTGCTCCCGCTGCTGCGCGACGGCGCGCGGGCGACCGGGCACGCCGACATCGTCAACCTCACCTCCATCGCCGGCCTCAACGCCTACGTGGGCGGCGGCGGGTACAACGCGGCGAAGTTCGCCGAGCACGCCCTCACCGAGGTGCTGCGCCTGGAGCTGAACGGCGAGCCGATCCGCGTGGTCGAGGTCGCGCCGGGCATGGTCGCCACCGAGGAGTTCTCGCTGGTCCGCTTCGGCGGCGACAAGGACAAGCGCGACGCCGTCTACGAGGACGTCCCGGAGCCGCTGACCGCCGAGGACGTCGCGGAGACCATCGTGCACGCGCTCGAGCTGCCGCGGCACGTCGACCTCGACCTGATCGTGGTGAAGCCGGTCGCGCAGGCGGCCTCCTACCGGTTCGCCAAGGGCGAGTTGACGGTCAAGGGCTGACGGGACGGCGACGGTGGCGGACGACGCGAAGCGCAAGCGCTGGGAGGCGGCCACGGTGTGGCCGGGCGTCGTCTCGAGCGTCGTCTTCCTGGTCGCCTACTCGTGGACCGTCCTCGAGCCGAACATGGGGAGGCTGCTCTACAGCGTTCTCATCACACTGCTCGCGCTGATCTGGGTCGCCTTCCTGGTCGACTACGTGGTGCGCTTCCGGCTCGCGGAGGACAAGCGGAGCTTCGTGAAGCACAACGTCGTGGATCTGCTGTCGGTGCTGATCCCGGTCGCGCGCCCGTTCCGGCTGATCGCCGACCTGTTCCGGCTCCCGAGCCTCCGCGGCGGCAGCGGGAGCCACCTGCGCCGGCGCATCCTGATCGTCGCCGGCACGTTCGTGGTGATGTTCATCTACGTCATCTCGCTCGCCGTGTACCAGGTCGAGCGCTACGCGCCCGGCTCGAATATCCACTCGTTCGGCGACTCGCTGTGGTGGGCGTGCGTGACGATGGCGACCGTGGGCTACGGCGACTACTACCCGGTCACGGTCACCGGCCGCTTGCTCGCCATCGTGCTGATGATCGGCGGCATCGCGATCGTCGGCACCGCGAGCGCGACCATCGTCAACTACCTCAGCGAGCAGACCCAGCAGGCCAGGGAGCGGCGGGCGCGGGAGCACCGGCCGGCGGACCGGGCCGACCGCGAGGCGGACGACGAGGACTAGCCCCGGGCGTAACACTGAGCCGCCCGGTCCCGCGCTCGGGGAGAATGGGCCCATGGAGTGGCAGACCTCGGCGGACACGGCACCCTCGAGCTTCATCACGGAGGCTCAGGCGCGGTCGCTGCTCGGCAAGCCCGCGGCGAGCGGGGCGTGGAAGGAGTCCGACCCGCCGGGGTCGCGGTCCTTCGCCGGCATCGGCGCCTTCGCGTTCGAGAGCGGCGAGAGTCTTCCGTTCGTCCGGGTCGCCTACGAGACGTGGGGCGAGCTGTCCGAGGCGCGCGACAACGCCGTGCTCGTGCTGCACGCGCTGACCGGCGACAGCCACGCCGTCGGCGCCTCCGGTCCCGGACATCCCACGGCCGGCTGGTGGCAGGGGATCATCGGCCCGGGGAAGGCGATCGACACCGACCGCTGGTTCGTCGTCGTCCCGAACATGCTGGGCGGCTGCCAGGGCACCACCGGCCCCGCCTCGATCGCACCGGACGGCGCCGAGTGGGGCCCGCGCTTCCCATTCACGACCATCCGCGACCAGGTCAACGCGCAGGCCGCGTTCTCCGACGCGATCGGCGTGGACCGCTGGGCCGCCGTCATCGGCGGCTCGATGGGCGGCATGCAGGCGCTGGAGTGGGCCGTGACCTTCCCGGAGCGGGTGGAACGGCTCGCCGTGCTCGCGGCTCCGCCGTTCTCCACCGCCGACCAGATCGCGCTCAACTCCGTGCAGATCGAGGCCGTGCGCACCGACCCGCTCTTCCACGGCGGCTACTACTACGACGAGAAGGACGGCGAGGGCCCGCACCGCGGGCTGGCGCTGGCCAGGAGGATGGCGCTGCTCAACTACCGCAGCCCGTCCGAGCTCAACGAGCGCTTCGAGCGCGCGTGGCAGAGCGGGATCAGCCCGCTCGGCGGCGGCGGCCGGTTCGCGGTGGAGTCGTACCTCGACTTCCACGGCAACAAGTTCACCCGCCGTTTCGACGCGAACAGCTACCTGACGCTGGTCGAGGCGATGAACTCCCACGATGTCGGCCGCGGACGCGGCGGCCTCGTGGCCGCGCTCTCCCGCGTGACGGCGCGCACCCTGGTGGTCGGCATCGACAGCGACCGGCTGTTCCCGTTGGAGGGCCAGCAGCTCATCGCCTCCCACCTCCCGGACACGATCGACGGTAGAGTTCCGGTGGTGATCCGCTCCGACTTCGGTCACGACGGATTCCTGATCGAGGACGACGCGGTCAGCGAGCAGCTGAGGAGGCTGCTGGCGGCATAGAGGGGAACGGAGGGGCATGTCGCGCATCCAGAAGGAGCGTGATCGGCTACTCGCCACCACCGCCCGCACCGTCGGCCTCACCGCCACGGCGACGACGCTGTTCACCCTCAGCGTGCCGGGGACCATCCCGCTGCCGCTCTACTTCGCCTCGCTGGTGCTGCTGACCTGCATGGGCGTCGCCCAGTTCCAGCTCGCCACCCTCAGCCGCCTGACGGTCTGGATGTGCGTGATCGTCGTCGCGGGGGTCGGGCTGATCCTGCTGCACCTGCTGCCGATGGCGCAGCTCGGGCCGTCGGCGGTGACCACGATCGGCGTCATCGGCGCCGTCGGCATCGCCAGCGTCTCGGTCATCGCGCCGACCTCCCGCGCCCGCACGCTGCTGGCGATCACGGCAGGCGCCCTCACGATCGCCGCGACGGTGAGCACGCTGGCCGCCACCGGGTCCCGGCTCGCCGAGGTGCTGATCTTCATCGCCGCCGGCTGGGTCGCGCTCACCGCGACCGGCATCTGGCTCTCGCGCACGGTGCCGCGCACCCTCAAGCGCATCTCCACGATGAGCCGCGCCTACCGGGTCGAGCGCCAGGCGAGCGAGACGGAGGCCCGCCGCCGCCAGGGCGCCCGGCTCCTGCACGACACCGTGCTCGCCACCCTCACCCTGCTGGCGCACTCCGGCGTCGGCGTCGGCGTCGGCGCGCTGCGCGAGCAGGCCGCCGAGGACGCCGCGCTGCTCCGCCAGCTGCGGCTCGGCTTCACCCCCGACCCGACGCGCTCCGGCGACTACCGGCTCAAGCCCGTGGAGGAGTCGACGCTCGGCAACACGCTCGAGTCGGTCAAGCAGCGCTTCCGCCGGATGGGGCTGGAGGTCAACTGGCACGGCGCCGGCCAGGTGCTGCTGCCCAGTGACGTCCTCGACTCGTTCCTGCTCGCCCTCGGCGAGTGCCTGGAGAACGTGCGCAGGCACTCCGGCGTGAACGAGGCGCACGTGACCATCACCGACGACGAGACCACGGTGCGCGCGATGGTCACCGACGCGGGCAAGGGCTTCGACGTCGCCAGCATCGAGGAGGGCAGGCTCGGCTTCACCGAGTCGATCGTCGCCCGCCTGCGCGACGTCGGGGGCAACGCCCGGCTGTTCTCGTCCCCGGGCAGCGGGACCACGGTGGTGCTGGAGGTGCCCAAGTGAGCCGGAACGACCGCACCATCCCGATCTCGCGCGGGATCCTGAACGGGCGCGGACCCGGATCGTCGCGGGCGCGGTCGAAAGCGGGCGCCACGGGGACGGCCGCGCTCGCTGCGGGCGCCCTCCCCCGCGGCCGGCAGGAGCGCGACGCGCTGGGCCGGGCACGGCTCGACCTCGGCTTCAACATCGCCTCGATCGCGCTCATCGCGTTCCTGTTCGCGATCATGCTGATCACCGCGCCGTACTACCCGGAGCTGCCGTTGAGCCTGGCCGCCTGGGGCATCCTGATCGTGACGCTGGTGACCGCGCTGGTCCTGCGCTTCCGCCTGCCCGACCTGCTGCCGGACGCGCTGTTCGCCGCCGCACTCGTGCTGTGGGCCGCCGTCGTCGTGCTCGACATCCTCGGCACGGCGTCCCCGAACGGATGGTTCCCGCTGACCGCCGCCGCCTCGGTCGGGCCAGCGCTGCTGCTCTGCGTCCCCGTCCGGCCCGCGCGCGACATCCTGATCGCGACGGCCGCGCTCGGCGTCGCCCTCGCGGTCGTCCTGCTGCTGCGGTCGTTCGGCGACATCCAGATGCTCGGCCCCGGCATCGCGACCGTGGCCATCGCGGTCGCCCCTCCCCTGGTCGGCGTCGAGGTCGTGCGCTCGCTCCGCACGCTCGTCCAGCTGGAGCTGGACCTCGTGCAGGTGCAGAGCACCGTGTCGTCGCCGGGCTACGCGGTCGGGATGATGGCCTCGGAGGAGCTCGCCAGGCTCGACCTCGCGGCCGAGCGGCTGCTCGACGGCGTCGCGACCGGCCGCACCGCGCTCCCGCTCGACGAGGCGACGGCCGACCAGGCGGCCTCCATCGCCACCGAGCTGCGCCTGCACCTCATCCAGGGCCGCAAGGAGACCTGGCTCTACCACGCGGTCACCGAGTCCGCCCTGCTCGGCCCGACGGTGACCCTCACCGACCCGGACGGCCTCGCCGCCGGCCTCACGCGCGACCAGCGCGACGGCCTGCTGACCGCGGTGTGGCTGCTCATCAGCGACCCGGTGCGTTCGGGGGCCGGCCAGGCCCGCAGTCTCACCCTCGACATCGAGCGGGCCGCAGGGCCGCAGGTCGCCGCGGGGTCGGCCGTGGCGACCGGTGCCACAATGGCTATCGTGATCACGACCACCGGTGTGCCGCGAAACGGGGTAGACCCTGCGGCGTGGCAAGCTATCCGTAAGGTGGGACGCCACACCGAGTCGTTCAGCGACTCGGCGCTGCGCATCGAGATCACCACCGTGAGCGACACCACGGCCGAGCCGGTCTGACCCGAACCGGCACACCAGGAAGACCGGTCACACCGGAAGAAAGGGCTGCTCATGAGCGAGACTCCCCCTATCAGGATCGCCATCGTCGACGATCACAAGATGCTCCTCGGCGCACTCACCGAGTGGATCCGGGGCGCCGCCGACGACATCCGCATGGTCGCGGCCGTCGCGAGCTGGCCGGAGCTGCTGACCCACCCCGAGTTCCCGGTGGACGTCGTGCTCCTCGACCTCGACCTCAAAGACAACATCCCGATCTCGCTCAAGCTGTCGACGCTGAAGACGACCGGTGTGCGCACCGTGCTGATGAGCACCTACTCCGAGCCCGCCGTCGTGCGCGAGGCGCTGGCCGCCGGCGCGCTCGGCTACCTGGTGAAGAGCGAGGACGCCGAGATGATCGTGGAGGCCATCCGCGCCGCCAGCAAGGGCGAGTCCTTCATCTCCGCCGAGCTCGACCTCGCCCTCAACGCGGGCGAGCTGGGCGGCGCGCCGAAGCTCAGCGCCCAGGAGCGCCGGGTGATGGCTCTGTACGGCGCGGGCGAGCCGGTGAAGGCCGTCGCCTTCCAGCTGGGGATCTCGGACGAGACCGCCAAGAGCTACCTCAAGCGCATCCGCGAGAAGTACCGCGTGGCCGGCTACGACGTCGGCACGAAGGTGGCGCTGCGCAAGCGCGCCATCCAGGACGGCATCCTGCTGCAGAACGACTGACGCGCGCTGCGTCTGTTCGCGTCGCGGTAACGCGAGTGAAACGTTACGGTCGAAACGATTCGACTAGACTGACACGGTGAACCCGGTTATCGACGGGCCGACGACGTTGTCGCCGGCCCGTACTCGTCTTGCGCTCCTGGCGCTCGCCCTCGGCGGCTTCGGCATCGGCTCGACCGAATTCGTCGCGATGGGCCTGCTGCCGAACATCGCCCACGACCTGCTGCCCCAGCTCTACGCGGCCTCCCCCACCGCCGCGAACGCGCAGGCCGGCTGGATCATCTCGGCGTACGCGCTCGGCGTCGTCGTGGGCGCCCCGACCATCGCGGCCGTCGCCGCGCGCTGGCCGCGCAAGAAGCTGCTGCTCTGGCTGCTGGTCGCGTTCACCGTCGGCACCATCGCGTCGGCGCTCGCCCCGACGTTCCAGCTCGTGCTGGTCGCCCGGTTCCTCTCCGCGCTGCCGCACGGCGCCTACTTCGGCATCGCCTCGCTCGTGGCCGCCTCCCTGATGGGGCCGGGCAAGCGCGGCCAGGGCGTCGCGTTCGTCCTCTCGGGACTCACCATCGCCAACGTCATCGGCGTCCCGTTCATCACCTGGATCGGGCAGACCCACGGCTGGCGCATCGCCTACATCGTCGTCGCCGCGATCTTCGCCCTCACTTTCGTCGCGGTCGCCCTGCTCGTGCCGTGGCAGGCGGGCGACCCGAGGGCCACGCTGCGCAACGAGCTCAAGGCGTTCACCCGGCTGCAGGTCTGGCTGGCCCTGCTGATCGGCGCGATCGGCTTCGGCGGCTTCTTCGCGGTGTACACGTATGTGGCGCCGATGGTCACGACGATCACCGGGCTGCCGGCGTCGGCGGTGCCGCTCGTCCTCATCCTGATCGGCGTCGGGATGACGGTCGGCAACATCCTCGGCGGCCGCATGGCCGACCGCAGCGTGGAGCGCGGGATGCTGCTGTTCTTCGCGATCATGCTGGCCGGGCTGGCTGCGCTGTTCTTCAGCGCTCAGCTGCTCGCCGGCCTGCTGATCTCCGTGTTCGTGATCGCCCTGGCCGCCTCCGCGCTGTCGCCGATGATCCAGACGCGCCTGATGGACGTCGCGCACGACAGCCAGTCGATCGCGGCCGCGCTGAACCACTCGGCGCTCAACATCGCCAACGCGTCCGGCGCCTTCCTCGGCGGCCTGACCATCGCAGCCGGCTTCGGCTACCTGTCACCGATCGTGGTCGGCGCGATCCTCGCCGTGGCGGGCATCGTCCTCGCACTGGTGTCGTTCGGGATCGACCGCTCGCGCATCCGGCGCGGCGTGGACACCGGTGTCGTGCACGCGCAGCGGCCCGACCCGGTGCCGATCGACTAGCGCGGCAGCCCCGGCACGACAGCTAGCGCGGCTGCCCGTCGAAGAACTCGGCGACGTCCACGTCCTCCTCGGCGGGCTCCGGCCCGCGCAACCCGGATCGCACCGCGCCCACGATCGCGACGATGACCGCGCCCAGGAGACTGCCCGCGACCAGCACGAGCACCGGCAGGTAGATCGGCCACCCGTAGAGCAGCACGAGGTAGCCGATCGTGAGGAACGGGTTCATCTACTCGCCCTCCGGCGCCGCCTCGCCTCGCTTCAACGCGGCCTCCAGCCGCTCCACTTTGCCGTCGAGCTCACCGGTGCGGCCGGGGCGGATGTCGGCCTTCAGCACCAGCGAGACGCGCGGGCCGTACGCGCCGACGGCCTCCGTCGCGCGGCGGATCACGTCGAAGACCTCGTCCCACTCGCCCTCGATCTCCGTGAACATCGAGTTCGTGCGATTCGGGAGCCCCGACTCGCGCACGATCCGGACCGCCGCGGCGACGGCGTCGTGCACCGAGCCCTCCGGTCCTTCCGCCCCGCTCGGGGCGACCGAGAATGCGACCAGCATGAGCCCTCCTTCTGTCACGCACCGGGATGGTACGTCCGGCGCACGAGCCAGTCTAGGAGGCTGCGATGCGTCGCGGCCGGAACACTAGCGGGCCTCGCCCACCGGCACCGGGTGCGCGTCGGGCGCCGAGCGGAACGGCCACGCGTGCGCGGGCAGCAGATCGCCCGCCGCCTCATCCCGGTGCCGCTTGCGCCAGAGCGCCCCGATGGTCCAGCCGAGGACGACGAAGTACATCAGGTTGCGCGCCGTGAGCACCGCGACCATCGACGGGAGCGGCACGAGGAGGCCGGAGTACAGGTACGGATAGATGACCTGGGTGAGCGCCGCGATGGTCAGCACCAGGATCGCGGGCGTCTTGAACCCGCGGCCCTGATAGACCAGCCCGATCACGACGGGGGCGGCGAGCCAGATGATGTACTGCGGCGAGCCCACCTTGTTGAAGGCGATGAAGGCCGTCACGAGCGCCAGCGACAACTCCGGGAGGATGCGCGTGTACGGCGTCCCCCGCCGCAGCGAGCGGATGCCGATGAGCGCGACGACCAGCACGGTGAGCGCGAGCAGCGGGTTCATCAGCGAGCCGGCCGCCACCGTCCCCTGGCCCGTCACCTGGAAGGTGAGCAGGTCCTGGTCGTAGTAGACGACGGCGTCGGGGACGTGGAACGCGGCCTGCCACATCCAGAAGGTGGCGACCGGCGCCTCGATCTGGATGCCGCGGTCGGTCTGCGTCGTGATGAAGCTGAAGACGTGCATGCCGCCGCCGAAGATGAGCGGCACGGCCGCGATGACGAGGCTGGTCACCGCTCCGATCACGACGATCCGCCACCGCGTCTTCATCGCGATCACGGCGGCGACGATGATGGCGGCCGGCCACACCTTGATCCACGTGGCGATGGTCAGCGTCACCACGGCGACGCGCTCGTGGAAGGTCAGCCAGAGCAGTCCGATGATCGCGAGGGAGCCGGAGACGGCGTCGAGGCGGCCGAGCGAGATCGGGCCCAGGAGCAGCAGGAAGCCCAGCCACCACCAGGCGGCGACGAGCCTGCGCGGCTCGCGGCCGACGATGAGGACGGCGAAGGCGGCCGCGTTCAGCAGCATGACCATCGTCAGCCAGCCGCCGAGGTAGTTGTCCTCGCCGAACAGCAGCGGGAGCATGATCGGCACGATCGCGCCGAACGGGTAGACCCAGTCGGCGTTGAGGCCGACGATCTCGGTGCCCTGCGCCGCCAGCTGCGCCCACGGCTTGTAGACCCAGAAGACATCACCGAAGCCGGTGTGCTGCAGCAGCCCGAAGCCGCCGATGACGAGGTGGACGATCAGGAAGCCGATCCACAGGCTCAGCGGGCTGGCGGCGATCCGCCGCAGTGTCGTCGCGGCCGATCCCCCGCGCGGCGCAGGAAGCGGTACCGGAGCGGCGTCCATCCCCGCGGCGTCTATCCCCATAGCGCCTCATCTTATGGGACCCGTATCCGAGGCACCGCCCCCGCGAGCCGACGCACGTGCGAGGTCGCTCAGCTTCGGGCGAGGAGCCTCCGCAGCACCGCGGGCACCGCCTCCGCCACGTCGAGCGCCGCCACCGGTCCACCCTGCGAGGCGGCCTCGCCGGCCCGGCCGTGCACCCAGGCGGCGGTCGCGGCGAGCGCCGCGAGCGCCTCGTGCCCGCGCTCCCGGATGGCGTCGGCGTGCGTGGCGACCAGCGCGCCCAGGACCCCGCCGAGCACGTCGCCGCTGCCGGCCGTTGCCAGCCACGGCGGGCCCGCTGTGACGGTGACGCGCGAGCCGTCCGGGGTGGCGACGTGGGTGGTGTGGCCCTTCAGGAGCACGGTCGCGCCGAGGGTGGAGGCGGCGCGTTCGGCCCACCTGCCGGGATCCGCGCGGATCTCGTCGGGCTCCGGCGTCGGCGCGCCGTCGTCGGCCGCCGCGGCGAGGGCCCGCGACAGCTCGCGGTAGTGCGGAGTGATGACGACCGGCCCGCGTGCCCGCATCACCAGGTCGAGGGCTCCGGCGTCGACCACCAGCGGAGTGCCGTCGTCGAGGGCCTCACGCAGCCGGCGAAGATCGTCGGCGTCGCGGTCGTCGGCGTCCATCCCGGAGCCGAGCAGCCAGCCCTGCACGCGTCCGGGGGCGGACACGACCTCGGGGCGGCGGCGCAGCACCTCGTGGGCGGCGCGCTCGGCGCCGAGGTAGCGGATCATCCCCACCCCGGTCCGCGCTGCCGCCTCGGCGCCGAGCACCGCGGCGCCGGGATAGCGCGCCGAACCGGTGACCATGCCGAGGACGCCGCGGGAGTACTTGTCGTCGGACGCGGTCGGCACGGCGATCCAGCCGCGGGCGAGCTCCCCGTTCCAGGCCGTCCCCACCGTCAGGTCGGACGGGGTCGTCATCTCCTGCATCGAACCTCCGCATCTGCTCCTGGCCCACGATAGGTTGAAGACCGCGTGACAACACCGTCATCTGCTCCCCTGCCCACGATAGGTTGAAGAGGTGAGCATCTCCATCCCCGGTTCGGTGGTCGTCTTCGACTACGGCGAGGTCATCTCCGTCACCCCGAGCGACGCGGACCGCACCGCGCTGGTGGGGATCGCCGGCGGCGACGCCGAGCAGTTCTGGCCCGCGTACTGGCGGCACCGCAACGCGCTCGACCAGGGCACGCTCACCATCCAGCAGTACTGGCGGGGCATCGAGCGCGAGCTCGGCGAGAGCTGGGAGGACGCGACCATCCACCGGCTGTGGCTGGCCGACTTCCGCAGCTGGCTCACCATCGACCACGACACCCTCCAGGTGCTGCTCGACCTGAAGGAGGGCGGCACACGGCTCGCGCTGCTGTCGAACGCGGGGCGCGACTTCGGCTCCTACTTCCGGCACGGGACGCTCGGCGACCTGTTCGAGCAGGTGTTCGTGAGCGGCGAGCTGGGGACGGTGAAGCCGAGCGCCGAGATCTTCGAGCACGTCATGGCCGAGCTGGGCGTAACGCCCGCGCAGACCATCTTCATCGACAACAAGCCCGAGAACGTGGAGGGCGCCCGCGCGCTCGGGATCGCCGGCCACGTCTACACGTCCGCGGAGGACCTCCGGGCATATCTCGAGTCGCTGGCGGCTTAGTAACGAGTATGACTTCGCTCTTCGATCCGCTGACCCTGCGCGGCGTGACGGTCCGCAACCGCATCTGGACCTCCCCCATGTGCCAGTACTCCGTGCTCGACCACTCGGGGGTGCCGCAGACCTGGCAGCTCGTCCACCTCGGCGCGCTCGCGACGGGAGGCAGCGGCATCGTCTTCACGGAGGCGACCGCCGTCAACCCCGAGGGCCGCATCTCGCCGCGCGACACCGGCATCTGGACGGACGAGCAGGCGGAGGCCTGGCGGCCGATCGTGGAGTTCATCGCGTCGCAGGGCGCCGTCCCCGCCATCCAGCTCGCGCACGCCGGCCGCAAGGCGTCGACCTGGCCGGCCTGGGGCTTCGAGGACCGGCACGGCACCGTGCCGCCCGAGGAGGGCGGCTGGAGGGCCGTCGCGCCGTCCCCGATCGCGTTCGGAGACGACGACGTGCCCGAGGAGCTCGACCTCGCCGGCATCGAGCGGATCGTGGCGGACTTCCGCGCGGCGGCCCGCCGCTCCGTCGACGTGGGCTTCCGCATCCTGGAGCTGCACGCGGCGCACGGCTACCTGCTGCACGAGTTCCTCTCCCCGATCGCCAACCACCGCACCGACGAGTACGGCGGCTCGCTCGAGAACCGCGCCCGGCTCCTGCTGCGCATCGTGACGGCCGTGCGCGAGGAGGTCGGCGACGACGTGCCGCTCTTCGTGCGGTTCTCCGGCAGCGACTGGACGCCCGGCGGCTGGGACGAGCAGCAGACGGCGACGGTCTCGGGCTGGGCGCAGGAGGCCGGCGCGGACTTCTTCGACATCTCCTCCGGCGGCATCCAGACCGGCGTGCGCATCCCGCTCCAGCCCGGCTACCAGGTGCCGTTCGCGGAGCACGTGCGCAGTTCCGCCGAGGTGGACGTCAGCGCCGTCGGCCTCATCACGACGCCGCAGCAGGCGGCGGACATCGTGGAGGGCGGCAGCGCGGACGCGGTGATGCTGGCGCGCGAACTGCTGCGCGACCCGCATTTCCCGCTGCGGGCCGCGCACGAACTCGGCGTCAGCATCGACTACTGGCCGCCGCAGTACCTCCGGGCGGCGTGGCGCGACTGAGCCGTCGCCTGGGCCTCCGCTACATCGGCACGGCGGGCTGCGTCAGGCACAGATAGTTGCCCTCGCTGTCCTGGAACCAGGCCGATTTGCCCTGGCTGTCGGTGGCGACCCCGTTCTCGGTCTTGAGGCCGGGGAAGTCGTAGTCCGCGAACTCCACTCCCCTGCCGCGCAGGTGCTCCATCTCGGCCTCGATGTCCTCCACCAGCCAGCACATGGCGGTGTTCTGCGCGGTCCCGGCGTTGGCGGTCTCGTAGACGTAGATCCACGAGTCGCCTCCGGTGCGGTACCGGACGCCCTGTTCACTGGTGTCCTCCGGCTCGAGTTCGAGCTTGTCGCGGAACCACGCCGTGGCGCGCGCCAGGTCCGAAGCGGGAAGGACGGAGTACGTCTTGCTCGACGACAACATGAGAGATCCTCCTCTTCATTCCGCGCAGGATGCTACTCCGGGCGTGGGGCTTTGGCCCCCTGAACAGAACGGTCTAGAGCCGACAGAAGGCACTACAGGCGCCGCGTCGCGTCCTGCACCTCGCCGACCAGCTCCTCGATGATGTCCTCCAGGAACACCACCCCCGCTGTCGTGCCCTCGCCGTCGACCGCGCGCGCCAGGTGGCTGCCGGTGCGGCGCATGCTGGCGAGTGCGTCCTCCAGGTCGGCGTCGACGAAGACCGTCACCAGCCGCCGCACCCGCTTGGCCGGGACCGGGAGGTCGAACCCGGTCTCCTCCAGGTCGAGCACGTCTTTGAGGTGCAGGTAGCCGGTCGGCTCGCCGCCGGCGTCGGGCACCACGTAGCGCGAGAAGCCGTACTTGGCGACCGCCTTCTCCACGTCGGCGGGGGTCGGCGACAGCGGCAGCGAGACCAGCGTCTCCGGCTTCACCATCGCGTCGCGCACCTTCTTCTCGGTGAACTCGAACGCCGCGGTCAGCGCACCGATCCGGTCGGTCAGCACGCCTTCCCTGGTCGACTGGCTCACGATGGTCGCGACCTCGTCGAGCGTGAACGTGCTGGCCGCCTCATCCTTCGGCTGCACCCGGAACAGGCGGAGCACCGCGTTCGCGCTCGCGTTCAGGGCGACGATGATCGGCCGGACGACCCGCCCGATGCCCACCAGCGGAGGCGCCAGCAGCAGCGCGGCCCGGTCCGGCATCGAGAACGAGATGTTCTTCGGCACCATCTCGCCGAACACGACGTGCAGGAACGACACCAGCACCAGCGCGATGATGAAGGCCACCGTGCCGATCACGTCCTCCGACCAGCCGGTCGCGAGCAGCGGCACCTCCAGCAGGTGGTGGATCGCCGGCTCGGAGACGTTCAGGATGAGCAGCGAGCAGACGGTGATGCCGAGCTGCGTCGTCGCGAGCATGAGCGTGGCGTGCTCCATCGCGTACAGCGCGGTCTTGGCTCTGCGCTTGCCGCGCTCGGCGAGTGGCTCGATCTGGGAGCGGCGCGCGGAGATGACGGCGAACTCCGCGGCGACGAAGAACGCGTTCACGAGGAGGAGCACCACCAGCCAGGCGATGCCGGCCCAGTCGCTCATGCGGCACCTCCCGTCGCCGGCTCGTCCGGGTCGGGCGTGTAGCGGATCCGGTCGACCCGCCTCCCCTCCAGCCGTTCGACGCGCAGCGTGCCGCCGTCGATCGGGACCTCGTCGCCCACCTTCGGCAGCCGGCCGAGCTCGTTCATGACGAAGCCGGCGACCGTCTCGTACGGGCCCTCCTCGGGCACGGTCACGCCGGCCTGCTCCAGCAGCTCGTCGGGCCGCAGGATGCCGGGGAACGTGATGGAGTCGCGGCCGCGGACCACGCCGGCCCGCGTGCGGTCGTGCTCGTCGGCGACCTCGCCGACGATCTCCTCGACCAGATCCTCCAGCGTGGCGATCCCGGACGTGCCGCCGTACTCGTCCACGACGACCGCCATCTGGTAGCCGCGGCCGCGGAGCTCGCCGAGCAGGGTGTCGAGCGTCATCGTCTCCGGCACCCGGAGCGCCTCGGTCTGCAGGGCGGACACGGGCACGCGCGCGCGGCGCTGGCGCGGCACGGCGACGGCCTGCTTGACGTGCACGAAGCCGACGACGTCGTCCACGTCCTCGTCCACGACCGGGAACCGGGAGTAGCCGGTGGTCCGCGCGAGCCCGATCACGGTCTGCGCCGGGTCGGTGCGCTTGACGGCCTCCACGCGGGGACGCGGGGTCATCACGTCGGAGGCGGTGCGCGACGAGAACGCCAGCGTGCGGCTGAGCAGGGTCGCGGTGTCGGCCTCCAGCACGCCCGCGCTCGCCGACCGCCGCACCAGGGAGGACAGCTCGTCGGCAGTGCGGGCGGCGGACAGCTCCTCCTTCGGCTCGATCCCGAGCAGCCGCAGGAAGCCGTTGGCCGTCCCGTTGAGCACGAAGATCGCGGGCCGGAACACCGTCGTGAAGACGGTCTGGAACGGGATGACCAGCTTGGCCGTCGCGATCGGCAGCGCGAGCGCGAAGTTCTTCGGCACCAGCTCGCCGAGGATCATCGACAGCAGGGTCGCCACCGTGATCGCGACGATCGACGCGATCGGCACGACGGCGAGCTGCGGCAGGCCGAGCGCTCCCAGCGGGCCGCGCAGCAGCGAGCTGATCGCGGGCTCCATCGTGTAACCGGTCAGGAGCGTCGTCAGCGTGATGCCGAGCTGCGCGCTGGAGAGGTGCGTCGAGGTGATCTTGAGGGCGGCGATCGTCATCGTCAGCCGCGACTCGCCCCGCTCGCGACGCGCCTCCAGGTCGGCCCGGTCGAGGTTGACCAGGGCGAACTCGCTGGCGACGAAGAGACCGGTGCCGATCGTCAGGAGGAGACCGACCCCCAGCATGGCCCACTCAGAGAGCACGGCGACCACCCCGCTCGGGCGGGCTCATCGGATGGAATGGGCTGGCAGAAGGAGGGTCGTCCATTTCGCGAGTCAGTATAGCGGCGCGACCCGCGGGAATGCCGGGCGTCCCGGGCGGTGCCGCGATTCCCAGCGCGCGCATCGATTCGCCAAAGGCCGCCCGAAGCGTGCGGCGTCATCCTCGCGGCAGAAGGCCCACCGAGAGGAACCGTCCCATGAGCACCACAGCCCCGAACCCCGGCCAGCCCTGGCAGCCGGCCCCGCAGCAGATTCCACCCTCCGGCTACGGGCAGCCCGCGCCGCAGTACGCCCAGCCGCAGTACGCCCAGCCCGCGCCGCAGTACGCGCCCCAAGGACCTGGCGTGCCGCCCGCCAAGCCGGTGCGGCCGTCGAACGGGAGCGTCCTCCACCGCTGGCCCTCCTGGGCGCAGAACACGGCGCTCGCGGTCGGGGCGGTCGCGATCCTCGTCGTGGTCTTCTTCGCCGGCTACTTCACGGCGCACGCGTTCGACGGCGGCGCGCGGGCCGGCTTCGGCACCAACCAGAACTTCAGCCCGCGCCAGTTCGGAGGCAACGGCGGCAACGGCGGCAACGGCGGCCAGTCCGGCAACGGCGGCTTCGGCGGCCAGTCCGGCAACGGCGGCTTCGGCGGCCAGTCCGGCAACGGCGGCTTCGGCGGCCAGTCCGGCTCCGGAAACGGCTCCTGACCCACCGCCGAGTACGCCGAAAATCAGGCGAGAACCGCCGAGTACGCAGATTATCCGCGTACTCGGCGGGTGCTCACCAGCTGACCGGGAGGGCCTTGCCCTCCTCGTAGCCGGCGGCCGACTGGATGCCGACGAGCGCGCGGTCGTGGAACTCGGCCAGCGTGCGCGCCCCGGCGTAGGTGAACGAGCTGCGCAGCCCGGTCGTGATCATGTCGAGCAGGTCCTCCACCGATGGCCGCAGCGGGTCGAGGTAGATACGCGAGCTCGAGATGCCCTCGGCGAACAGGGTCTTGCGGGCGCGCTCGAACGCGTCGAGCCGCTCGAACCGGCCGGTGACCGCCTTGGTGGAGGCCATCCCCCAGCTCTCCTTGTAGAGCGCGCCGCGATCGTCGCTCGCGATCGCGCCGGGCGCCTCGATCGTGCCGGCGAACCACGAGCCGATCATCACGGACGAGCCGCCCGCGGCGAGCGCCAGCGCGACGTCGCGCGGGTACCGCACGCCGCCGTCCGCCCAGACGTGCGCCCCGAGCTCGCGCGCGGTGGCGCTGGTCTCCAGCACGGCGGAGAATTGCGGACGCCCGACCGCGGTCATCATGCGCGTGGTGCACATGGCGCCCGGGCCGACGCCGACCTTGAGGATGTCCGCGCCGGCGGCGACGAGGTCGCGCACGGCCTGCTCCGTCACGACGTTGCCGGCGACGATCGGCAGGCCGAGCCCGAGCTGCTTGACGGTGCGGATGGCGCGGCGCATGCCGTCCTGGTCGCCGTGCGCGGTGTCGATCACCAGCACGTCGACGCCCGCCGCGGCCAGCGCCTTCGCCTTGGCTGCGACGTCGCCGTTGATGCCGACGGCCGCGGCGACCCGCAGCCGCCCGTGCGCGTCGAGCGCCGGCGTGTAGATCGTGGAGCGCAGCGCGCTCGTGCGGCTCAGCGTGCCGACGACGCGGCCGTGCGAGAGCACGGGCGCGAACGCGAGCCCCGCGGCGTCCATGACCTCGAAGGCCGCGCGGCCGTCGGGGAGGTCGTCGGCCTCCAGCGAGGTGAGAGCTCCGTGCAGGAGGTCGCCGATGCGCGCGTCCGGCAGCGCGGAGCCGAGCTGGATCGCGGCGAGACAGCCCAGGTACTTCCCCGCGTCGTCGCTCACCACGACGCCGTGGCCCTCGACGGCCGGGACGCGGCGCAGCACATCGGCCACCGTCTCCTCCGGCCGGGCCTCGTAGGGGGTGTCGAACGCGACGGGCTGGGCCTTGACCCAGCGGATGGCCTCGTCGAGGTCCTGCAGGTGCATGTCCTGCGGGAGGACGCCCAGGCCGCCGCGGCGAGCGAGGGTCGCGGCCAGCCGCTTGCCCGTCACCGAGTTCATGTTCGCGGACACCATGGGGATGGTCGCGCCCGTGCCGTCCTGAGGGGCGAGCGACACGTCCAGCCTGCTCGTCACGCTGGATCGCGAGGGGACCAGGAAGACGTCGGAGTACGTGAGGTCGTGCCGCGGAGTCGTCGCATAGAACTGCATGAGAATAACGGTATCCTCCCGGGCCGAACGCCCGCACCCGGTCGCGGATGGGATTAGGCTTGATGCTCGGATGGAACGGGCGGTCCCAGGCCGCCCGGACGTAACGAGATCAACGGAGAGAGTGGGCGATCGGCTGTGTCGAGCCAATTGACCGGAGTGGGTACCGACGACGGTTCGTCGGGCGAGTTCGGAGCCAACGAATGGCTCGTCGAGGAGCTGTACGAACAGTTCCTCCAGGACAGGAACTCGGTGGACAAGTCCTGGTGGCCCATCCTCGAGAGCTACAAGCCGACCGTGGAGGAGGGCGAGTCCTCGACTCCGAGCGAGACGCCGGCGCCGTCCCCTGCCGAGCCGGGCGTCCCGACGCCGAGCGAGCCGACCGTCCCGGCCCCGGCGGAGCCCACGGTCCCGACGCCTCCCGCGCAGCCGCCGGCGCCCGCCCCCGGAGCTCCTGAGCAGCCCGCCCCGCCGGC
The DNA here is from genome assembly GCF_013410375.1 of Leifsonia shinshuensis. Lineage (NCBI taxonomy): Bacteria > Bacillati > Actinomycetota > Actinomycetes > Micrococcales > Microbacteriaceae > Leifsonia > Leifsonia shinshuensis. Next base: position 3,377,546 of record NZ_JACCFL010000001.1, read on the forward strand.
CGGCGCAGCGCCGTCCGAGCCCCGCCCCGTCACGACCCCCATCCCGATCATCGGCGCCCAGCCGGTGGCCCGCACCACCTCGATCGCGCCGAAGCCGCAGCCCGTCCCCGCCGACGCGCCGGTCACCTCCCCCAACGCCACGGTGGAGCCCGCCGAGGAGGACAAGGTCACCCCGCTGCGCGGCATGGCCAAGTCGCTGGCCACCAACATGGACGCGTCGCTCACCGTCCCGACCGCCACCAGCGTGCGGACCATCCCCGCCAAGCTGATGATCGACAACCGCATCGTCATCAACAACCACCTCAAGCGCGCCCGCGGCGGCAAGGTGTCCTTCACCCACCTGATCGGCTGGGCGCTCATCCAGGCGCTCAAGGACTTCCCGAGCCAGAACGTCTACTACGACGAGGTCGACGGCAAGCCCTCGGTCGTCGCGCCGGCGCACATCAACCTCGGCATCGCGATCGACCTGCCGAAGCCGGACGGCACCCGTGCCCTGCTCGTGCCGAGCATCAAGCGCGCCGACACGATGCGCTTCGGCGAGTACCTCGCCGCCTACGAGGACCTCGTCTCCAAGGCGCGCAACAACAAGCTCACCGCGGACGACTTCGCCGGCACCACCATCTCGCTCACCAACCCGGGCGGCATCGGCACGGTCCACTCCGTCCCGCGCCTGATGAAGGGCCAGGGCGCCATCATCGGCGCCGGCGCGCTCGAGTACCCGGCCGAGTTCCAGGGCTCCAGCGAGAAGACGCTGGCCGGCCTCGCGATCGGCAAGACGATCACGCTGACCAGCACCTACGACCACCGCGTCATCCAGGGCGCGGGCTCCGGCGAGTTCCTGAAGATCGTGCACGAGCTGCTGATCGGCAAGCGCAACTTCTACGAGGACATCTTCGCCGAGCTGCGCATCCCCTACATGCCGATCCACTGGAACCCGGACATCTCGGTCGACCTGGCGAGCGCCGTCGACAAGACCGCCCGCGTGCAGGAGCTCATCAACTCCTACCGGGTGCGCGGCCACCTCATGGCGGACATCGACCCGCTGGAGTACGTCCAGCGCAGCCACCCGGACCTCGAGATCGAGAACCACGGCCTCACCTTCTGGGACCTGGACCGCGAGTTCGTGACCGGCGCGTTCGGCGGCGACAAGCGCAAGATGAAGCTGCGCGACATCCTCGGCGTCCTGCGCGACTCGTACTGCCGCACGGTCGGCGTCGAGTACATGCACATCCAGGACCCGGCCCAGCGCAAGTGGTTCCAGGACAAGCTGGAGCGCCCGTACGAGAAGCCGACCCACGACGAGCAGCTGCGCATCATGGGCAAGCTCAACGAGGCGGAGGCGTTCGAGACCTTCCTGCAGACCAAGTACGTCGGGCAGAAGCGGTTCAGCCTGGAGGGCGGCGAGTCGACCATCGCGCTGCTCGACACCATCCTGCAGGGCGCAGCGGAGGCCGGGCTCGACGAGGCCGCCATCGGCATGGCCCACCGCGGCCGGCTGAACGTGCTCACCAACATCGCGGGCAAGACCTACGGTCAGATCTTCCGCGAGTTCGAGGGCACCCAGGACCCGCGCACGGTCCAGGGCTCCGGCGACGTCAAGTACCACCTCGGCACCGAGGGCACCTTCAAGGGCGCGGACAACGCGGAGATCCCGGTCTACCTGGCCGCGAACCCGTCGCACCTGGAGGCCGTCGACGGCGTCCTGGAGGGCATCGTCCGCGCCAAGCAGGACCGCCGACCCGCCGGCACCTTCCTCACCCTGCCGATCCTCGTCCACGGCGACGCGGCGATGGCCGGCCAGGGCATCGTGGTCGAGCAGATGCAGATGTCGCAGCTGCGGGCGTACCGCACCGGCGGCACCATCCACGTCAACATCAACAACCAGGTCGGCTTCACCACGCCGCCCGCCGAGGGCCGCACGTCGGTCTACTCGACGGACGTGGCGAAGACCATCCAGGCGCCGATCTTCCACGTGAACGGCGACGACCCGGAGGCCGTGGTGCGCGTCGCGCAGCTCGCGTTCGAGTACCGCCAGGAGTTCAAGCGCGACGTGGTCGTGGACCTCATCGTCTACCGCCGCCGCGGTCACAACGAGGGCGACGACCCGTCGATGACCCAGCCGCTGATGTACAACCTCATCGAGGCCAAGCGCTCGGTCCGCCGGCTGTACACCGAGGCCCTGGTCGGCCGCGGCGACATCACCCAGGAGGAGTACGAGGCGGCGCACGCCGACTTCCAGGACCGCCTCGAGCGCGCCTTCATGGAGACGCACGCCGCGCAGACCAACTCGGTGCCGATCATCACGCAGGGCGAGGCCACGGCCGACCTCGAGCACCCGATCGCCCAGCAGGACGAGAACGACAACGTCGGCGAGCCGGACACCACGGCCGTCAGCGAGCAGGTCATCTCGCTCATCGGCGACGCGTTCAACAACCCGCCCGCGGGCTTCACGGTGCACCCCAAGCTCCAGCAGCTGCTCAACAAGCGCAGCGACATGAGCCGCAACGGCGGCATCGACTGGGGCTTCGGCGAACTGCTGGCGCTCGGCAGCGTGCTGCTGGAGGGCACCCCGGTGCGCCTCGTCGGCCAGGACTCCCGCCGCGGCACCTTCGTGCAGCGCCACGCGGTCCTGCACGACCGGACCAACGGCCAGGAATGGCTGCCGCTGGCGAACCTCAGCGACAACCAGGCGAAGTTCTGGATCTACGACTCGCTGCTCAGCGAGTACGCGGCGATGGGCTTCGAGTACGGCTACTCGGTCGAGCGGGCCGACGCGCTGGTGCTGTGGGAGGCGCAGTTCGGCGACTTCGCCAACGGCGCCCAGATCATCATCGACGAGTTCATCTCCTCGGCCGAGCAGAAGTGGGGACAGCGCTCGTCGCTCGTGCTGCTGCTCCCGCACGGTTACGAGGGTCAGGGGCCGGACCACTCCAGCGCCCGCATCGAGCGCTACCTGCAGCTGTGCGCCGAGAACAACATGACCGTCGCGCGTCCGTCGACCCCGGCGTCGTACTTCCACCTGCTGCGCCGCCAGGCGTACGCCCGGCCGCGCCGGCCGCTCGTGGTCTTCACGCCGAAGGCGATGCTGCGCCTGCGCGGCGCGTCCAGCGACGTCGCGGACTTCACGAACGGCAAGTTCGAGCCGGTCATCGACGATGCGCGGATCACCGACAAGTCGGCCGTCAAGCGCGTGCTGTTCATGGCGGGCAAGCTTTACCACGACCTCGTGAACGAGCTGGAGAAGAACCCCAACCCGGAGATCGCGCTGGTGCGCGTGGAGCAGTTCTACCCGCTCCCCGCCGCCGAGCTGAAGGCCGTGGCCGACTCCTACCCCGACGCCGAGCTGGTGTGGGTGCAGGACGAGCCGGAGAACCAGGGCGCGTGGCCGTACATCATCCTGGAGACCTCCAAGCTCGGCCCGCGTCCGATCGGCGTCATCTCCCGGCCCGCGTCGGCCTCCCCGGCCGCGGGTTCGGCGAAGCGCCACGCGCAGGAGCAGTCGCTGCTCATCCAGCGCGCGCTGACGCTCTAGTCCGCGCTACGAACGGAGGAGCCGCGGCCCATTTCGGGTCGCGGCTCCTCCGTTTGCTGCGTTTCGGGGGTACGCCGTGGTGGATCTCCTCCGTTACCCCCGCACCTCGGCGAGCAGGTTCTCCACCCGCCGCTTGATCTCGTCGCGGATCGGCCGCACCTCCTCGATCGGCCGGCCGGCGGGGTCGGTGAGGTCCCAGTCCTCGTAGCGCTTGCCCGGGAAGATCGGGCACGTGTCGCCGCACCCCATCGTGATGACGACGTCGGACTCCTTCACGGCCTCGGTGGTGAGGATCGCGGGCGTGTTCGCGGCGATGTCGATGCCCTCCTCCGCCATCGCCTGCACCGCGATCGGGTTGAGCCGGTCGGCGGGCTCTGAGCCGGCGGACAGCACGCGCACCCGGTCCCCGCCGAGCGCGCTCAGGTAGCCCGCGGCCATCTGCGAGCGGCCGGCATTGTGGACGCAGACGAAGAGGACGGTCGGGGTGGTGTCGGTCATTCGGGGTCTCCAGGTTCGGGGAAGAGGGTGGGCCGCTGCCCGCGGGGAGCGGCGGCCCACCGTGCCGTCAGCAGCGCTGTGCTGTCAACAGCGCTGTGCTGTCAGCAGCAATCGGGCGGGCAGGACCCGTCCGGCAGCGGCTGGCATTCGGTGGTGTCGCAGCATCCCATGTACATTCTCCCTTCAACATCGACGGTTGTCGATGAACCCAGGATGAACACATACATTGACGGTTGTCAATGTATGCGCGATGATCGACGCATGGCGATCACCGAGCTCCTCCCCCTGCGCGACCTCCAGGCCTGCTGCGCGCCGATCACCCGCGAGGTCATCAGCGAGAAGAACGCCGCCTCGGTCGCGCGCGCGATGAAGGCGCTGGCCGACCCGGCCCGGCTCCGGCTGCTCTCGATGGTCGCCGCGCACGACGACGGCGAAGCGTGCGTCTGCGACCTCACCGAGCCGCTCGAACTCTCGCAGCCCACGGTGTCGCACCACCTCAAGATCCTGGTGGAGGCCGGGTTCCTCAGGCGCAGCAAGCGCGGCACCTGGGCGTACTACCGGATCGTGCCGGGCTCGCTCGACATCGTGTCGTCGTTCCTGCGGTCGGTCTGACGCCGGGTCAGGCCTCCCGCACCCGCTCGTGGAACGCGCGGATCGCCTCCGCAGCGCGCTCGGGATACTCGAACCCGGCGAAGTGCCCGCCCGCCGGCGCCTCCACGAACGCCAGCAGCCGCGGCGCCGCCCGCTCGGCCAGTGAGCGCGGGAAGCCCGCCATGGCCGGCTCCCGCGCGAGGTAGACGCCGACCGGCGCCGCGAGCGGCGGGCGGGGCGGGTTCTGGTCGTAGTCGTAGTACTGCTGGAACGACGTCCCGATGCTCTCGGTGCTCCAGTACAGCGTCGCGATCGTGTAGAGGACGCCGGAGTCGACCACGCGCTGCCAGGCGCCCTCCTCCCTGTCGTCGATCCAGTCGTGCCACTTGTCGGCGATCCAGGCGAGCAGCCCGGCCGGGGAGTCGTTCAGCGCGGCCGCGATCGTGTCGGGGCGGGTGAGCATGATCTCGCTGTAGCCGCCGTCGAGGCGGTCGTACTCGTCCAGAGCGGCGAGGTAGCGCGCCTCATCGTCGTCCACCGGGTCGCCCTCCGGGAACGGCCCGCTCAGGAGCTGGATGCCGACGACGCTCTCCGGGTGGTCGACCCCCAGCCAGGTGGACGCTCCCCCGCCGATGTCGCCGCCGAAGGTCGCGTAGCGCTCGAAGCCGAGCGCCTCGGTCATCAGACCGTGCAGCGTGTCCGCGATCGCCCGCCGGGTCAGCGGCGGCTCCAGTGCCTCCGAGTGGACGAACCCGGGGAGCGACGGGATGACGACGTCGAACGAATCCGACAGCAGCCGCGCGAGCGGGAGGTACTCGACGAACGCGCTCGGCCAGCCGTGCAGGAGCAGCAGCGGAGTGTGCGGCCCGGCTCCCGTGCCCCGCACGCGGGCGAAGTGCAGGCGGTGACCGGCCACGTCGGCGACGTGCTGCTCGACGGCGTTCAGCCGCTCCTCCTCCGCGCGCCAGTCGAAGGCCAGCCAGCCGTCGACCAGCGTACGCAACTCCTCGCCGCCGAGCCCGCCTTCCCAGCCGGCCCGCGGCGAGCGCAGGTAGCGGGTGTGCGCGAGGCGGTCCCTCAGGTCCGCCAGGACGTCGTCGGGCACGTGGACACGGAAGTCGTCGATGGCCATACGGCCAACGTATCGGCGGCTCCCGACACCGTCGAGGCCGACAGCGCGGGCCGTCCCCGCTACTCCCGCGCCAGCATCGCGGCCGCCTGCCGCTCCAGGTCGACGTAGGGCTCGCCGCTGACATCCACGACGACGCGGTGCAGCGTGCCGCCCGTGAAGATCACACCGTGCGCCCCAGGCCCCGGCAGGTCGACGAGCGCGCCGATCGTGTAGGAGCGTTGCGGATGTTGGCCGCCTGTGACTCCGGGACCTCCGCGTCGCCGATCTGGGAGACATAGCGGTTCCGCGGGCTGGTCAGCTGGGGCCGCGGCGTGCGGCCACGGAACGCTGCGGGCATGGGGTCCCCCTTCGGCTCCGGCCGCACGCCGCCGGGTGACGCCGGCGACGCCGGACGGGCGCGCCCTAACGCGGCGGGATCGGCGGCGGCAAGACCGATTGCGCGGGGCGATCGGGGCGCAGTACGATCCGGCCGAAGCAGGGAGCAGGAGCAGAGACCGGGAGCCGACATGACCGGAACGACCGCCGCCGCATCGCAGTCCACGATCCGCCGCATCATCGCCCCGCTGGCCCTCGCGCAGTTCATCTGCAGCTTCGCCGGCTCCAACATGAACGTGATGATCAACGACATGTCACGGGACCTCGGCACGACCGTCCAGGGCATCCAGCTCAGCATCACGCTGTTCCTGCTGACGATGGCGGCCCTCATGATCCCGATGGGCAAGCTCACCGACAACATCGGCCGCAAGCGCAGCTTCCTGATCGGCCTGGTCGTCTACGGCGTCGGCGCGCTCATCACGGCGGCGGCGCCCGGGCTGTGGGCGGTCATCCTCGGCAACTCGCTGCTGGAGGGCATCGGCACGGCCATGCTCATCCCGCCGGTCTACATCCTCACCACGATCTGCCTCCCGGACATCCCGACCCGCGCGGTCGCGTTCGGGATCATCAGCGGGATGGGCGGCGTCGGCGCGGCGGCGGGGCCGCTGATCGGCGGGCTGATCACGACCGGGATCAGCTGGCGGGCCGCGTTCCTGTTCCAGGCGCTCGTGATCGCGCTCATCCTGCTGCTCAGCCGCTCGCTCACCGACCCGCTCCCCGCCGACCCGAAGCGGCCGTTCGACACGGTCGGCGCGATCCTCTCGGCGCTCGGGCTGTTCGTGCTGGTGATGGGGATCCTCGCCGCCGACACCAGCGTGCCGCTGATGCTCGTGCTCGTCCTCGTGGGCGTCGCGATCCTGGTCGGGTTCTTCCTCTGGGTGCGGCGGCGCGAACGGGCCGGGAAGGTGCCGCTGCTGTCCACGAGCCTGTTCCGCGTGCGCGTGTCGAACCTCGCGCTGATCACCCAGAACCTGCAGTGGGTGATCCTGATGGGCACGTCGTTCACGGTGTCGGCGTACCTCCAGGTGGTGCGCGGCTACAACGCGATCCAGACCGGCGTCATCTTCACGGCGGCGACGGTCGGGCTGCTGCTGACGTCGCTGCTGGCCGGGAGGCTGGCCCGCCGGTTCTCGCAGCGCGGGCTGATCATCACGGGGTTCGTGCTCTGCGTCCCCGGGGTGGTGCTGCTGATCGCGTTGGTCGAAGGGACCACGGGCGGCTGGCCGTTCGTGCCCGGCCTCTTCCTGATCGGCGCCGGCCTCGGCCTGATGCTGACGCCGTCGGTGAACGTGGTGCAGTCGGCGTTCCCGGAGCGGGTGCAGGGCGAGATCTCCGGGCTCTCGCGCAGCGTCTCCAACCTCGGCTCGACCTTCGGCACCGCCATCGCAGGCACGATCCTGGTGGCGAACCTCCAGCGCGGCGGCGAGGCGTACGGCATCGCGATGGCCGTGGTGGCGGTGCTCGGCGCGACGGGGCTGATCGCGGCGCTGCTCCTGCCGCGGACGGCGACGGCGTCGGCGGGAGGACCGGCCGCGACGGCGAGGCCGGCCTAGCGCCTCCCTAGCCGGGCGGCCTCCGCCGGGCGTACGTTGACGCCATGACCGTCGTGACCACGCACCGCCTCGGCGAGCCCTGCTGGGTGGACTACGCCGCCACCGACCTCCCTCGCGCCCAGGAGTTCTACACGTCGCTGTTCGGCTGGACCGCCGAGGCCGGCGGCGGCGAGTACGGCGGCTACGTGACCTTCCGCCGGGACGGCCGCCTGGTCGCCGGGCTGGGCGAGGCGATGGAGGGCTCCCGGCCGAACGCGTGGCTCACGTATCTGCTGGTGGAGGACGCCGAGGCCGGCGAACGGGCGTCCACGGCGGCGGGCGCGCAGCTGCTCTCCCCCACGATGGCGGTCGGCGATCAGGGCAGGCTCGCGGTGGTGGCCGACCCGGGCGGAGCGGTCGTCGGGCTGTGGGAGCCCGAGCAGCACCGCGGCTTCGAGCTCGTCGCCGAGCCGGGCGGGCTGTCCTGGCACGAGCTGTACGCCCGCAGCTACGCGGAGCAGGTCGAGTTCTACACGCGCGTCTTCGGCTGGCAGACGAAGGTGCTCGGCGACACCGCGGACTTCCGCTACCTGACCTTCGGAGACCCGGAGTCGCCGAGCGGCGGGGTCTACGACGCCGACGGCATGCTGCCGCCGGACGTGCCGTCGCACTGGGTCGTGTACTTCGGCGTGCAGGACGCCGCCGCGGCCGTCGCGCGCGTGGTGGAACTCGGCGGCACCGCGATCCGCGACCCCTGGGACAGCGAGTTCGGTCGCTTCGCGCAGGTCACCGACCCGCTCGGCGGCCTGTTCTTCCTGCAGGAGGTCCCCGGCTCCATCGCCTGAGCCGCCGGCATTCGTCACGAATCGCGCGGTCAGCCGCACAGAACATTCGTCACGAATCGCGCCATTCCGCGCGGGAAACGCGACATTCGTGACGAATCGGGGCGGGACCCTCAGTGCACAGACGCCTGGAACGACCGGATGCGCAGCAGCACCTCGGTGCGGAGGGTCTCCGGCGCGGTCTCCTTGCAGGCGCGCTGCACCACCTCGGTGAGCACGACGTTCAGGTGCGCCTCGCTCGAGCAGCCGTCGCAGTTCGCGAGGTGCTCGCGGACGTCTGCAGCATCCTCGTTGCAGAGCTCGTTGCGCAGGTACTCCTCGAGTTCGGCCTTCGCCTTCTCACAGCCGCAGTCGGTCATTTCGTTCTCCTGGTGGTCTGCACGGCCGGGCCCTGGACCGCTGAGAGCCCGCGCTCGTGCGCGTAGTCGGTCAGAAGCTCCCGGAGCATCCGTCGGCCGCGGTGGAGGCGGCTCATGACGGTGCCGATCGGGGTCTTCATGATGTCGGCGATCTCCTGGTAGGAGAATCCCTCGACATCGGCGAGATAGACGGCCAGCCGGAAGTCCTCCGGGATGGCCTGCAGCGCGTCCTTGACGGCACTGTCGGGCAGGTGGTCGATCGCCTCCGCCTCGGCCGAGCGGCTGGAGGACGCGGAGATCGACTCCGCGCCGCCGAGCTGCCAGTCCTCGAGCTCGTCGATCGTCCCCTGGTACGGCTCACGCTGCTTCTTGCGATAGGTGTTGATGAACGTGTTGGTGAGGATGCGGTACAGCCACGCCTTCAGGTTCGTGCCCTGCTGGAACTGCGCGAAGGCGGCGTACGCCTTCACGTACGTCTCCTGCACCAGGTCCTGCGCGTCCGCCGGGTTGCGCGTCATGCGCAGTGCGGCCGCGTAGAGCTGGTCCATGAAGGGAAGCGCCTGCTCTTCGAACAGCGCGCCCTTGTCCTCGGTTTCGGTGCTCATCACCGGCCAGTCTAGTTGCGGCGACCGCCGAGCGACCCGTCGGGAGGGTCGGACCGACGACGGCGCCAGCGCACGGGTGCGCGGGGCGTCGAGGACAGCGGTTGCTGCTGGCACGGGCCGGTCCTTCCTTCGGGCTCGATCGCGGATAATCTTGACAACAATGCTCATCTCGAAATATTCCGCCCCTGACTTCGATCCGTACGGCGACAACCGCGCCGAGGAGCCGAACAGGCTGTGGCCCGCGCCGGTCGCCGGCGGCCCGGTCACGGCCTCCGTCTCGCTCCCCGGCTCCAAGTCGCTGACCGCGCGCGAGCTGGTGCTCTCGGCCCTCGCCGACGGCTCGTCGCTGCTGCGCGCGCCCCTGCACTCGCGCGACACCGCCAACATGGTGGAGGCGCTGCGCGCGCTCGGCGTCTCGATCGTCGAGAAGCCGGGCGAGAGCGAGTTCGGCGCCGACTTCCTCATCACGCCGGCGGAGGAGCTGCTCGGCAGCACCACCATCGAGTGCGGCCAGGCGGGCACCGTCATGCGCTTCGTACCGCCGCTCGCCGGTCTGGCGCTCGGCCCGACCATGTTCGACGCCGACGACTCGGCCCGCGGCCGGCCGATGGGCGCGATCATCGCCGCGCTGCGCGCGCTCGGCGTCGACGTGAACGACGACGGCCGCGGCGCCCTCCCGTTCACGGTGCACGGCACCGGCACGGTCGAGGGCGGCGCCATCGGGATCGACGCATCCAGCTCCAGCCAGTTCGTCAGCGCCCTGCTGCTGTCGGCGAGCCGGTTCGAGGAGGGCATCGACCTCACGCACTCCGGCGAGCGCCTCCCCAGCCTCCCGCACATCGAGATGACCATCGCCGCCCTCGCCGCACGCGACGTGACGGTGGAGTCGCCGGAGATCGGCCGCTGGGTCGTCCGCCCCGGCGCCATCGCCGCCCGCGACGTCGACATCGAGCCCGACCTCTCCAACGCGGCCCCGTTCCTCGCGGCCGCCGTCGTCACCGGCGGCTCGGTCACGATCACCGGTTGGCCGGAGTCGACCACGCAGGTGGGCGCCGACCTCGCCGATCTGCTGCCGCTCTTCGGCGCGACCGTGACGAAGGACGGCGACCGCCTCACCGTGACGGGCCCGGAGCGCATCCGGCCGATCACGATCGACCTCTCCACCGGCGGCGAGCTCGTCCCGGCGATCGCGGCCATCGCGGCCTTCGCCGACGGCACGAGCGAGATCACCGGCATCGGCCACATCCGCCATCACGAGACCGACCGGCTCGCCGCCCTCGCGGCCGAGCTCAACGGTCTCGGCGGCGCCGTGACCGAGCTGGAGGACGGTCTCCGCATCGAGCCGAAGCCGCTGACGGGCGGCGTCTGGCGCAGCTACGAGGACCACCGGATGGCGACCGCGGGCGCGATCGTCGGCCTGGTCGTCCCCGGCGTGGAGATCGAGAACATCGCCACCACCGCCAAGACCCTCCCGCAGTTCCCGCAGCTCTGGACCAGGATGCTCGGCGAAGGCACGGCGGCGTAGATGTCCTGGTGGTCGGATGACGACGACGAGGACGACGAGTACGACCTCTACGACGAGTCCACCATCCGCTCCCGGCCGAACCCGAAAGGGAACCGGCCGCGCACCAAGACCCGGCCGGAGCACGCGGACGCCGAGATCGCGCGCGTCCTCGGCGTCGACCGCGGCCGGTACACGGTGCTGCTGGACGAGGACACCGCCGACGAGCGCCAGGTCACGGCGGCGCGCGCGAGCGAGCTGAGGCGCAAGCCGATCGTCACCGGCGACCGCGTGGCCGTCGTCGGCGACACCACCGGCGAGGAGGGCACGCTCGCCCGCATCGTGCGCATCGAGCCGCGCTCGACCCTGCTGCGCCGCAGCGCGGACGACACCGACGACGTGGAGCGCGTGATCGTCGCCAACGCCGACCAGATGCTCATCGTCGTGGCCGCGGCCAACCCGGAGCCGCGCACCCGGCTGGTCGACCGCTACCTGGTCGCCGCGTACGACGCCGGAATCGAGCCGATGCTCTGCGTCACCAAGATCGACCTCGCCGACCCGGCGCCGTTCCTGGAGAACTTCGCCGGCCTCGACCTCCCGGTGTTCACCAGCCGGGAGGACCACATCCCGGTGGAGGAGATAAAGGCCGCCCTGGTCGGCCACGACACCGTGGTGGTCGGCCACTCGGGCGTCGGCAAGTCCACGCTCGTGAATGCGATCGTGCCCGGAGCCAAGCGCGCGACCGGGCACGTCAACGTGGTGACCGGCCGCGGCCGGCACACGTCGTCCTCCACGGTGTCTCTGCGGGTGGAGAACGCCGAGGGCCACGGCTGGGTCATCGACACTCCGGGCGTGCGCTCGTTCGGGCTCGGGCATGTGGACACCGCCAGCATCCTCAAGGCGTTCACCGACCTGGCCGCCATCGCCGAGGACTGCCCGCGCGGCTGCACGCACCTGCCCGACGCCCCCGACTGCGCGATCATCGAGGCCGTCGAGGAGGGCCGCCTCGGCGAGACCGGGCGCGCGCGCCTCGACTCGCTGCAGCGCCTCCTCGCCACCTTCGCGCGCTGAGCGCGGACTCCCGGCGCCGCGGGCACGGCAGAATGGTGTCATGACTGAGGTTCGACTCGAAGCGGGACAGCCCGCGCCCGCCTTCACGCTCCAGGACCAGGACGGCACGCCCGTCTCGCTCTCCGACTACTCCGGCGACAACGTGATCGTCTACTTCTACCCGGCCGCGATGACGCCCGGCTGCACCACGGAGGCCTGCGACTTCCGCGACAACCTGAACTCGCTCGCCTCCAGCGGCTACCGCGTCATCGGCATCTCGAAGGACGCCCCCGCCAAGAACAAGGAGTTCCAGGAGCAGGAGCGCCTCAACTTCCCGCTGCTGTCCGACGAGGACCTCGCGGTGCACAGCGCGTACGGCGCGTACGGCGAGAAGAAGCTCTACGGCAAGACGGTCACCGGCGTCATCCGCTCCACCTTCGTGCTGAACCCGGACGGCACCGTCCGGCTGCCGCTCTACAACGTGAAGGCGACCGGACACGTGGCGTCGCTGCGGAAGAAGCTCGGGCTCGACTGAGCAGAGGTGTTTGCAATCTCCCATCTGGCATTCTAGGGTCGAGGGACGGCCGGTCCGGCCGACCTCGTACGAAGGAGTGCACAGCATGAGCGCAACCGCCGAGCGGGCCATCGCCCCATCCACCACCCCGGCCACGGCCCCGGACACGGCCCGGGCCGGGGTCGCCGACCCCGGCCCGCTCGGCCTGGCCGCGTTCGCGCTCACGACGATGCTGCTGAGCCTCGCCAACGCGGGGATCGTCACCGAGGCCGGCGCCACCGCGGTCGCGATGGCGCTCTTCTGCGGCGGCCTGACGCAGTTCGCGGCCGGGCTGTGGGAGTTCGCGCGCGGCAACACCTTCGGGGCCACCGCCTTCACGTCCTACGGCGCCTTCTGGCTGGCGTTCTGGTGGCTGCGCACGGCGCCGGGGCTGGCGGAGGACGCCGGCTCGGCCGGAGTCGGGTTCTTCCTGCTGGCCTGGACGATCTTCACGTCGCTCATGACGGTCGCGGCGGCGAAGACCAACGGCGCGACGCTGACGGTGTTCGTCCTGCTGACCCTCACCTTCGTCGCGCTGTCGATCGGCGACCTGGCGGGCGCGGCCGGGGCGACGCAGGCCGGCGGCTGGCTGGGGCTGGCGACGGCAGCGGTCGCGCTCTACACCGCGTGGGCGGGCGTCACGAACGCGACGTGGAAGCGCGACGTGCTCCCGGTGTGGCCGCGCGGCTGATCAGGCGGGCAGCCGCGGCACCGACGCGATGAGCCGCTGCGTGTACGCGTCGCTCGGGACGCCGAGCACGTCGCGGGTCGGCCCCTGCTCGACCACGCGGCCGGAGCGCAGGACGACGGTCTCCTCGCACAGGGTGGCGACGACGCTGAGGTCGTGGGAGACCATGACCACCGTCATACCCTCCTGCGCGGCCAGCCCGCCCAGGAGCTCGATGATCTGGATGCGCGTGGTCACGTCGAGCGCGCTGACCGGCTCGTCGGCGAGGAGGACGCGGGGCCGCGAGACGATCGCGCGGGCGATCGCGATGCGCTGACGCTGGCCGCCGGAGAACTCGTGCGGGTAGCGGCCTGCCGCGTCCTCGGGCAGTGCGACCGCGCGCAGCGCCTCCGCGACCCGGGCGCGGGCGTCCGCGCCGGACGCGATCCGGAGCGAGGCGAGCGGCTCGGCCACGATCCGGCCGACGCTCTGGCGCGGGTCGAGCGAGGAGTACGGGTCCTGGAAGACGGTCTGCACGCTGCGGCGGAACTCCCGCATCAGCGCGCGGTCGCGCCGGTCCAGCGGCCGCCCGTCGAAGAGGACGCTTCCGGAGGTCGGGCCGGTCAGCCCGAGGAGCAGCGACAGCAGGGTGGTCTTGCCCGCGCCGGACTCCCCCACCAGGCCGACGCTGCGGCCCGGCTCCACGGCGAACGAGACGCCCTCCAGCGCCGGAGCGGCGGCGCGGCGGTAGCGGAAGCCCGCGTCGCGGAGCTCGAGGACGGCGGTCATCGCACCTCCAGGGCGGAGTCCAGCTCGCGCGCGCTGCGCACCAGTTCGGCCGTGTACGGGTCGGCGGGGGCGGTGAGGATGCGCTCGATCGTGCTCTCCTCCACCACGCGCCCCGCGCGCAGCACCAGCGCGCGCTCGGTCATGCGGGAGACGACCGCGAGGTCGTGGCTGACGAACAGCAGCGCCATCCCCCGCTCGGCCACCAGGGAGTCGAGGAGAGCGAGGATGTCCGCCTGCACGGTCACGTCGAGCGCCGTGGTCGGCTCGTCGGCGATGAGCAGCTGCGGGCGGCAGGCGAGCGCGGCGGCGATGGCGACCCGCTGGCGCTGGCCTCCCGAGATCTCGTGCGGGTAGGCGCGCGCGATCCGCTCCGGGTCCGGGAGGCGGACCTCCTCGAGCGCCGTGTGGACGGCGTCGCGCAGCGCGGCGCCGCGCAGCCCGAGGTGGCGGCGCAGCGGCTCCGCCACCTGCGCGCCGAGCCGCATCAACGGGTCGAGGGCCGTCAGCGGCTCCTGGAAGACGGTCGACGCCGTCCGGCCGCGCAGCGGGACCAACGCCCGCTCCTTCGCGCCGACCACCTGGACGCCGGCGAGCTCCACCCTCCCGGTGGCGGTCAGGCCGTCCGGCAGGAGGCCGGTGATCGCGAACGAGGTCAGCGACTTACCCGACCCGGACTCCCCGATCAGGCTCAGCCGCTCCCCCGCGTCGAGCCGGAACGACACGTCCGACACCAGCGGCGACCCGTCCCGGGCCGTGACGCCGAGGTTCCGCACGTCGAGGATCATCGCGACCTCCTCCTGGTCGGGTCGGCCACGTCGCGCAGGCCGTCCGCGATCAGGTTGACGCCGACCACGAGCACGACGAGCGCCACGCCGGGCGCGATCGCGCCGACCGGCGCGACGGCGACGGTGCCTTGCGCCTCCTGCAGCAGGCGACCCCACGAGGCGTTGGGCGACGGCGCGCCGAGGCCGAGGTACGACAGGCTCGCCTCCGCGAGCACGGCGACCCCGAACTGGAGCGCAAGGTTGACGCCGAGGGTCGGCCAGATGTTCGGGAACACGTGCCGGGCGACGACACCGCCCCACGACGTGCCGGAGGTCCGCGCCGCCGTCACGTACTGCTGCGCGAGCACGCGTTTGGACAGCACCCGGGTGAGCCGGGCGACGACCGCGGACATCGCCAGTCCGATCGCCAGGATGGCCGTGCCGAGCGAAGCACCCTGGGCCGCCACGATCAGCATGGCGAGCAGCAGCACGGGGAAAGCGATGATGATGTCCAGCACCGCCGAGATGGTGTCGTCCAGCCAGCGCGTCGCGAAGGCGGCCAGCATCCCGATCGTGACGCCGACCACGGCGCCGATCAGGACCGCGCCGACGCCAACGGCCAGCGCGATGCGCGCGCCGATCATGAGCTTCGTCGTGAGGTCATGCCCGAAGATGTCGGTGCCCAGCCAGTGCGCGGCACCCGGCTGTTGCAGCCGGCCCCCCGAGGTGTCGCCCTGGGTGAACGGAAGCCACACGAACGAGATCGCCGCGACGAGCACGACGATGCCCACCAGGGTCAGCCCGATCCCGAGCGTCACCGAGCGGCGCGCGCGCCGGCGTGCCCGCTGCCGCGGGTCCGGCGCGGTCTGCGCCGCCTGCTCCACGACCGCGCTCATCGGTTGCCCGAGATGCTCTGCCGCAGCCGCGGGTCGATCAGCCGCTGCGCGATGTCGGCGAGGAAGCCGACGATCAGCACCAGCAGCGTCGAGACGAACAGGATGCCCTGGATGTCCGGGTAGTCGTGCTGATGGATCGCCGTGAGCAGCATGCTGCCTAGGCCCGGCAACGTGTAGACGCTCTCCACCACGACGGCGCCGAGGAACGTCGTCGCGAGCTCGATGCCCAGGATGGAGATGACCGGCACCGCGCCGTTGCGCAGGCCGTGCCGCCACATCGCCCGCCCGAAGCCGGAGCCGAGCGCGCGGGCGTTGCGCAGGTAGTCGCTGCCGATGACGTCGAGCGTCGCGCTGCGCACATACCGGGCGATGGACGCGCTCATCACGATGGCGATCGTCACGACCGGCAGCGCGAGCGACTGCAGCGCCGCCGCGGGGTCGGCCCAGTCGTCGCGCGGGAACCCGCCGGACGGGAACCAGCGCAGGTTCACCGCGAAGGCGTCCACCAGTAGGATGCCCACCCAGAACACCGGGACGGCGATGCCGAGCTGCGAGAAGGCGGACAGCACGAGGCCGTACCAGCGGTCGGCCTTCCAGGCGGCGACGAAGCCGATCGGCAGCGCGAGGACGAGCGCGAGCACGAACGCCAGCAGCGTGAGCGGGATGGTCACCGCCAGCCGCGAAGCGATCTCCGGGCCGAGCGGGAGGGACGTGATGAACGACTGCCCGAGGTTCAGCGTCAGGAGCGAGCCGAACCAGTTCACGAACTGCTGCGCGAGCGGCAGGTTGCTGCCGACCTGCTCCTGCGCGGCCTTGATCTGCTCCGGCGTCGCGCTGGCCGACAGCAGGGCGTTCGCCGGGTCGCCCGGCAGCACCCGCAGCAGGAAGAACAGCACGACCATCGCCAGCAGCAGGGACACCACGAGGAACGCGGTGCGGCGGAGGAGATACGAGGTCATGGTCATGTCAAGCGTAGATGCTCGGGAGACCCGGTCCGGGCCTCCCGAGCATCGGCGGTGGTGCCTACTTCTTGGTGATGTCGTACGCGTAGAACTGGGAGTTGAGCCCGTTCACCGGGTAGCCGCTCACCGAGCTCGACGCCACCACGATCTGCGGGTAGAGGTACAGCCACGCGCTGGCGGCGTCCTTCGCGATCTGCTCGTTGACGAGCTTGAGCTTCGCGGTCTGCTCCGCCGTGGTGGTGGACTGCTCGGCCTCGTTCACCCACGCGGTGACCTGCGGGTTGTCGTAGCCCCAGTAGAAGTCGGGGTTGCCGTACCAGACCACGTCGCGGTCGTTCACGTGCTCCTGCAGGGTCGCGGTGAAGTCGTGGTTCTTGAACACCTTGGTGTACCACTGGTCGGCCGAGATGGAGTTGATGTTCACCGTGATGCCGACCTTGGCGAGCTCGCTCTTCAGGAACTCCGCGACCGCGGGGTGCGGGTCGTAGGTGGGGGTGTCGAGGGTGAAGGTGAAGCCGTTCGGGAGGCCGGCCGCGGCCAGCTCCTTCTTCGCCAGCGTCACGTCGTACGGGTTGACCTTGGTGAGGTCCTCGTACCAGGGGTCGCTCGGCGGGACCATCGAGCCGATGAGCGTGCCGTACTTGCCCCAGATCGAGCTGAGCAGCTTCTTGGTGTCGATCGCCGAGTAGACCGCCTTGCGGACCTCCGCGTTGTCGAAGGGCGCGACCTTGTCGTTGAAGGCCAGGAGCTCCTTCGTCGTCGACTTCCCGTTGCTGATCGTGTAGTTCTTGTTGCCCTCGAACTGGGTCAGCGAGTCGGGGCTCTGGATGCTGGTGACGATGTCGACCTGGTTGGTCAGCAGGGCGTTGGAGAGGGCGCTGGCGTCGGTGAAGTAGTCGTAGACGACCTCCTTGTTCTTCGCCTTCGTGCCCCAGTAGCCGTTCCAGCGCTCGAGGCTCAGCGAGCTGCCGCGCTTCCAGGTGCCGAGAGTGTACGGGCCGGTGCCGTCCTCCGCCGTCTTGTAGTTCGTCGTTCCCGGGCCGTAGATCCAGACGTAACTGAGGTTGTAGGGCAGCGAGATGGAGCGCGACTTCAGCGAGATCACGACGGTCTTGTCGTCGGGGGTCTGGATGCCGGAGATGACCGCCAGCTGCGACTTGCGGGCCGACTGGGAGTCGTTCGCGAGCACGCGCTCGATGCTGGTCTTGACGGACTCGCTGGTGAGCGCCTTGCCGGAGTGGAACTTCACCCCGTCACGGAGGGTGAACGTGTAGGTGAGGCCGTCGGCGCTGGTCGTGTACTTCGTGGCGAGCAGCGGCTCGACCTTGCCGTCGTCGGTGAGCTTGAACAGGCCTTCGTAGACGTTGCCGTTCAGGGCCTCGGTGACGCCCTGGCCGCCGCCGGCGGTGTTGTCCAGGTTGACGGGCTCGTAGAGCGAGCCGACGGCGATGGATGCGTCAGTGCCGGCCGAGGACGACGAGGACGCGCCGGAGCAGCCGGCGAGCGCCAGGGAGGCGGCGATGCCGATCGCGATCGTGGCGAGCAGGGGGGTCTTTCTCAACGGAGTTCTCCTGTGCTGTGTGGAGTGGGGGTGTTCGAGGGGTGAAGCAGAGGGCGAGCCGAGGCTCAGTGCGCGGCGCCGTCGCGGAGCACGACGCGCTTCTCGCCCGCGGTGACGGGGACGGGGAAGCGGTTGTTCCGGGGCGGCAGCGGACAGTTGTACTGGTCCGAGAAGCCGCAGGGCGGCACGAAGGCGCGGTTGAAGTCGAGGACGGCTCGGTCGCCGTCGCGCGTGACGAAGAGGAAGCGGCCGGAGGCGTAGGTGCCGTCCGGGCCGTCGTCGCCGTTGGTCGGGTCGCCGAACACCAGCAGGAGGGTGCCGTCGTCGTCGAACGCGCTGAGGGTGTACTCGACGCCCTCGCGCTCGAAGGTGATGTCGCCCGGCACGACGAGGTCGCGGGTGAGGCCGTTGTCGCGGATGTGCTCGAACGGGATGGTGCGCTCGTCGCTCACGGGCGTGAACGTGGCCTCCACGATCCAGGAGGGATCGAACGGGAAAGCCTCGATCGTCTCGAACGCACGGATCGCCGGCGAGTCCGCGTCCCAGAGCCGGATGCCGCGCTCCGGGGCGCCGGTGTCCAGGTTGCGGCGCCTGAGTTCCGTGGCGATGACCGTGTCCGGGTGCCCGGCGAGCGCCTGCTCCGGCGTGGTCTCGTCGTCGTCCGCGAGCCAGCGGGTCTCGATGAGCGCGAGGTTGCCGGTCGGGGCTGCGACGGAGGCGAGCCGCCAGGCGCGCCAGTCGGCGTAGCCGGCCTCCGCGGTCTGGATGGTGGACGGGGATGCGAGGGCCGGTGCGGAGAGTTCAGTCACGATGTGGGGCATAACAGACCGAGTCTGCGCTTTCTTCCCGCGCTCCCGCTATTCGTGTGACTCCGTATTGCGGCGGCCCGTCGCCCGGACGACGGACGGCGCGAGCGCCAGCACGCCGGCGATGACGGCGGGGACGAGCAGCGCCCAGCCGACGTCGGGGCCGCCGACCAGCCCCTGGAAGCTGCCGACCGCGACGGCGATCATCAGGATCTGGATGGTGACGATGGAGGCGCGCGCCCACGCGTGCAGGCGCAGGATGCCGACCAGCGTGGCGATCAGCCAGGCGGCGCCCAGCGCGACGAGGATCGTGATCGCGACGGCGGTGGTGTACGACCGCGTGGTCGTCGTGAGAAGCTCGTACAGCAGCCAGACCGCGAGTCCGGTGACCAGCGCCGCCTCCAGCGCCAGGATCACCGCGAGGGCGATCAGCAGCGGAGGCCGGGACGGGGCCGGACGTGGCTCGGCAGGCCGCTGATCAGAGGGATCGGTCACTATAGCATCCTGACGTTTCGGGCTCGTGTTCACAGCGTTATCTCATGCAAAACTATTGATCCGAATCAACTGCTATGGGAGCATATTCAAGGCCGAGTTAGTGCTCACAGGGTGGTGGGCAGGTCTCATTCCCCATGGATCTGAAGAACCCTGTAACGCGGCTGCTTACCTGCATTCTAGGCCCCTCGGGCCAGGAAACATCCAGCAAACAAGGAGCATATCTTCATGGATTGGCGCGACAAAGCCGCCTGCCTGACCGCGGACCCCGAGCTGTTCTTCCCCGTCGGCAACACGGGACCCGCGGTCGACCAGATCGACAAGGCGAAGGCGGTCTGCGCGCGCTGCACCGTGACCGAGATCTGCCTGCAGTACGCCCTCGAGACCGGCCAGGACTCCGGCGTCTGGGGCGGTCTCTCCGAGGACGAGCGCCGCGCTCTCAAGCGCCGCGCCGCCCGCGCCCGCCGCGCGTCCTGATCACAGCGACACTCCCGATACACAGCGCTATCGCCGCCGAGGCGGCGCTTCCGAACACCTAGCAGACGTCATCGTCCGGAAGCGCCCCTCGGCGTTTCTCGTCCGCCGCCCCGGCGGTCAGACCGTGGTGAGGTAGCGGAGCGGGACCTCGATGGTCACCTCGGTGCCCTGGCCCATCATGGTGTGCCAGTCGATGGCGCCGCCGAGCTCGCCCTGGATCAGGGTGCGCACGATCTGCGTGCCGAGCCCGGAGCCGACCTTGCCCTCCGGCAGCCCGGAGCCGTTGTCGACCACCTTCACGGTCAGCGAGTCCTCGGTCCGGTTCGCCACGATCTCGACCTGGCCCTCGCGCCCGGCCAGGCCGTGCTCGACGGCGTTCGTGACGAGCTCGGTCAGCGCGAGCGCCAGCGGCGTCGCGTACTCGCTCGGCAGCGAGCCGAAGGTGCCCGACTTCTTGGGGTGGACCGTCGTGGTGTGGCTGGCGGCGACCTCGGCCACGAGCAGCAGCACACGGTCGAACACGTCGTCGAAGTCCACGATCTGCGCGAGCCCGGTCGACAGGGTGTCGTGCACCACGGCGATGGCCGCCACGCGCCGCATCGCCTGGCTCAGGGCCTCGCGGGCCTCCTCCGAGTGCGTGCGGCGCGCCTGGATGCGCAGCAGAGACGCGACCGTCTGGAGGTTGTTCTTCACCCGGTGGTGGATCTCGCGGATCGTCGCGTCCTTGGTGATCAGCTCGCGCTCCTGGTGACGCTGCTCGGAGACGTCGCGGCAGAGCACGATCGCGCCGACGCGCTCCCCGCGGTTGCGGATCGGGATGGTGCGCAGCGACACCGTCACCCCGCGCGCCTCGATGTCGGTGCGCCACGGCGCTCGGCCGGTGACGACCAGCGGGAGCGACTCGTCCACCGTGATGGTGCCGGCGAGGAGCTTGGTGGTGACGGTCGCCAGCGACTCGCCCTCCAGCTCACCGGTGAAGCCCATCCGATTGAAGGCGCTCAGCGCGTTCGGGCTGGCGAAGGTGGTGATGCCGTCGACGTCGAGGCGGATGAGGCCGTCCGCCGCGCGCGGGGCGCCGCGGCGAGGGGCGGCGGGGGCGCCGAGGTCGGGGAAGTCGCCGGTCGCGATCATGGCGAACAGGTCGTTCGCGCAGTCGTTGAACGTCAGCTCCTGCCGGCTGGGGGTGCGGGCCTCGCTGAGGTTCGTGTGCCGCGTGATGACGGCGACGGGCTCATCCGCGGTCTGCGGCGAGTGGACGCTGAGCCGGCGGATGACCGGGACGGCGCGCACGCGCGTCGGCGTCTCCTCGTACCAGTCGGGGGCGGAGGTGTCGATGATCTGCTTGGTCAGGTACGCGTCGGTGACCTGCTGGCGCCACTCCGGCTTGATGCGCTGGCCGACGAAGTCGCGGTAGAAGAGCGTCGCGGCGCTGGACGGCCGGGCGTGCGCGACCGCGACGAAGTCGTCGTCGGTGGTCGGCACCCAGAGCACGATGTCGGCGAAGGCCAGGTCGGCCAGAAGCTGCCAGTCGCCGACGAGGCTGTGGAGCCACTCCACGTCCGCCTCGGAGGAACGACCTTGGGCATGGACGAGATCACTGAGCGTCGACACTCCCCCACTATAGACAGACCACGGCGGGCAGCCGTGCCGCACCGGTTGTCCACACCCGCGTTCAGGCCCTGGACCACCGGCGAGGCGCGCTGATTGAGTGTTCACCACGAACCGACGACCACGTCGACGAGAAAGAATCGAGCACCGCCTGCAATGAACGCACTCCTCTCCCCATTCCTGGATCGCCCCGGCTTCGACCGCCCCGGCCTCGATCTGCCCGGCCTCGATCGTCCGCCCGCCGCCCGGCCGCCGTTACGGCTGGTGCCGCCGCTGCTGGAGCCGGACGAGCGCGAGGAGGCGCTCGAGCGCGAGGAGGCGCTCGAGCGCGAGGAGGCGGACGACCCCGGCGAGGCGGCCCGGGCGACCGGACAGCCGCCGGCGAGCCCGAGCGGACCGCAGAGCGCGAGCCCTGCGCCGCACGCGCCGGACCCCGAGCTGCGGACCGACTCCGGCATCGGCGAGGACGCCCGGCTGCTCTGCGCCAAGCTCGCGCTCTGCGTCATCGAGATCCTGGCGGGCGCGCGGCCGCTCGACCAGCTGGGCCGCTGGGTCAGCGACGCCGTCTTCATCCAATTGCTGCGCCGCACGGTCATCGCCGCGCGCTCCCGGGAGGTCACGGGCGACGAGGCCCGCCGCCCGCGCGTGCGCGTCGGCGAGCCGCTGCTGCATCGCCTCGGCGACTCGATCGTGGAGGCGGTCGTCATGATCCACCAGCCGACCCGCTCCCGAGCGGTGGCCCTGCGGCTGGAACGCCACCGGACGCGCTGGCGGGCGACCGCGATCACCGTGCTGTAGCGGGCGTGCGTCCTTCGGCCATCCACGGCTCGCCCGAGACGACGGACGGCGGGGCGGTCGTCGACCACCCCGCCGTCCGCGGAACCTCTCGGCTCAGCGCTTCTTGGCCTGCGCCCGCCGCTCCGCGCGGTTGACGGGAGCCTCCCCGTCCTCCACGCGCTGGCCGAATGCGCCGCGCTGCGTCGCGCCCTGCGCGGGCGGAGCCGCCTGCGCGGGGGCGGCCTGGCGCTGCTGTCGCTGGGCGCGGTCCGTGGCGGCCTTCTCGAGCTGGCCGCGCTGGTTGCGCACCTCGACCTCGCCCTGCTCACCGGGAGCGGAGTAGCTGAGGCGGGCGTCGGACTCGCCGCGGCCGAGGCCCTTGGCGGCCACCGCGGGGGCGACCTCGTCGGGAGCCTCGTTGACCTCCACCTCGAGGTTGAAGAGGAAGCCGACGGTCTCCTCGCGGATCGCGCCCATCATCTGCTGGAACATGGCGTAGCCCTCGCGCTGGTACTCGACCAGCGGGTCGCGCTGGGCCATCGCCCGCAGGCCGATGCCGTCCTTGAGGTAGTCCATCTCGTAGAGGTGGTCGCGCCAGCGGCGGTCGATGACCGACAGCACCACGCGGCGCTCCAGCTCGCGCATCGCCGGGGAGCCGATCGACTCCTCGCGCTTCTGGTACGCGATCTTGGCGTCGGACATGATCTCGCGGCGCATGAAGTCGCGGTTGATGCGACCCTTATTGCCCGCCTCCGAGATGACCTCGTCGATGGAGACCCCGACCGGGTAGAGCGTCTTGAGCTCGGCCCAGAGCGCGTCGAAGTCCCAGTCGTCTCCGCTGCCCTCGCCGGTGTGCTGGTCGAGGATGTCATCGATCACGTCGGTGAGGAACTTCTGCACGCGCTCGTGCAGGTCGTCACCCTCCAGGATGTGCCGGCGGTCGCTGTAGATCGCCTCGCGCTGACGGTTGAGCACGTCGTCGTACTTGAGGACGTTCTTGCGGATCTCGGCGTTGCGCGCCTCCACCTGCGACTGGGCGCTGCGGATGGCGCGGCTGACCACCTTGGACTCGATCGCCATGTCGTCGGGGACGCTCGTGCGACCCATCAGGCTCTCCGCGGCGCCGGCGTTGAAGAGGCGCATCAGGTCGTCGGTGAGCGACAGGTAGAACCGGCTCTCGCCCGGGTCGCCCTGGCGGCCGGAACGACCGCGGAGCTGGTTGTCGATACGGCGCGACTCGTGGCGCTCGGTGCCGAGCACGTAGAGGCCGCCGGCCTCGATGACCTTCTCGGCCTCCTCGGCGACCTTGGCCTTGACCTCGTTGAAGACGCCCTCCCAGGCCTCTTCGTACTCGTCCGGGGTCTCGACCGGCGAGAGCCCGCGCGCATTCATCTCGGCAACCGCGATGAACTCGGCGTTGCCGCCGAGCATGATGTCGGTTCCACGGCCGGCCATGTTGGTGGCGACCGTGACCGAGCCGAGGCGTCCCGCCTGGGCGACGATCGCGGCCTCGCGGGCGTGGTTCTTGGCGTTCAGGACCTCGTGGCGGACGCCCTTCTTCGCGAGCAGGCGCGAGAGGTACTCGCTCTTCTCGACGCTCGTGGTTCCGACCAGGACCGGCTGGCCCTTCTCGTGCCGCTTGGCGATGTCCTCCACGACCTGGTCGAACTTGGCCTTCTCGTTCTTGTAGACCAGGTCCGGCTGGTCCTTGCGCTGCATCGGCTTGTTCGTCGGGATCGGGACGACGCCGAGCTTGTAGGTGCTCATGAACTCGGCCGCCTCGGTCTCGGCGGTGCCGGTCATGCCGGACAGCTTCTTGTAGAGGCGGAAGTAGTTCTGCAGGGTGACCGTGGCGAGGGTCTGGTTCTCGGCCTTGACCTCGACGCCCTCCTTGGCCTCGATCGCCTGGTGGATGCCCTCGTTGTAGCGGCGGCCGACCAGGATGCGGCCGGTGTGCTCGTCGACGATGAGCACCTCGCCGTTCATCACGACGTAGTCCTTGTCGCGCTTGAACAGGGCGTTGGCCTTGATCGCGTTGTTGAGGAACGAGATGAGCGGCGTGTTCGCCGACTCGTACAGGTTGTCGATGCCGAGGTAGTCCTCGACCTTCTCGATGCCGGGCTCCAGCACGCCGACGGTGCGCTTCTTCTCGTCCACCTCGTAGTCGACGTCGGGCGTCAGACGGGTGGCGAGGCTGGCGAACTCGTTGAACCAGCGGTTGGCCTCGCCCGAGGACGGCCCGGAGATGATGAGCGGGGTGCGCGCCTCGTCGATGAGGATCGAGTCCACCTCGTCGACGATCGCGAAGTAGTGGCCGCGCTGGACCATGTCGCTCGCCTGCCACGCCATGTTGTCGCGCAGGTAGTCGAAGCCGAACTCGTTGTTCGTGCCGTAGGTGATGTCGGCGGCGTACATCTCGCGCCGCTCCTCCGGGGTCTGGCCGGAGAGGATGACGCCGGTCGTCATGCCGAGGGCGCGGAAGACGCGGCCCATCAGCTCCGACTGGTAGCTCGCCAGGTAGTCGTTGACCGTGATGACGTGCACGCCGCGGCTGGCGATCGCGTTGAGGTAGGCCGCGGTGGTCGCCACCAGCGTCTTGCCCTCACCGGTCTTCATCTCGGCGATGTTGCCCAGGTGGAGGGCCGCTCCGCCCATGATCTGCACGTCGAAGTGACGCATGCCGAGCGTCCGCTTGGACGCCTCGCGCACGGCGGCGAACGCCTCGGGGAGGAGGTCGTCCAGCGACTCGCCGTTGCTGTAGCGCTCGCGGAGCTCGACGGTCTCGTGCATGAGTTCGTCGTCGGTCAGCTCGCTGAAGTCGTCCTCGAGGGCGTTGACCGCCTTCGCGTACGCCTCCAGGCGCCGGAGGGTGCGTCCCTCGCCGACGCGGAGAACCTTTTCAAGAACTGAGGCCACTGATGCACTCCATTTTGCTCGGTCGGGCCGATGATGCCCGCGCCCCGGCGGGCGCACGCCGCACGGCACACTCCGCCGACGTTAGAGAACATCGTACTTGGTCCTCCCCTGAGCACGTCCCGTGGTCCCTGGGAGGGCGCTGTAAGACCGGTGAACGGGATGTCGTCGGTCAAGGGGCGGGTTGCACAGCGCGTCAGCGCCGCGGTCGCACGCCCCCCTTCGTGCCAAACTCGCTGGATGAGTCGATCACGTCCGGACCCGCATGCCGCAGCCGCTGCCGAGCATGTCCGAAGAAGCGAGCAGAACCTGCACAATGTAGCCGAGAAGATTGCAGCATTTCGCAGATTATCCGCCGACGAACAGCGCCAGATCCTCGCAGAACTCGACGCCCGCGCAGAGCGGAGACAAGCGGGCGCCTTTTCCATGGCGACATCGACCCTCATGACCGTTGCTGCGACGTTCGTGACCGTCTTCGCGGCTGTCTACGTCGCGCTGCTCAACGGTTTCTTCACTTCGGTAGCACCACTGATCGACCCACAGACGGGCTTGGTCCGTGGCGATGAACCGCGCGACACAATGAATGCACTGAGCACCCTGCAGTTCGAGGTGCTGATCATCGCGGGGATTCTGGTCTGCTTGGCACTGGCAACGTCGCTTTATGCGCGTGACACGGATCGCCGACGAGCACTCTGCATCACCTGGGCGCGACTATATCGAGAAGCTCTTGAAGGTGCCGACAACAACCCGAAGAAGGTGCGATGGTTCATGTCCCAGCGGAGCGGCGCACAGCTCAAAGAGTGACCACACTCATTTCCGCGCAGAGGAACGCCGATGGCGCGCGCCGCCCGGGCGCACGCCATCGGCGCGTCTGACCTAGCCGAGCTTGCGGCTGGCGGTCGCGACCTCCTGCAGCTCCTCGGCGTCGTCGTCGAGGGCGATCACTCCGTAGTCCCAGCCCTTGCGCCGGTAGACGACGCTCGGCCGCTTGGTCTCCTGGTCCACGAACAGGTAGAAGTCGTGGCCCACGAGCTCCATGTAGTAGAGGGCGTCGTCGACGGTCATCGGGATGCTCGCGAAGACCTTCTGGCGGATGACGACGGGGCTGTACTCCTCCTCCGTCTCGCCCGCCTCCTCGGCCTCGTCCGTGACGGCGGGGACGCTGCCCGTCCGCACCTGGTCGAGCACGGAGACGGGGGCCGCCGCGAGCCCGACCGCGCTGAAGCCGTCCGTGCTCGCCTCGCGCAGCGATGTCGGCCGATGCTGGCCGCGATGCACCTTGCGCCTGTCCTTGGCCCTCCGCACGCGTTCGAGAAGCTTCCCGAGCGCGATGTCGAACGCAGCGTACTTGTCGGTTCCGGTCGCTTCCGACCTGACCACTGCTCGCGGTCCGACCAGGGTCAGCTCGACCCGGTCGTCTCCGTTCTGGGATCCGAGCTTCTCGTTGTGCCGGCTGACCTTGATCTCGAAGGAGATGGCCCGCTCGGCGAGATGCGCGACCTTGTCGGCCTTCTCGGTCGCGTATTCACGGAAGCGATCAGTGATTCCCAGGTTGCGTCCGACGATGTTGATGTCCATGGAGACCTCCCTGATCCGGCGTGACGTCCGCCCGGATCACGAAGGGCGGATCGCTCGCGCCTTTTCGACTACCGTAGTGCTCCCCCGCACGTAACGGAACCGTGATCGACGGGTGAATTCCAGGATTCGACTGGACGTCCGCTGAATGCGGCTACGCGGACCTGGTCACCGCCGGCGAAGCGGCGTACGCGCGATCGTCGCGGCGCCCGCAACCGACCCGCCGGCCGCGGTGATCGCCCGGGCGGCCTCCGCGATCGTGGCCCCGCTCGTCACGATGTCGTCGACGATCACGCAGCGCCGTCCGCGCAGCCGGCGGGACGCCACCATGCTGCCCGCCCGGTTGCCCGCCCGCGCCGCGCTCCCGAGCCCCGCCTGGTCGGCGGTCTGCCGGGTGAGCCGCAGCGCGCGCCAGAGCGGAGGCGGCAGCACCCGGGTGCGGGCGAGCACCGCGCCGGTCGGATGGTAGCCGCGCTTCCGCCAGGCCGCGCGGGTCGACGGGATCAGGACGGGGACGCTCGGGACGCCGTGTCCCGGTGGTCCGCCGTCATGCGCCGCGGCGAGCGCGGGCCGCAGCGAGCGCGCCAGGGCGCGGGTCGTGTCCACCCGCCCGGCGTCCTTGTACGCCAGCAGCACGGCTCTCGGGACATCCGCGTAGTCGAGGGACGACCACACGGTCACGCCCTGCACGGTCCGGCTGCGGAGGTCCTGCGTCAGGGCCCTGGTGCAGTCGGCGCAGAGCGAGCGGTCGGGGGCGGAGCATCCCGCGCAGCTCACCGGGAGCAGCACGGCCGCCGCGTCGAGGACGGCGTCGCGCAGCAGCGGGAGCGGAGAGGGACGGGAGCGCGTGTCGGAGATCGTCATGACCCCAGCCTGGCCGCGGCAGCGCGCCCTCCGGCCGGTCCGAGCGGATCCGTGGAGAACCGATCGGCAGAGCCCTGCTGTGGAGGAGCGGGCCGCGCGGAGAACCGGCCTCAGGGCTGCCCGAGCTGCACCGCGACGGCGCCGACCTTGTCGGTCTGGGTCTGCCAGCCGCTGCCCGTCGGCGCCTGCAGAGTGCCGTCGCCGGCGAGCACGAGGTACCGCGACAGCCCGCCTGCGCCCACGATCGTCCGGCCGGCCGACGGGCCGGCTGTGGTGGACGAGGTGCCGCCGATGGTCTGCTCGTTGATCCCTGTGGCGTCGCCGCTGGTGGCGCTGAGCACGACCACCGTGAGCTCGCCCGTCCAGGCGATGGAAGTCGGGCTGCCGTCGCCGACCGTCAGCTCGATAGGCGCCGTGATGGAGGTCGGCAGGCCGTCCGCGCCGCGCACCACCCCGGCCGCGACCACGGCGTAGCCGCTCCCCGTCCGGAGCACCGCGACCACCCGCGTCCCGTCGCGCGAGACGGCGAGCGCGACGATCCCGACCGCGCCCGGCCAGTCCACCTTGACGGCGTGCGGCTGGCCGTTGGCTCCGGCAACCTGGATCGCGTTCGGGGCCGTCGACGGCACGCTCCACAGCCAGCCCTGGTTGTCCAGCGCGGGAGCGATCAAGCCCGGGCGCAGGTCGACGTGCACCGGGTCGCCGGACTTGCGGACGAGCACCGCCACGCCGTGCGAGAGCACCGCCACCTCGTCGCGGGCCGCGTTCACGGTCGCGGCGGACGGCTGGAGGGCGACCACCTTGTCACTGAGCCCGCTCAGCGGCGTGATGGTCGACCCGTTGAGGAGCCCGAACGACTCGCCGCGGTAGACGATGGCGTGCGAGTCCACCGGCGGATCCTGCAAGGGCACCGCGTTGTCCGGCAGCTGCGCGATCTGCTGGGTGTTGCCCTCGATCGACAGCTGGACGGAGGACGCCAGCGAGCCGAGGCTCTGCTCCAGCTGCAACTGCATCCGCTGGAGCTGCAGCTGATCGGCCTGGCCCGCCTCCGAGCTCAGGTCGACGTGCGCGACGCCGTTCGACGTGGTGACCGACGGCACGGCCAGCTGCGTGCCCTGCGGGAAGGCGCTGGTCACGGCGCCGTTCAGCCACTTGGCCGGGCCGGCCAGCACGGCGCTCGCCACGCGGGTGGCGGCGGCCGCGACCCGGGCGGGGAACCAGCGGGCGTCCGGCACCAGGTAGGAGTAGTCCGCGTTGTAGAAGTAGAGCGTCTGCTGGCTGTAGACGGCGCGGAAGGTCGGGTCGTCGATGACGACACCGTCGGGGGCCACGGCGATGCGCCACTGGCCGTTCTCCTTGGTGAGCTGATAGCTGAGTCCGACGGGCGCGTTGCTCGACACCGGGTGGTACGCGCCGACGCTGTCCACATTGGCGACGGGGTTGACGTCCACCGACCACTGGTTGCCCGTGTGGTCGAAGGTGCGGCTGCGGCCGTCGTCCACCGTGACCGATTCGTCCGGGTTCCAGGACGCCCCCATCGACCGGGTGAGGTACTCCCGGGCGATGGCGAAGTTGTTCTTCGGACTGGACGCGGCGTCGATGAAGCCCTGGACGATCCGCTGCGGGGTCGCGCCGTTCTCGGGCGGCGACGGGTTGAAGTCGAGGTCGAGCTGGTCGTTGACCTGGGCCACGGGGCCGCCCTGGCGCACCGGCCCGGCGTCCGGGATGCTCGCGCACGCCGCCAGCGCCAGCGCGAGGACCGCGGCGATCGCCGCTCCGAGGCCGCGCACCGTCCGCGGCCTCATGCGCGGGCCTCGCTTCCCGGCAGGGGGGCGTCGTCGACGGCGGTGTCGTAGGCCGGCGTGTCGTCCACTTCGGCGTCGCCGGCCGGGCCGGCGTCGGCCGCCGCCGGCTCGCGCCGCCCCGGCTTCGTCCCCGCGTCCAGGGGAGGCAGCGGCAGCGGGGAGGCGATGATCCCCTTGCCCGTGAACCGCGGCAGGGTCAGCCGGAAGCACGACCCCTCCCCCGGCATCGACCAGACCTGGAGCCAGCCCGAGTGCAGCGTGGCGTCCTCCAGGGAGATGGCGAGGCCGAGCCCGGTGCCGCCGAGCGTGCGCTTGCGGGACGGGTCGGCGCGCCAGAACCGGTCGAAGACGTGGTTGACGTCCTGCTGGCTCATGCCGATCCCGTAGTCGCGGACGGTCAGCGCGACGGCCGTCTCGTTGCTGTCCACGGTGACCACCACCGGCGCGCCCTCGCCGTGCTCGATCGCGTTGCCGATGAGGTTGCGCACGACGCGGCGGATGCGGCGCGGGTCCATGCCCACATCGAAGTAGCCGCCGGGGGCCTCCAGCCGCAGCTCCGAGCCGTTCTGCTCGGCGAGGGTGCGGAGCTCGTCGACGACCTCCTCGCCCAGCCGGACGAGGTTGGTGGGCTCCGGGTCGAGCGCCACGGAGCCGGCGTCGTAGCGGCTGATCTCGAGCAGGTCGGAGAGCAGCCGGTCGAAGCGCTCGATCTGGGTGTGCAGCAGCTCGGCCGTGCGCGAGGTCGCCGGCGGGAAGGAGCCGCGCTGGTCGTAGATGACGTCGCCCGCGAGCCGGATGGTCGTCAGCGGCGTCCGCAGCTCGTGCGACACGTCCGACACGAAGCGCTGCTGGAGCTGCGAGAGCGTCGCGAGCTGGTTGATCTGGCTCTGCATGCTGTCCGCCATCCCGTTGAACGAGCGGGCGAGCGACGCGAAGACATCCTCGCCCTTCTCGGGGATGCGCACCGCGAGGTCGCCGGCGGCCAGCCGCTCACTGGTGCGGGCGGCGACGCGGATCGGCTCGACCACGAAGCGCACGATCAGCCAGGTGATCGCGCCGATCAGCACGATCAGCGCAAGTCCGGCCAGGAGGAGAGTGTTCTGCACGAACAGCAGCGTGTTCTCCGAGTCGCGCAGGTTGTAGCCGATGTACAGCTCGTAGTGGCCGTACATCGGCAGGGTGAGCTGGGTGCCGACCACGATGCCGGGGTCGGTGGAGTCCGTTCCGGCGGGGAGCGCGACCGACTGGTAGAACTGCTTGGTCCCGCCGTTCTCGACGGCCGTGCGCAGCTGCTGCGAGATGACCGGGTTGAGCGCGGGGCTGCCGCGGTCCGGCGGAGCGAGGACGCTGGTGTCCTGCCCGGGCACGCGGTAGGCGGCGATCAGCCGGCTGGAGGTCGACGCCTGCACCGCCTGCAGGGTGGAGTTGAGCAGGTTCTTCCCGCTGTCGCCCGAGGAGATGTCCGACGCGTTCAGCGTCGACTGGGCGGCCGTCGTCGCCCGGCTGGAGTCGCGCAGCGCCTGGTCGAGCCGCGACTGGTAGAGGTCGTTGCTGATGCTGAGCGCCATGTAGACGCCGGTGACGAGGATCGCGACGCCGGTCAGGAGCAGCGTGATCGCGACGGTGCGCAGCTGCAGCGAGCGTCTCCAGAGGCGCGCCAGGTCGGAGGGCAGCTGCCGCCACCACTCCCTGTCCGGCCACCGGAAGCGCATCGCGGCCTCCCGGTCAGGTCGCCGCGCCGGCGCGGTAGCCCACCCCGCGCACGGTCATCACGATCTTGGGGTTGTCCGGGTCCTGCTCCACCTTGGCGCGCAGGCGCTGGACGTGCACGTTCACCAGCCGGGTGTCCGCCTTGTAGTGGTAGCCCCAGACCTGCTCCAGCAACATCTCCCGGGTGAACACCTGCTGCGGCTTGGAGGCCAGCGCGAGCAGGAGGTCGAACTCCAGCGGCGTGAGCGCGATGCGGGAGTCGCCGCGGCGCACCTCGTGGCCGGCGACGTCGACGACGAGGTCGCCGACTCGCAGCTGCTCGGCGGGCGGGCTGGTCGGTGCGGGCCGCAGCCGGGTGCGGATGCGCGCCACCAGCTCCTTCGGGTTGAAGGGCTTGACCATGTAGTCGTCGGCGCCGGACTCCAGGCCCTTGACGACGTCGGCGGTGTCGGACTTGGCGGTGAGCATGATGACGGGGGTGCCGGACTCGGCGCGGATGCGACCGCAGACCTCGATCCCGTCGAGGCCGGGCAGCATCAGGTCGAGCAGGACGAGGTCGGGCTTGGCCGCGCGGAAGATGTCGAGCGCCTGGGCGCCGTCTTCGCAGAACACGGGGTCGAATCCCTCGGTGCGGAGCACGATGCCGATCATCTCGGCGAGGGCGGTGTCGTCGTCGACCACCAGGATGCGACTAGTCATGTCCGAAGAATCCCCTGAACCCCTCTCGGGCGGCGCGCGCCGCAGCTGTAACGGGACAAGCGTAGTCGCTGAGGCTGCACGAGCCTTGTATGCCCGCCCGATGCGCGCTGTGGGCACGTCGAGACTGTGGAGGAACGGGTCGTCCGCGTGCCCTGTGGGCGGGGCATCGCCGCAGCGTCGGATGTGCCAGCATGGGAGCACCGCATCAGACGGGGGATGAGAGGCACGGCGTGAGCGACGACCAGAGCTGGCGGGCACCGGAGGCGTCCGAGGGCGCAGGGGCGGGCGACGCGGCGCCCGGAGTGCCTGCGCCGGACGGGTCGACGCCCTCCGCTCCGCCGCCCGCGGCTCCCGCCGCGGCTCCCGCGGTTCCGCAGTACGGCGAGTACGCGCCGGGGTACGGGCAGCAGCAGGGGTATCCGCAGCAACCCGGCTATCCGCAGCAGCCGCCGTACGGGCAGCAGGGCTATCCGCAGCCCGGCTACCCGCAGCAGGGCTACCCGCAGCAGGGGTACCAGCAGCCCGGCTGGCAGTACGACTACTCGCAGGGCTGGCAGCAGCAGGGCTGGCAGCAGCCCTACGGGTCCGCCGGCGCGCAGCCGGGCTGGGCCCCGCCGCCCAAGCCGGGCTTGATCCCGCTGCGTCCGCTGTCGTTCGGCACACTGATCGGCGCGCCCTTCCAGGCTCTGCGCCGCAACCCCAAGATCACCGTCGGGGCCGCGCTCCTCCTCCAGGGCGTCCCGACGATCCTGGTCACGGCCCTCCTCTACGGCGGCTTCTTCCTCCTCTTCTCCCGCATCCAGAACGCGAGCGCCGCGGACCGCGACACCATCACGGCGGGCGCCGTAGGCGGCAGCATCGTCCTCGGCGTGCTCGTCGTCGTCATCTCCGGCATCTTCAGCGCGCTGCTGCAGGGCATCGTCGTCTCCGAGGTGTCCCGCGAGACCCTCGGCGAGAAGCTGACCTTCCGCGCGCTCTGGCAGCTCTTCCGCACGCGCTTCGGCGCGCTGGTCGGCTGGACGTTCCTCTGGTCCCTGTTCTGGCTCGTCGCCCTCGCGCTCGTGGTCGCGATCATCGTCGCCCTCGCGATGCTGGGCGGCACGGCCGGGGTCATCGGCGCCGTCCTCGTCGGCCTCGGCGGGAGCATCGGCCTGGTGGTCGTCTTCGTCTGGCTCTACACCAAGCTCTCGATCGTGCCGAGCGCCCTGGTCATCGAGCGGCTGCCGTTCCGCGCCGCGATCTCGCGCTCCTGGCGGCTCACGACCGGCTACTTCTGGCGCACCTTCGGCGTGATCATCCTGCTCTGGCTGATCATCTACGCCGTGACCCAGGTGATCGCGTTCCCGTTCGCGCTCCTCGGCGGCATGCTCGGGGGCGTGTTCGCGCCGACGTCGCTGAGCACGCCCGATCAGAGCTCGTTCGCACAGATCTTCGTCAGTCAGCTGGGCGTCAACCTGATCTCGTCCGTCGTCACGGCGATCGTCGGCGCGATCGGCAGCGTCGTCCAGTCCGCCGCGCTCGGCCTGATCTACATCGACCTGCGGATGCGCAAGGAGGGGCTCGACCTCGAGCTCGTGCGGTTCGTCGAGGCCAGGCAGACCGGCCAGGACCTCCCCGACCCGTACACGCAGCCGGCGCCGACAGCGACCTGGCCGGGCGCCTGAGCGTGCGCTTCGACGTCCCGGTCGACCCGAGCTCGCCGCAGGCTCAGGACTGGATCCGCAACGAGCTCGCCAAGCCCGAGTACCAGGCGGCCAAGCCGACCTGGTTCGACATCGCCTCCAAGGCGGTGCAGGACTGGCTCGCCTCGCTGCTCAACGGGCCGACCGGGAGCGCGGGCCCCGTCCTCCTGGTGGTGGTCGTGCTGATCGCCGCCGCGCTCATCGTCGTCGCGTTCGTCGTCTTCGGGCGCCCGCGGGTCAACCGACGCGCCGCGTCCGCCCCGCGCGCGCTGTTCGGCGCGGGCGACGCCCGTTCCGCGGACGAGCTGCGGCGCTCGGCGGCCGACGCCGCCCGCGCGGAGGACTGGCCGCTGGCGATCGAGGAGCAGTTCCGCGCGATCGCGGTCTCGCTGGACGAGCGCACCCTCGTGGAGGTGCGGCCCGGCACCACCGCGACCGAGTTCGCGTCGCAGGCCTCGCGCGCGGCGCCCGCGAAGGCGGCCGCGCTCCGCCAGGCCGCCCGGACCTTCGACGAGGTCCGTTACCTCGACCGGCCCGGCTCCGAGGCCGGCTACCGGCAGCTCCTCGACCTCGACGGGCAGCTGCAGCGCGTCCGGCCGGACCAGGAGGCCGTTGTCGCATGACAGGGACCTTCGCACCGCACACAGACCGGCCGGCCGAGCCGGACGTCGCCCCCGCGGTCTCCCCCACCGTGCGGCGCACGGCCCGGCGGGCGGTCCCGTGGATCGTCCTCGCCGCGATCGCGGTGCTCGTCGCCCTCTCCGGCCTCCTGCTGAACGGCGGCGGCGCCGTCGTGGGCGACCCGCTGAGCTCGACCAACCCGGGCCCGGCCGGCGGCCGGGCGATCGCGCAGGTCCTCGGCCAGCACGGCGTGACCGTCCGCACGGCGGGCACGCTGGACGAGGTGCGCTCGGCGGCGGGCGACGACACCACGGTGCTCGTCTTCGACCCGCAGGGCAACCTGGACCGGCAGGGGTACGAACAGCTCAGCTCGATCGCGAGCACCATCGTCCTGGTCGAGCCGGACTTCGCGGCGCTGCAGGCCCTCGCTCCCGGCGTGCACGCCGCGGGCGCCACCGACTCCACCGCGACGGCCGGCTGCGACCTGCCGGCCGCCCGGCGCGCCGGGAGCATCGACCCGCGGCCGACCGCCGACACCGACGGCGCGAGTTCACCGGGCAGCTTCCGGGCGACCGGCGACGCCACCGCGTGCTTCGAGTCCTCCGGCGGCCGCGCGGCCCTGGTGAGCACGACGCACGAGGGCCGCAACGTCCACCTGCTCGGCTCGGCCAGCGTTCTGATGAACGACGGCGTGGAGCGGCTGGGCAACGCCGCGCTGGGCCTCGGCCTGCTCGGCGATCACCGCACGCTGGTCTGGTACCTTCCCGGCCTCCTCGACCGGCCGGTCACCGGAGCGCCCGACCTCGCGTCGCTCACCCCGGGATGGGTGACCCCCGTCGTGATCCTGCTGACGCTGGTGTTCCTCGCCGCGGCGATCTGGCGCGGCAGGCGGTTCGGCCCGCTCGTGGTCGAGCACCTCCCCGTGGTCGTGCGCGCGGGCGAGACGCGCGAGGGCCGCGCCCGCCTCTATCAGCGCTCGTCCGCGCGGCTCCGCGCCGCCGACGCGCTGCGGATCGGGGCGATCGGCCGCCTCGCCGGGCTGGTCGGCCTCCCCCGCGTCGCCACCACCGAGGAGGTCGCCGACGCCGTCGCGGCGATCACCGGCCGCGACCGCCCCGGCATCCTGTTCCTGCTCCTCGAGCAGCATCCGCGCAGCGACCGGGAGCTCATCGCGCTCTCCGACGGGCTCGCCGAACTCGAACGCGCGACGGCCGACGCCGCCTCGCCGCACACCCCGCGAACGACCGGAAGAATGGAACAATGACCGACCTCACGACCGGATCCCCCTCCGTCACGGCAGCGCAGGGCGCCGCGGCGGCGCCGTCCTCCGCCGGCTCCACCGACCTCCGGCACGCGCTGGCGCGGGTGCGCGCGGAGGTCGGCAAGGCCGTCGTCGGCCAGGAGGGCGCCGTCACCGGGCTGATCATCGCGCTCCTCGCCCGCGGCCACGTCCTCCTGGAGGGCGTGCCCGGCGTCGCGAAGACGCTGCTGGTGCGCTCGCTCAGCCAGGCCCTCAGCCTCTCGACGACCCGCATCCAGTTCACGCCCGACCTGATGCCGGGCGACGTGACCGGCTCGCTCGTGTACGACGCGCAGACCGGCGGCTTCGTGTTCCGCGAGGGTCCCGTCTTCACGAACATCCTGCTCGCCGACGAGATCAACCGGACGCCGCCGAAGACGCAGTCGGCGCTCCTGGAAGCGATGGAGGAGCGCCAGGTCAGCGTCGACGGCGTGAGCCGCCGCCTCCCCGATCCCTTCATCGTGGCGGCCACCCAGAACCCGATCGAGTACGAGGGCACGTACACGCTCCCCGAGGCGCAGCTCGACCGCTTCCTGCTCAAGCTCACCCTGGACGTGCCGGAGCGCGACGCCGAGGTGGAGGTGCTGCGCAGGCACGCGGGCGGCTTCGACCCGCGCGACCTCGCCGGCGCGGGAGTCACGCCCGTGCTCGACGCCCGCCAGCTGGAGGCCGCGCGCGCCGCGGCGGCCGCGGTGGGCGCGAACCCCGACGTGCTGGCCTACATCGTCGACCTGGCGCGCGCCACCCGGCGCAGCCCGTCCGTGCGCCTCGGTGTGAGCCCGCGCGGCACGACCGCCCTGCTCGCGGCCGCCAAGGCGTGGGCGTGGCTCTCCGGCTACGACTCGATCACCCCGGACCACGTCCAGGCGATGCTCGTGCCGGTCTGGCGGCACCGGATCCAGCTGCGGCCGGAGGCGGAGCTGGAGGGCGTGGGCGCCGACGCCGTGCTGCGCTCGATCGTCCAGCAGGTCCAGGTCCCGATCTAGGCCCGCAGATGACCGTGTCCGGACGTTTCGTCGCCCTGCTCGCGCTGGGCGCCGTCCCCGTCGTGCTGCTCGGCGGCCAGGCGGGGCTCGCCTACGCCGCGCTCGGCGGCTGGGTGCTGCTGTGCCTGGCGCTGGGGTCGATCGACCTCGCGCTGGCAGTGTCCCCGCGCCGGCTCCGGCTCAGCAGGGAGCTGCCCGCCCGGGTGCGCCTCGGGACGGAGGCCACGAGCGCGCTGTTCGTCACGAACGCCGGGACGCGGACGCTGCGCGGCACGCTCCGGGACGCCTGGGAGCCGTCCGCGGGCGCCGAGCCGACCCGCACCGCCATCGCCATCCCGCCGGGGGAACGCCGGCGCGTGCAGGTGTCGCTGACGCCGTGGCGGCGCGGCGAGCGACGGGTGGAGCAGGTCACCGTCCGGGCGTGGGGGCCGCTGGGCCTGTGGGCGCGCCAGGCGACGCTGGCCGCGCCCGGCCGCATCCGGGTGCTGCCGCCGTTCGCCTCGCGCAAGCACCTGCCGTCGCGGCTCGCCCGGCTCCGGGAGCTGGAGGGCGCCACGAGCGTCATGCTGCGCGGCCAGGGCACCGAGTTCGACTCGCTGCGCGAGTACGTGCGCGGCGACGACGTGCGCTCCATCGACTGGCGGGCGACCGCCCGCAGGCACGACCCGACCGGAGGCCGCGGCGCGCGCGTGATGGTGCGCACTTGGCGGCCGGAGCGCGACCGCCGGGTGGTCCTGGTGATCGACACCGCCCGCACCTCCGCGGCGCGCATCGCGGACGAGCCGCGCATCGACACGGCGTTCGAGGCGTCGCTGCTGCTCGCCGCCCTCGCCACCCGGGCGGGCGACCGCGTCGACCTGCTGGCGTACGACCGGGTCGTGCGCGGGCGCGTGCAGGGGGCGGCCGGTCCCGAGCTGCTGTCCCGGATGGTGGACGCGATGGCGGGAATCGAGCCCGCGCTCATCGAGATGGACTGGTCGGCGGTGCCGGCGCAGGTGGGCGCGATGACCAGCCAGCGCTCGCTCGTCGTGCTGCTGACCTCGCTCGACGCCCCCGGCGGCTCGCGCGGCCTGCTGTCCGTGCTGCCGCAGCTCACCCGGAAGCACCTCGTGCTGGTGGCGAGCGTCACCGACCCCGACACCGAGGCCGCCATCGCCCGGCGGGATCGACGCGAGGACGTCTACCTGGCGGCCTCCGCCGAGCGTGCGCTGCTGGACGTCGCGCGCGTGTCCGCCGCGGTCCGCCGGCTCGGCGGCGAGGTGGTCACGGGCTCCCCCGCCGACCTCCCGCCCGCGCTCGCGGACCGCTACCTCGCGCTGAAGGCCGCCGGCCGCCTCTGAGCACCACCGGCACATTCGTGCCGAATGTCGCGTCGCGCGTCCCGATACCGCACATTCGTGCCGAATCGCGCCCTAGCCTGGAGCGCCAGATTCGTGACGAATGTGCGGTTTGGCGACGCGAAAGCAGACATTCGTG
Organism: Leifsonia shinshuensis; assembly: GCF_013410375.1. Classification (NCBI taxonomy): domain Bacteria; kingdom Bacillati; phylum Actinomycetota; class Actinomycetes; order Micrococcales; family Microbacteriaceae; genus Leifsonia; species Leifsonia shinshuensis. Next base: position 3,415,546 of record NZ_JACCFL010000001.1, read on the forward strand.
CCGAATGCCGGGAGGGTCAGCCGGCGACGACGCGGCGGTCGCCCGCCTCGAACTCGGTGAGGTCCCCGGTCTCGCCCGCGCGCACCGCGCGGCGGCCGACGAACAGCATGTAGAAGAGGTACGCGCCGAGGGCGAGCACGCCGATCCCGATCTTGACCCACACCGGCAGGTCCGACGGGGTGACGAAGCCCTCGATCAGCCCGGACACGAAGAGGCTGATCGCGCAGCCGACCGCGACCGTGAACAGCGCGCGGCCGTCCTCGGCGAGCGCCTGCCCGCGGGTGCGCGCGCCCGGCGCGATCCAGGCCCAGAAGATCCGCAGGCCCGCCGCGGCGGCGACGAAGACGCTGGTGAGCTCGAGGAGGCCGTGCGGCAGGATGTACGAGAACAGCACGTCGCCGCGGCCGTACGCGAACATGACGCCCGCCGCCGTGCCGATGCCGACCGCGTTCTGCACGAGCACGTACGGCACCCAGATCCCGGTGATCCCGAAGGCGATGCACTGCGCGGCGATCCAGGCGTTGTTGGTCCACACCTGCCCGGCGAACGAGGCGGCGGGGTTGTTCGAGTAGTAGTCGACGAAGGAGTGGTTCACGTACTGCTTCAGCGCGGCGTCGTCGCCGAGGTTGCGCAGCACGCCGGGGTTGCCGGTGATCCACAGCGCGTAGAGCGTCGAGACGATGATCGTCGCGACCGCCACCGCCAGCACGATCCAGCGGATCCGGTACAGCGCGGCCGGCAGCTGGAGGGCGAAGAAGCGCGGGAGCTGCGACAGCGGGTTCGCGCCCGCCCCGGTGAAGCGGAGCCGGGCCGACGCGAGCGTCACCGAGAGCCGGTCCCCCACCGTGGTCGAGCCCGCGCTCGTCTGGATGGCGGACAGGTCGGCCGCCCCGGACTGGTAGAGGTCGATCAGCTCGTCGGCGTCGCGGCCGTCGAGGCGGCGCCGCCGGGCCAGCCGGCCGAGGCGTTCCCAGTCCGCGCCGTGCGCTGCAGTGTATGCGTCGAGATCCATCTGCTTGAATGATAGCCATGACGGCATCCGCGCCCATCCTCCCGAGCGGGGGGCTTCCGAACGCGGGCCTGTCGAGTCCGGGGCCGCGGGGCGCGGCGCCCGGCGAGCGCGAGCTGATCACCGGCGAGGCCGTCACCCTCGACGTCAAGCCGGCGAGCTACATCCTGCGCGCCGCGGGCACGATGATCGACTGGCTGTTCTCCATGCTGGTGATGCTCGGCTGCGTCCTGCTCCTGGTGGCGACCGGGGGCGGCCTCGACCAGGCGCTCATCCGGGTGCTGATCGTGCTCATCCTCGTGTTCGGCACCGTGATCCTGCCCACCGCGATGGAGCTGCTGACCCGGGGCCGCTCGCTCGGCCGGCTCGCGGTCGGCGCCAGGATCGTGCGCGACGACGGCGGGGCGACCGGCTTCCGGCACGCGTTCATCCGCGCACTCACCGGCGTGCTCGAGATCTACCTGACGTTCGGCGGGATCGCCGCGCTGACCGGCCTCCTCAACTCGCGCTCCAAGCGCCTCGGCGACCTGCTGGCCGGCACCTACAGCCAGCTGGAGCGGGTCCCGAAGCCCCAGCCGCTCGCGCTGTACCTGCCGCCGCAGCTGTCGGCCTGGGCTGTGAACGCCGACGTCGGGAGGCTGCCGGACCGGCTCTCCCGCCGGATCGCGCAGTTCGTCCGGCAAGCCCCGCAGCTGACCGCCGCCGCACGGATCGGGCTGAGCACGGAGCTCGCCCGCGAGGCGGCGCCGTACGTGTCGCCGCTGCCGCCGGTCGACGCCGAGACGTTCCTGGTCGGCGTCGCCGTGCTGCGCCGCCGGCGCGACGCGGCCGGGCTGGCGCTGGAGGCCGAGCGGCTGCAGCGCCTCCAGCCCGTGCTGGACGCCCTCCCGCACTCGTTCCCGGATCGCTGAGCACCTCCCCGCAGCGGCCGGGCCGACCATCCCTGGAGCCCCGATGACCGAGTACCGTGCCCACTTCGACGCCGCCGTGTCGTTCGTCAACGGCGGCGGCCTGACCGCGGAGGGCTTCCGGCTCGACGTCCCGTCCGCGGACGTCGGCGAGGAGGAGGTCGCCGAGCTGTTCGTCCGCCACCTCGGCCTCGCGCTCGTCGGCGCCGTGGAGCTGCGCGACCTGCGCATCGTCAAGGAGCCGCACCGCGGGAGCCGCGGGGTCGCGACGCCTCCCGCGGCGCAGGAGGCGCATTCGGGCCGGGTGGTCGATCTCAGTCACCCCATCCGCACCGGCCTGGTGACCTACCCCGGGCTGCCCGCCCCGGCCATCACCCCGCACCTCACCCGGGAGGCGTCCCGCGAGCGCTACGCCCCCGGCACCGAATTCGCGATGGACGTCATCACGATGATCGGCAACACCGGCACCTACCTCGACAGCCCCTACCACCGCTATGCCGACGGCGGCGACCTCGCGTCGCTCGACCTGTCGACGCTGGTCGGCCTCCCCGCCGAGGTGTTCCACCTCCAGGACGCCGGCGAGCGCGGCATCCCCGCGGAGGTGTTCTTCGACCGCGATCTGGCCGGCACGGCCGTGCTGCTGCACACCGGCTGGGACGCCCGGTTCGGCACGCCCGCCTACGCGTCGGGCGCGCCCTACCTCACCGAGGCGGGCGCGCAGCACCTGGCCGACGCGGGAGTGACGCTGGTGGGCATCGACTCCCTCAACATCGACGACACCGAGAACGACGGCTCCCGCCCGGCGCACAGCATCCTGCTCGCCCACAGCATCCACGTGGTCGAGCACCTCACCCGCCTCGGCGACCTCCCCGCCCGCGGCGCGCGCTTCACGGCGGCGCCGCCGGCGGTCGAGGGCTTCGGGACGTTCCCGGTGCGGGCGTTCGCGGAGGTGTGACCCTCCGCAACCTCGCTCAGTCGTGCAGGATCTTCTGGAACAGCACGTGGTCCTGCCAGCGCCCCGCGATCTTCAGGTAGTTCGGGGCCACGCCGATGCGCTCGAAGCCGGCGCGGGTGAGCACCGACTGGGACGCGTGGTTGGCCAGCAGGGTCGCCGCCTGGACGCGGTGCAGGGCGTAGTCGTCCCTCGCCGCGTCGAGGAGCGCCGTCAGCGCCACCGAGGCGAGGCCGCGGCCGGTGTGGCCGCGATCCAGCCAGTAGCCGACCATCGCGCTCTGGAACGCTCCGCGGACGATGTTGCTCAGGTCGATCCCTCCGGCGATCTCGTCGCCGTCCACGATCACGAGCGGGACCGCCGTCTCCAGCGAGCGCAGCGCGAGCAGTTCGAGCGTGCGGGTGCGCTGGCCGGCCTCGGTGAAGAAGTCCTCGGAGCGGGTCGGGTCCCAGGGGGCGAGGTGGCCGCGGTTGCGGGTGTAGGCGGCCGCGAGCGCCGCGGCGTCCTCCTCCCGGCGCAGGCGCAGCAGGAGGCCGCCGGGGAGCTCCCGGTCTGCGAAGTCCAGCGCCATCAGTAGCGGTAGTGGTCGACTTTGTACGGGCCGTCGACCGGCACGCCGATGTAGGCGGCCTGCTCGTCCGTGAGGGTGGTCAGCTGCACGCCGAGGGCGGCGAGGTGCAGCCGCGCCACCTTCTCGTCGAGGTGCTTCGGCAGCACGTACACGCCGATCGGGTAGTTCTCGGTCGAGACGAACAGCTCCAGCTGGGCGAGCACCTGGTTGGCGAACGAGTTGCTCATCACGAAGCTCGGGTGGCCGGTCGCGTTGCCGAGGTTCATCAGCCGGCCCTCGGAGAGCACCAGGACGCTGCGGCCGTTCGGCAGCCGCCACTCGTGGACCTGCGGCTTGATCTCCACCTTCTCGGCGCCGGGCAGCGCCTCCAGGGAGGCCATGTCGATCTCGTTGTCGAAGTGGCCGACGTTGGCGACGATGGCGAGGTGCTTCATCGCGAGGATGTGGTCCAGCGTGACCACGTTGACGTTGCCCGTGCCGGTGATGACGATGTCGACCTGGTCGATCACGGACTCCAGCGTGGCGACCTGGAAGCCGTCCATCGCCGCCTGCAGCGCGTTGATCGGGTCGATCTCGCTGACGATCACGCGGGCGCCCTGGCCGCGGAGCGCCTCCGCCGCGCCCTTGCCCACGTCGCCGTAGCCGGCGACGAACGCGACCTTGCCGCCCATGAGCACGTCGGTGGCGCGGTTGAGACCGTCGGGCAGGGAGTGCCGGATGCCGTACTTGTTGTCGAACTTGCTCTTGGTGACCGAGTCGTTGACGTTGATCGCCGGGAACAGCAGCTCGCCGTGCTTGGCCAGCTCGTAGAGGCGGTGCACGCCGGTCGTGGTCTCCTCGGTGACGCCGAGGATGCCGTCCGCGATCCGGGTCCAGCGGTCGGTGGAGGTCGCCAGCGACGCGCGCAGCGCGGCGAGGATGACGCGGTACTCGTGGCTGTCGCCCTCTGCGTCGTCCGGCACGGCGCCGGCGAGCTCGAACTCGCGGCCCTTGTGGACCAGGAGGGTGGCGTCGCCGCCGTCGTCGAGGATCAGGTTGGGGCCGGTCCAGTCGGCGCCAGCCGCTGCCGCCTCGGAGCTCCAGTCGAAGATCTGCTGCGTGCACCACCAGTATTCGTCGAGGGTCTCGCCCTTCCATGCGAAGACCGGGACGCCGGCCGGCGCCTGGGGCGTGCCGCCCGGGCCGACGGCGATGGCGGCGGCGGCCTCGTCCTGGGTGGAGAAGATGTTGCAGCTCGCCCAGCGCACCTGCGCGCCGAGGGCCACGAGCGTCTCGATCAGCACCGCGGTCTGCACGGTCATGTGCAGGGAGCCCGCGATGCGCGCGCCGGTGAGCGGCTTGGACGCGCCGAACTCCGCGCGGAGGGCCATCAGGCCGGGCATCTCGTTCTCGGCGAGCCGGATCTGGTGCCGGCCGGCCTCGGCGAGCGACAGGTCGGCGACGCGGAACGGCAGGGATGTTTCAGTGACGGCGGAAGGCATGCGCTTATTCTCCCATGCATGCGCTCGCGCGCCAGTGGGATGACGCCCCTGCGGGCTAGTCGGCGCGGATGAGCGCCAGCACCTCGTCGCGGATGCGCGTCATCGTGGGGGCGTCCGCGGCCTCCACGTTGAGGCGCAGCAGCGGCTCGGTGTTGGACGGACGCACCGAGAACCACCAGAACGGCTCGGTCTCGTCGGTGAAGCCGGTGACGGTGAGTCCGTCGAGCTCGTCGAACTCCGCGCGGCCGGTGAACGCCTCGACCACGCGCGCGTAGGCGGCGGGGACGTCCTCCACCGTCGAGTTGAGCTCGCCGGACTGCGAGTACGGCGAGTACGCGGCGGCCAGCTCGGACAGCGGCCGCTCCTGCGCGCCGAACTCGGCCAGCAGGTGCATCGCGGCCAGCATGCCGTTGTCGGCGCTCCAGAAGTCGCGGAAGTAGTAGTGCGCCGAGTGCTCGCCGCCGAAGACCGCCCCGGTCTCGCGCATGGCGGCCTTGATGAGCGAGTGGCCGACGCGCGTGCGGTACGGCGTCGCCCCGGCCGCCTCGATCGTCTCCGGGACGATGTTCGAGGTGATCAGGTTGTGGATGACGGTGATCGGCGCGTCCGGGTCCTCCGCGCGGGCGCGGTCGATCTCGCGGAGCGCGACGATGGCGGCGACCGCGGAGGGCGACACCGCGGCGCCGGTCTCGTCGACGACGAAGCAGCGGTCGGCGTCGCCGTCGAAGGCGAGCCCGAGGTCGGCGCCATGCTCGACCACGGCCGCCTGGAGGTCGACCAGGTTCGCCGGCTCCAGCGGGTTGGCCTCGTGGTTGGGGAAGGTGCCGTCGAGCTCGAAGTACAGCGGGACGATCTCGATCGGCAGCGCGGGCAGCCCGGCGGCCTCGCCCAGCACGGCGGGGACGGTGAGACCGCCCATGCCGTTGCCCGCGTCGACCACGACGCGGATCGGCCGGATCGCGCTGAGGTCGACCAGCCCGCGCAGGTAGGCGGCGTAGTCGGCCAGGACGTCCTGCTCGCGGTAGGAGCCGGGCTCGGCCACGGACTCCAGACCCTCGACCAGGTACACGGCGGCGCGGTCGCGGATGGCGGCGAGGCCGGTGTCGAGGCTCAGGCCCTGGGCGCCGGCGCGCGACAGCTTGATGCCGTTGTAGCTGGCCGGGTTGTGGCTGGCGGTGAACATCGCGGCGGGCGCCTGCAGGGCGCCGGACGCGAAGTAGGACTCGTCGGTGGAGCACAGCCCGATCGACACGACGTCCGCTCCGCGCGCCTGGGCGCCCCGGGCGAACGCGGCGGCGAACTCCGGCGAGGAGTCGCGCATGTCGTGGCCGACGACGACCTCCGAGCCCGCCGCGCCGATCTCGTCGACGAAGCCCGCGGCGATCGCGGTCACGACCTCCGGGGTCAGTCCGCTGCCGACCAGCCCGCGGACGTCGTAGGTCTTGACCACCCCGGCCAGGGCCTCGCGGACGTCGTCGATCGAGTCAGATGTGTGCATCCGGTCACCCTACTTGATCTCGCCGAACACCTCGTGCCGCACGATCTGCCAGCCCTGCGGCGCCGACAGGCGCTCCGCGTGGATGGCGCACAGGTCGTAGGAGTGCGGCTCGTGGTGGAGGCTGAGCGGGCCGAGGACGGCCATCGAGTCCGCGTACACGTAGGTCAGCGTCGACACGGCGTCGCGCGGACACGCGACACGGGAACACGGGCGGCTCAACATCGCGCTCAGACTACCCGAGCGCCGCCGACGTAGGATTGCGACATGCCCCGCAACCGCCGCACCAGCAGCAACCCCCCGGCGACCAGCCGGTGGCGCAGCCGTCACGGACGCGGCGCGCGCGGGCCGGTGACGGGCCCGCACCTGCCGATGCTGCAGAACCGCATCGACTTCTTCGACATGACCGTCGCCTCCACCGCCGACTACCTCAAGGGCGTCTGGCCGGACGAGCTGGCGAACGTGCACTTCGAGGTCGCGGCCACCCCGGTCGGCAACACCGGGAGCGACGGCGTCGACCGCTGGTACGTCGACCACGCCCGCCGCAGGATCGTGCTCTACCGGGTGCCCATCCAGCGCCTGACGAAGCTGCACCGCGACGACGACCTGCACCGCCGGATGTACATCGAGGGCTGCGTGTTCCGGGCCGTCGCCGAGCTCCTCGGCAAGGACCCCTGGGACCTCGCGCCCGACCGCTTCCGGCACTTCTGACCGGAGCCGCCGCAGCGCGGCACGGGCTCAGTGCGGGTAGACCTCGATGGGCGCCGCGAGCGGTCCGGCCGGCGAGACGGCGTACGAGCTGGCCTGCCCGTCGCCGGCGAAGCTGACGCTGACCACGAGCCCCTCCGCGCCCGTCACGGTGTAGCGGCCGGCAGTCACCCCTGCGTTCGCACCGCCCTCCGCGGGCACCGTCAGGGCGATCGGCGACCCGGACTCGGGCTGGAGCTTGACCTTCACGTCCTTGTCCTCGGCGTTCGCGAAGTGGACGAGCGTCTTCGGCCCGACCGGGATCGCGACCAGCTGGTCGCCCGTGAGCGGCGGCGACGAGACGAACCAGGCGAAGTCGCGGGTCTTGCTCCCGATCACCGAGGTGCGCACCGCGGCCACGACCGGGACGCTGGAGCGGACGGTGACGGTGAAGTTGCCGTCCTTGAGGTGGTCGAGCGGGATCTCCGCGACGTTGCCGGCCTTCACCGTCTGCGCGTACGAGTCGCCCGCGGCGGTGCCGCTCTCGCCGACGGCGCCGATCGTGACCTGCGCGTCCTGCGTGCCGGGCACGAAGAGCCGCACGGTCGGGAACTCCACGCTGACGCTCTCGGAGGACTGCGCGGCCGTGATGGCGGCGAGCGACGCGATCGTGACGCCGGAGATGGTCTGCACCCGGGAGGGCGCACCGGTGGGGCCTGCGAGCTCCGCGCCGCGCGGCTCGATGCCCTGCTCGAAGCTCTGCTGCATCGTGGCGACGACCTCGCCGCCGCTGGTGGACACGTGGACGACCGGAGCGGTCGCGGAGGGGGCGAGGCCGGCGAGCGGCACCACCTTCTGCGCGCCGGCCGGGACGACGATGCCGGTGGCGCCCGGCGCGCTGACCCGCCCGGTCTCGGTGAAGATGTCGAGGTTGACGGTCGCGTCCACGGACGTCGGGTTGGAGAGCAGCACGAGGCTGGTCTGGCCGAGCGTCGTCGCTCCGGCCACCAGCCAGCTGTCGGCCGACGCCTCGGCGCAGGAGGCCGCGGCCAGGCCGGAGAGGTCGGGGCTGACGACGTTCTGGATCTGGGCGCCGCCGAACAGCGGCGGCTTGGTCGCGCCGCGCGGGGTCGCCGCGGTCAGGGCCAGCGGGGCCTGGTCGGGCGCGGCGGCGGAGGCGTCCGGCGTGAGGTTCCGGGTCTGGACGTCGGGGCCGTCCGTGCCGTAGACGGACGACGCGTTGCCGATCGCGCTCGGGCGGGAGGCCTGCCCGGCGTCGGCCGCGAGGGCGAGCACCGGACCGGGGCAGACGCGCTGCTGGTCGGCCGGCACCGGGTGCACGGTCTGCGACGGCGCGCCGATCGCGAAGTCGGGCAGCGGCAGCAGGGTCGCCCCCGCGATCACGGCGACGGCGATCCCGACGCCGACGAGGGCTCCGATCGCACGGGCGCCGCCCTGGGCGAGGGCACGGCGGTCAGCCACGATCGCTCCTCTCGATGGACGGGCGGGGTCGGATGATGGTCTCGTCCAGACCGTCCTCCAGGGTGGTCGGCGCGTCGAAGGAGACGACGGCCTGGAGGGCGAAGTCGCGCGCGGCCGAGTCGGGCTCCGGGGCCACCGGCTCGGAGGTGCGAGGCGTCCCGGCCTCGGGCTCGGGTGCGGGCTCGGGCGTCGGCGCGACGGCGGGCTCGGGCGCGGGCTCGGGCGTCGGCGCGACGGCGGGCTCGGGCTCTGCCGACACCGGCTCGGCGGCCACCGGCTCCGCGGCCACGGGCTCGGCCGCGACCGGCTCGGGCTCGACGAACGCGTCCGGCAGCAGCGCAGGCTGCTCAGGCGCCACGGCGGCCTCGGCGGCCGGCTCCGACCGTGCGGAGTCCGCCGACTCGTGACGGGCCTCGCGGGCCTCGTCCTCGTCCGCCGACTCGATCGCCGCCTCGTCGTCGGGCTCGGCGTCCCACTCGTCCAGCGTCTCCTCGGCGAGCGGGTGGTCGCCGTCCGTCGGCGTCTCCGGCTCGTCGTCCGGCTCGACCGCGGGCGGCTCTCCGCCGTGCTTGCGCGCGGGGCGGCGGGAGTTGAGCTCGGACACCCGGTCCGCGGAGCGCGTGGTCGGGATGGCGAGCAGCAGCGTCAGGCCGACGATCACGCCCTGGACGAGGAGCACGATCAGCCGCCACATCCCGCCGGCGTCCGGCGGGATCTGCGCCGCGGGCGGCACCGCGGCGGTGCCGCGGTCGAAGGCCCAGAGCGAGCCGGTCGCGGTCTGGCCGACCGGGACGAGCAGGGAGTTCGCGTCCATCGCGACGCCCGCCCGGGTCCGCGTGGCGTCGGCGGCCGCGGTGTCCGGCTTCACCCCGACGTGCTCGTCGAGGGCGGTCGCCGACGGGGACAGCAGCACGAAGTCGATCCCGAGCCGCTTGAGCTCGCCGGACGCGTCGTAGCCGCTCCGCGACGACAGGTTGCCGGCGAGCGTCGCGAGCTCGCGCTGACCGGAAGTCAGCGAGCGCGCGGTCGAGCTGAGCGTGCTCTGGCCATCGAGGGTCACGCCCGCGCCACGGACGACCTCGGCCTGGATGCCGCCGTCCGGCTGCGGGGTGATCCGGAGCGTCCCGGCCCGCGGCTGGGTGGCCGCCTTCGCGGTGACGACCGCCGGTATCGTGCGGCCGTCGCTCGCCGTCACCAGCGCCTGGCCGTCGTGGGTGGCGAGCGCCGACGGCACCGCCGCGATCGCGATGGTCGCCATCGCGACCCACGCCGGGGCCAGCGCGCCGCGGCGGAGCGCCGAGAGCGCCAGGACGGCCGCTCCGACCAGCCCGAGCCAGTAGAGGCTCACCGCGCTGCCCGGCCAGATCGGGACGACGGCAGAGCCGGACACCGCCAGCTCAAGGTGGAGCGCCAGCACCGCGGTCAGGAACCCGGCGAGGGCGACCAGCAGCGCGACGATCGCGCGGACCGTGCCGCGCAGGAACAGGGCGAGGATGGCCAGGACGCCGAGCGGCGCCAGCAGGATCGGGACGATCACGTTGCCGGGCAGTGCGCTCAGGCCGAAGGACTGCGCGAGGGTGTGCCAGCCGCCGAGGGCGCCGTCCGGGAAGCCGAGGGCGAGCTGCCAGGCCGGCGTCTGCCTGGCGTCGAGCGGGACGCCCGGGTCCGCGAAGATCGAGAGCCAGGCACCGCGGGAGACCTGCTGCCAGACCAGCGGCGCGAACAGCACCACGGCGGGCAGGGGGATGAAGACGATGCGCGCCGCGCGCCGGCCGGCGAACACGATGGCGGCGATCCAGGCCACCACGAGAGCCGGGATGAGCACGGGCGCGCAGGCGACGGTCGCCGCGGCGATCAGGGCGGTCGTCGCGCTGGCGGTCCAGGACCGGCGGGCCGCCAGCCCCGCGAAGAACAGCCACGGGAGCAGCACGTGCGCGAGCACCGCGCCCGGCCGGCCGCCCTGCAGCGCGACGAACAGGGTCGGCGCGAGAGCGTAGACGACGGCGGCGAAGGCCCGCAGGGTGGGCCGCACGGTCAGTCGCGCGGCGGCGAGCCAGGCTCCCAGCGCCGCCAGCGGGAGCGCGAGCAGCCAGAGCGCCACGAGCGAGACGCTGGGCTGCCAGAAGGTCAGGGTGCCGAGCACGGCGAGGACCGCGGAGAACGGGTCGGCGGCGCCGGTGAGGCCGAGGTTGATGTCGCGCCAGCCGTAGCCGAGGTTCGCCCAGAGCTCGCCGACCGAGCTGTTCAGCGGCAGCATCCCGCCGCCGGTGATCGCGCCGGAGCCGGCCAGCGGGTAGAACAGCACAACGCCGACGGCCAGCATCGCGAGCACGGTCCAGCCGCCTCCGGTGCCCCAGAAGTCGAGGTCCTGGCGCTCGCCCTGCTGCCGCACCATCGCCGCTTCGCGTTTGAGCGCGCGGCCGCGGCGCACCTCGGCGAACGGCAGGCGCAGCGGGGCGATCGCCGCCCAGCCCACCGTGCGGGCGCGGGCGAGCCTGCGGCGCGCGTTGCTGACCGCGAGTCCGGAGAAGGCGACCCGGAACGCCGCGCCGAGCTCACCGCCGACGGAGCCGGGCTCCTTGCGCAGCACGCGCAGCAGCGAGCGCAGGATCGCGAGCGGCACCAGGGTCAGCCAGTGCGGGACGAGCGCCCAGCCCGGCGCGTAGACCATCCGGCGGTGCAGCTGCGCGCGCCGGCGCTCCCCGGCGAGCTTGCGGCGCACCGACCACTTGCGCGACAGGTTCGGGCCGGCGACCCCGTCGCCGCCGACCGCGACGCGGGCCTGAGCCACGAGCGTGACGCGGTAGCCCGCCAGGCGGGCCCTGGTGCAGAAGTCGAGGCCGTCGTCGATGGTCGGCAGGGCGGGGTCGAAGCCGTCGAGGGCCTCCCACACCGGCTGGCGGACGAGCATGCCGGCCGAGGAGACGGCGAGCACGTCGCTGAGGCCGTCGTGCTGCGCCTGGTCGAGCTCGTTCTCGACCAGCGGGAGGGACGCGCCGAACGGCGTCATCGACTCGCCGAACTCGCGGATGAACGCGGCGTCCTCCGCGTCGACCAGCTTGGGCCCGACGACGGCCACCGACGGGGACACCTCGAGCGCGCCGAGCAGCCGCTCCAGCGCCTCGGGCTCCGGGGCGGTGTCGTGGGCGAGCAGCCAGAGCAGCTCGTCGGACGAGCTGGTGGGGGGAAGGACGCGGACGGCGGTCGCGATCGCGGCGCCGAAAGGCAGCTTCTCCGGGCTCCGGAGAAGCTGGGTGGGCTTCGCGTCGGCGAGCAGGCGGGCGGCATCGTCCGTGCTCGCGCAGTCGACGGCGATCACGGCGTCCGGCTGACGGGTCTGCGCCGCGAGGGCGTCGAGAGTGCGCTGCAGGCGGGTGCCGCCGCTCGGGGCGACGACGATGGCGGTGACTCTCGGATACATCGGGAGTCAGCCTAAGTTGGGGCTGCGCCGATCCCGGTAGTGCGTCGGGCGCGGCGCGTATTCGACCCGGTCAGCCCGCGCGCTTGCGGAGCTTGCGGCGCTCGCGCTCGGAGAGCCCGCCCCAGATCCCGAACCGCTCGTCGTTGGCGAGCGCGTACTCGAGGCACTGGGACCGGACCTCGCACGAGGTGCAGATCCGCTTCGCGTCACGCGTGGAGCCGCCCTTCTCGGGGAAGAACGCCTCCGGATCCGTCTGCGCGCACAGGGCGTCGGACTGCCAGGCGAGCGGGTTGTCGTCGTCGACACCCGCCCGGACTCCCGGAACCCCGAGTCGCACCGGATCGATGAACCAGTCGTCGGGTACCCCAGAACGATATTCAGGAATTGCCATATCGGTCTCCCCACCCTTAACTGCCGAGGACACATTTGTCGTGTCGCAATAATTACACCGTTGTCATTCGCTTCCGTCAAGTCGCGAATCGTAAAGCCTGGATGCCTGGTCGAGAGTTCACGACGCGCCGAGGCTCGACAACAATCGCGACACGCCCGACCTGTCTACCCCCATCGACCGGGAGATCAGGACGCCGCCTGGCGTGCTTCCCAGGCGCTGCCTACCATTTCGGCGAGAGTGTGGCGCATCTTCCAGTCGAGATCGCGCGCGGCGAGCTCTCCTGAGGCAACGATCCTCGCCGGGTCGCCCGGCCGTCGAGGCCCCACTTCTGGGGTGAAGGCGATCCCCGTCACGCGGGCCACCGTGGACATGATCTCGCCCACGCTGACGCCGTCGCCGCTGCCCAGGTTGTAGACGGCCTCGATCGGCTCGCCCGCGTCGAGCCGCTTGGCGGCGGCGACGTGCGAGACGGCGAGGTCGGCGACGTGGATGTAGTCGCGCACGCAGGTCCCGTCCGGCGTCGGGTAGTCGTCGCCGTTGACCCGCGGGGTCCGGCCGGCGACGAGCGCGTCGAAGACCAGCGGGAACAGGTTGTGCGGGCTGGTGTCGCGCAGCGCGGGGTCGCCGGAGCCGACGACGTTGAAGTAGCGCAGCGAGGTGTGCCGCAGCGACGCGGCGACGCCCTGGTCGCGCAGCAGCCACTCCCCGATCAGCTTGGACTCCCCGTACGGCGACTCCGGGCTCTTCGGCGTGGCCTCGGTGACGATGTCGACGTCGGGCGTCCCGTACACCGCGGCCGAGGAGGAGAAGACGATCGCGTCGACCCCCGCCTCCTGCATCGCGGCGAGCAGCACCGCGGTCGCCGTGACGTTCTGCTCGTAGGTGTGCAGCGGGCGCTGGACCGACACCCCGGCGTACTTGAAGCCGGCGACGTGAACGACCCCGGTGACGGTGTTCTCCCGGAAGATCCGCTCCAGCAGCGCACCGTCGAGGATGGTGCCGCGGTAGAAGGGCACGCTCGCCGGCACGAACTCCTCGTGCCCGCTGGAGAGGTCGTCGACCACGACGACCTCGATGCCCTCGGCGAGGAACGCCCGCACCACGTGGGAGCCGATGTAGCCGGCCCCTCCAGTCACCAACCACGCCACGGGCGTCCTCCTGCTTCGATACGGAACGAGGGATTCACAGCAACCCTAGCGTTCGAAGCCCTCCGGGCCGCCGCCGTGCGCCCGGCGCCGCCGGTCAGACGAAGGCGGCCTCCCCGGTGATCGCCCGGCCCACGATCAACGTGTTCATCTCGCGCGTGCCCTCGTAGGAGTACACCGCCTCGGCGTCGGCGAAGAACCGCGCGACGTCGTACTCGATGACGATGCCGTTGCCGCCCATCAGCTCGCGGCAGCGGGCGACGGTCTCGCGCATCCGCGCCGTCGCGAACGCCTTGGCGAGCGCGGAGTGCTCGTCGCGCTGCTCGCCGGCGTCCAGCATCTGGGAGACCCGGGTGCAGAGGGCGATGGAGGCGGTGATGTCGCCGATGGACTTCACCAGCAGGTCCTGGATCAGCTGGTGCTTGGCGATCGGCTTGCCGAACTGGACGCGCTCCTTCGCGTAGCGCAGCGCCGCCTCGTAGGCGCCGACGGCGACGCCGACGGCGGCCCAGGCGACCTCGGCGCGGGTCTCGCGGAGGACGGCGGCGGTGTCGCGGAAGCTGTTCGCGTTCTGGAGGCGCAGCGACTCCGGCACGCGCACGTTCTCGAGCGTGATGTCGGCGTTCTGGACGATCCGCAGCGACTGCTTGCCCTCGATCTTGGTGGCGGTGTAGCCGGGCGTGCCGGTGGGGACGATGAAGCCCTTCACCTGGCCGTCCTCCGCGCTCTTGGCCCAGATCACCGTGATGTCGCTGAAGGTGGCGTTGCCGATCCAGCGCTTGGAGCCGTTGAGGATCCAGTCGTCGCCGTCGCGCGTCGCGATCGTGCGCAGCCCCTGGGCCGAGTCGGAGCCGGAGTCGGGCTCGGTGAGCCCGAACGCGCCGATCACCTCCCCGCTGGCGAGCTTCGGCAGCCACTCCGCCCGCTGCTCCTTCGAGCCGCAGATGCCGATCGCGCCGAGCGCCAGACCGTTCTGCACTCCCACATAGGTGCTGACCGACGCGTCGACGCGGGCGAGCTCCAGGGCGACCCAGCCGCGGAAGACCGCCGAGTTCTCGAACGGCGCCGTCTCCTCGAAGCCCAGGCCGATCGCGCGGGCGCCGTGCAGCACGTCGACGATCTGCCGCGGGAACTCCGCGCGCTCCCAGTACTCGTTGACGATCGGCTTCAGCTCGGTCTCGAGCGCCGCGCGCAGGTTCGCGATGAACTCGCGCTCGCGCTCGGTCAGCTGGTTCTCGAAGCCGTAGAAGTCGCTGGCGAGGGATTCGAAGGCCATATGTGCTCCAGTGCATGCGGTCGGCAGAGACCGCCAGCCTAGGGACCGGCCGGGGGCGCGGCAAAGCGATTGGTACTTTGGTCTAACCGGATCGAAGGGAACACGACGGATGTTTGTGCGCATCGGCAACACACCGCGCGATTACGCGTGGGGTTCCACCACGGCGATCGCCCACCTCCTCGGCACGACGCCGAGCGGGGCGCCGGAGGCGGAGCTGTGGCTGGGCGCGCACCCGGGCTCCCCCGCCCGGATCCTCGACCCGGAGCAGGCCGGCGGAGCCGCCGACCTCGCCCACTGGAGCGAGACCGCCGGGAAGCTCCCGTACCTCCTCAAAGTGCTCGCCGCCGCCGGACCGCTCTCGCTGCAGGCGCACCCCTCCTCCGCCCAGGCCCTGGCCGGGTTCGAGCGCGAGAACGCGGAGGGGCTGGCGCCGGACTCCCCCGAGCGCAACTACAAGGACCCGTTCCACAAGCCGGAGATGATCTTCGCGCTCTCCGATCCGTTCGACGCGCTCTGCGGGTTCCGCGAGCCGGCCGACAGCCGGGCGGCGCTCGAGCGGCTCGCGGGCGGCGACCCGGCTGTCGCGGCCTTCGCGGCCACACTCGACGGCGACCCGCAGCGGGCGCTGCGCGGCGCGACCGAGTGGCTGCTCGGGGGCGCGCCCGAGGTGTCGGCGGTCGTCGACGCCGTCGTGGCGGCCGCGGTGGCCGCCCGGGGCACGGCCGCCGACAGCGTCGACGCCGACACCGTGCGGCTGCTCGCCGAGGCGTTCCCCGGCGACCCGGGGATCGTCCTCGCCCTGCTGCTCAACCGGGTGGCGCTGCGCCCCGGCGACGCACTCTACCTCCCGGCCGGCAACATCCACGCGTACCTGCGCGGGCTCGGCGTCGAGCTGATGGCGGCCTCCGACAACGTGCTGCGCGGCGGCCTCACGACCAAGCGGATCGACGTGCCGGAGCTGGTGAGCGTCCTCGACTTCGCGCCGTTCGCGGTGACCCCGATGGTCAGGGAGCGGCCGGCTCCCGGCGTCGAGGAGTTCGTCCCGGACGTGCCGGACTTCCGGCTCGTGCGGATCGAGGTCGGCGGCGACGTGCCGTCGGCCTCGGTCGACCTGCCCGGCACGGCGATCGCGCTCTGCACCGCCGGGGAGGTCGAGCTCCGCGGCGCCGGGGGCGCGCTCCGGCTCTCCCGCGGCGAGGCGGCCGTGGTGACGGCGGACGAGCGCGAGCTGACCGTATATTCCGGCGGCGGCACACTCTTCCTGGCCACGCCGAACCGGTGAGTTATCCTGCGGGGGTGAGCAACCCGTCCCGTCCTGCGCCGCGACCGGCGTCCCTGCGCGACCGCATCGCCGCCGCGCGCGGCACGACCGGGACCGGGGCATCGATGTTCGCGGTGCTGCTGCTGTTCACGCTGTTCGCCGGGGACTTCTGGCGCAACCTGATCAGCTGGCCGGGCTACTTCGTGCTCGCGGGGGCGCTGGCGGTCGGCAGCGTCGTCCTCTTCCTGCGGATGCGGCCCACGGTCCGGTGGCGGAAGCTGCCGAAGTCGCTGGTGCTCTTCCTCGCGTTCGCCGTCGTCTCGCTGGCCTGGTCCGACTACCCCGGCGCCACCGCGCTCGGGCTCGTCGCGCAGTTCGCCACGACGGCCGCCGCGGTGTTCCTGGCGTTCTGCCTGAGCTGGCCGTCGCTGCTGACCGCACTGGCCAACGCGTTCCGCTGGATCCTCGGGCTGTCGCTGCTGTTCGAGCTGATCGTGGCGGTGTTCGTGCGCAAGCCCGTCCTCCCGCTCACGCCAGCGCAGCCGGTGCCGTCGCACATCCCCTCGGCGTTCTACTGGAGCCGCGACCTGCTCTTCCACGGCGGGCAGATCCAGGGCATCGTCGGCAACAGCAACCTCCTGGCGATGATCGCGCTGCTGGGGCTGATCGTGTTCGGCGTCCAGCTCGCCGACCGCAGCGTCCGCCGCGGCACGGCGATCACCTGGCTCGTCATCGCCGTCGTGGTGTTCGCGCTGACCCGCTCGTCGACCGTGTTCATCGCCACGGTGTTCACCGCCGTGGTCCTCGGCTTCGCGCTCTGGACGCGCCGCGCCGGACCCGAGCGGCGGCGGCCGGTGTACCTGACCGCCGCCGCCCTCGCGGTCGTGGTCGTGGTGTCGGTCGTGCTGTTCGCCTCGCGCATCCCGGTGCTGCTGGGCAAGAGCGAGGACCTCACCGGCCGGCTCACAATCTGGAACTCGGTCATCCACCTCGCCCAGGAGCGGCCGGCGTTCGGCTGGGGCTGGGTGAGCTACTGGGCGCCCTGGGTGGAGCCGTTCAAGAACCTCGCGGTCCGCAGCGGCGTCGTCTACCTGCAGGCGCACAACGCCTGGCTGGACGTCTGGCTGCAGCTCGGGATCGTCGGCCTGGTGATCTTCGCCCTGCTCGTGCTGAGCACGCTCTGGCGGTCGTGGTTCCAGGCCGTGGACCGGCCCAGGGTCGCCGTCGCCGACGACCTGCCGTACACCGCGCTCGCGCTCCTGCCGCTGCTGCTGCTCGCCGCACTGCTCGCCCAGAGCCTCGCCGAGAGCCGCATCCTCATCGAGGGCGGCTGGACACTCCTGGTGCTCATCTCCCTGAAGACCAAGCAGTCCGCCACGTAGGATTCTCTTCATGGCCCAACCGCGTCGAACCCTGGTGCCGCCCGCGGTCACCGAGTTCCTCGGATCGGCCAGGTTCACCTCCACGCTGGCCCTGCTGGCCGTGGTGACCGGCTTCTCGACGCACGCGATCCGCGCCGTGATCGGCTGGCCCGGCCTGATCGGCGTGCTCGGCACGATCGCCGTGCTCGCCGCCCTGTCGTTCATCGCCCAGCGCAAGCTCATCGAATGGCACGGCCTGCTGCCCATCTCGGCCCTGCTCTTCGTGGGCTGGTGCGCGCTCTCGATCATCTGGAGCGACTACCAGCTGGCGACCGTCGCCGGCGTGGTCTACCAGCTGCTGTTCGCATTCCTCGCCGTGTACATCGCGCTGGTGCGCGACGCCATCCAGATCGTCCGGGTGGTCGGCGACGCCCTCCGCGTCCTCCTCACGGTGTCGCTCGCGCTGGAGGTGCTGAGCGGCCTGCTGCTGGACATGCCCATCCGCTTCCTCGGGATCGCGGGCAACATCGCGGCGGGCGGCCCGATCCAGGGCCTGTTCGGCTCGCGCAACCAGCTCAGCATCGTCGCGCTCATCGCGTTCGTCACCTTCCTGGTCGAGCTGCGCACCCGGTCGGTGCGCCCGGCGCTGGCCGCGTTCTCGATCACCCTCGCGGCGCTCTGCATCCTGCTGGCGCACTCCCCCGTCATCGCCGCCGTCTCGGTCGTGGTGGGCTTCGCGACGCTCGCCCTCTACCTGCTGCGCAAGGTCCCGGCGAACCGGCGGACGCTCGTGCAGTGGGGGCTGGCGGTGGTCACCGTCGCGGCCCTGGTCGTCGCGTACATCTACCGCACGCGCGTGATCGACCTGCTCAACGCGCGCGCCGACTTCCAGGTGCGCTACAAGCTGTGGATCCAGATCTGGGAGCTCATCCCGATCAACCAGATCGCCGGCTGGGGCTGGACCGGGGCATGGCCGAGCGACGTGTACCCGTTCAACGCCATCCAGGACGCCACCGGCGTCTACCACGCAGACGGGCTGAACGCCTACCTGGACGTCTACCTCCAGGTCGGGTTCATCGGCCTGCTGCTGTTCGTCGCGCTGATCGCACTGGCCTTCAGCCGGTCGTGGCTGCTCGCCTCCAACCGCCGCAGCGTCGTCTACGCGTGGGCGCCGCTCGTACTCGTGGCGCTGCTGGTCACCAGCGTGTTCGAGAGCTCCATCCTGATCGAGTCGGGGTGGATGCTGCTCGTGATCTGCACGGTCAAGGCGTCGCAGGGCATGAGCTGGCGGCTGCGCCTGCCGCACCGCGAGGACGTCAGCGGCTGAACGCGCTCCGGTGCACCCGGATCCCGCGCACGAGCCCGGCCCAGAACACCGCCCCGAACGGGACGACGTACGTGAGGTAGGCCAGCACGGCCCGGCCCGGCGCGCGCCGCAGCGCCGCGACCGCGGCGGGGGCGAGGAGCCCGAGGACGACGAGCGCGAGCAGCACGACGACCAGCCACCAGAGCCCGGCGACGAGGGCGACCAGCAGCACCAGGAGCGCCAGCACCGGGACCACGGCGAGCGCGATCAGCACCGCGCTGCGCAGGGCGCTCGTCCCCGCGTAGCTGTCCACGAACAGGGTGCCGCGGTCGTAGGCGTGCCGCAGGAACCCGCGGACGGTGATCCGCGGCCGGTACAGCGCGCTGAACCCGGGGTCGAGCCGGAGCGGCCGGCGCTCGGCGACGAACCGCAGCAGCTTGGTGTCGTCGGAGACCAGGTCGGCGTCCTTCTCCGGCCATGCCGCTCGGCAGGCCTCCACGAACAGCGCCTTGTCGATCACCAGGCAGCCGGTCCCCTTGGGCACCCGGTCGAAGTTCTCCGGCGTGATGTCGGTCGGCGCGGGATGGGCGAGGTAGTCGCCCCAGAAGATGTGGGTGGGCACCTCCCAGAACCGCCCGACCAGCGGAGCGGACGGATCGGTGGGCACGTGCCCGACGTGCACCTGGCCGGCGGGCAGCCCGCGGTCGGCGACCTCCAGATACGCGAACGCGTCCGGGTCCATGAGCAGCCGGGAGTCGAAGATCAGCACGCGCTCGGCGCGCGCCGCCTGCACGCCCTCCCAGCGCGCGAGGAAGCGCCCGCGGTTCTCCTGCGAGACGACGCGCAGCGGCACCGGCGACCCGGCGGCGAGCCCGGCGAGCACGGCGGCGGTGTCGTCGGTCGATCCGTCGTCCACGACGACGATCTCGGCGCGCAGCGAGGAGCGGCCGAGGGCGGTGGTGAGGGAGCCGATGGTGGTGGGGAGCCATGGGGCGGAGTTGTAGGAGGCGATGACGATGCTGAGGTCGGGCGCGCCCGCGTCGGGCGCGGCCTCCGCTGTCGGCTCCGGGGTCGGCACGGAAGCGTCGGTCACCTGGGGTCTCCTTCGGTCGGGACGGCGGACAGCGCGCCGGAACGGTCACGGGATCCCGCCCGCAGCGCGAACAGATGGATCGCCACCCCCACCGCCGGCCCCGCCGCCAGCGCCAGCGCGGCGCGCGGGGCGAGCGGGAGCGGGAGGAAGAGCAGCGCGAGCGTGATCACCGACGCGGCCACCCAGCCTGCCGCGTACATCCCGTGCTTGCCGCGCGCCAGGACGGCCGCGCCGCTGACGCTGAGCGCGCCGATCAGGGCCGCCGAGCCGACCAGGGCGGTCAGCGCGCCGGGGGCCAGGTCGAACTGGGGGCCGAACACGGCCTTCATGACCGGGAGGCCGAACAGGTACGCGCACAGGCACATGACCGCCGCGAGCGCCGCGATGCCGGCCATGATGGCCGTGAGAGTGCGGGCGACCTGCTCCGGGTGGTGGGTGAAACGGCTCACCAGGAAGCTGGACAGCGCCGTGAGCGGCACCAGGATCGGGGCCCGGGTGAGGGTGACCGCGAGCACCAGCGAGCCCAGCCCGGCGTGGCCGGAGCCGGTGGCGAAGAACGAGAGGACGAGCGGGAATCCGTTGATCAGCACCGCCGTCGCCGACGCGGCCAGCATCGTCCGGCCGGTGTTGGCGGCGAGCGAGCCGAAGCTCTCGGAGACGGTCACCCGGCCGAGGATGCGGCGCGGCGCGGACGCGACCACCGCCAGCAGCGACAGCGGGAACGGCAGGATGACCGCGAGGGCGAGCAGCCAGAGCGGGCCGCCGGCCGCCAGCGCCACCAGCACGAACACCACGCGGAGGATGCCATCCAGGGAGATGATCGCGGCGAGCTGCCGCCACAGGCCGGCGCCGGCCAGGATCCCCGACGCCGCGGCCACCAGGCAGTTGAAGCCGGCGCCCACCGCGACGAACCAGGCCAGGCCCGCGTTCGCCGGGCCGAGCCCGGACGGCGCCCAGAGCGGCGAGGTGGCGAGGACGACCAGCACCACCACGGCGGCCAGCGCCGGCGCGAACGTGGCGAGGGAGGTGCGCGGCCCCGGCGTGCGAGGGTCCGCAAGACTCCCCGGATCCGTCTGGGCGACGGCGCGGGTGGCCTCCTGCTGCACGCCGAACAGCACGCCGACGACGAGGAACAGCGCCGACCAGAACACCGAGAACACGCCGTAGCCCGCGGCCCCGGCCTCCACGAAGACGCGCCAGGTCACCACGTAGCCGGCGAGGCCCGAGACGACGGTCGCGGCGAGCAGCAGGGGCACGGTGGTCCGGGACGACCCCGACGCGGCCGGGGCGCCGTCCTCGCCGGGCAGCGGCTCGTTCAGCGGCTCGTAGCTGGTGATGCCGTCTCCTTGCGGCTCGTGCGGAGCATGCTCCAGTGGATCACGTACAGCGACGCGAACACGAACAGGCCCACCGCGCCGTTGCCGATCAGCCACAGCGTGAGGTCGGGCAGCGCCAGCTGGGCGACGACCCACTGCGCAACGGCGGCGAGCGCGAAGACGGCGAGCGCGGCCTTCGACGCCGCCGCGGTGATCCGCACCAGGATGCCCTGCGCGAGCGCCCACGGGATCCAGGCGATCGAGAAGCCGACGACGATCTGCGCGGTCTGCGCGTAGTGCGAGCCGAACAGCAGGCCGACGATCCACGGGCCCGCGATCGAGACGAGGCCGAACATGACCAGTCCGGTCAGGAGGGTGATCGCGAGGATCACCGTCACGCCGAGGTTGGTGAGCGCGGCGTTGCCGCGGCTGCGGACGAACCGCGGCAGCAGGTACAGCGAGAAGGTGGCCGGCACGATCAGGGTGGTCTTGATGAGCACCGCGGCGGCGGCGTAGGCGCCGGCCGCGTTCTCCGGCGCGAGCGCGCGAACGAACACCACGTCGGCGTTGGTCAGCCAGGCGAAGCCGATCGTGAGGAGGAGCACGACGGTGCTGCTCGCCGTGAAGGCGCGGCCGTGCAGCGGCAGGGTCTCCCGCCGCGCCTGCCAGCCGGCGCCGATCGCGCCCGCGAGGGCCGTGACCACGAGAATGAGCAGGATGGCCGTGGTCTGCGCGCCGAGCAGCACGGCGACGAGCGCGAGCACGGCCTGCGCGACCTGCGCTCCGGTCGACCACCAGACGACGGCCCGGGAGTCGCCCGCGCCCTGCAGGCGGCCCTGGGCGCGCGCGAACAGGAAGTTCGGGATCATCGCCGCGGCCGTCAGCACGACGATCCACACGCCCGTGGCGCCGGGCGCCGCGAGGGTCGAGGCGAGCAGGAACACGCCGATCGTGCCGATCCCGCCGAGGACGAGCGCCTCGATCAGCGAGCCGTCCGGGCGCCGGCGGCCGGGGACCAGCGGCGCGGCGGGAGCGTGCAGCGCCGACTCGTGCAGCGCCTCGGCCGTGGTCACCGCGACGGAGTTGCGGAGCGCCGAGCTGCCGATGGCGGCCACGTTGATGAGCGCCAGCGCGGCGGCCAGGAGGCTGTACGACGCCGGGCCGAGCCCGCGGATCGTGATGATCTGGAACGCCGTGGTCGCCAGGATGCCGAGGCCGCTGACGAACGCGATCTCGACGAGCGCCCTGCCGTGCCGGGCGACGAGGCCCGGCTCGCGGCCGGGCGCTGCGGCGGGCGTTCCGCTAATGGCCGTACCCTCTGGCGATGAGGTCGTCGACGATGATGTCGGACGGCGAGTGCTCCGGGCGCTCCAGCCCGTGCCGCATCGACTCGTAGTCGGAGAGGAAGCCGGTCAGCCGGCCCAGGTCCCACTCGGAGAGCACGATGTTGCGGCCGATGCCCTCGCCCTGCTCCGTCGTCTTGCGGTGGATGAGCGTCGGCAGCCCGAGCAGGGCGCTCTCGGCCTGGATGCCGCCGGAGTCGGTGACGACGAACGAGGCGCTCTTGAGCATCTCGACGAACGCGTCGTGGCTGAGCTTCGGGATGATCGTGATCCGGTCGCCGCCGGACTTCGCCAGCGACTTCTCCAGCGTCTCGCGGTTGTAGACGTCGACGATGAGCCGCAGCGGGACGGGGCTCTGCTGGAGCGATGCGATCGTGTCGTCCACGAGCTGCGGGTTGGAGATGAACTCGTAGCGGTGCAGCAGGACGACGCCGAACGGGTCGTCGGCGGCGCCGGCCTGGTCGCCGTGGTCGAGCACCGCGTCGAGGGCGGTGTTGCCGTAGGTGTAGACGACGTTCTTGCGCTTGGCGAGGTTGCGCGTGGCCTCCTCGGACGGCGTGTAGTGCACGGTCGCCATCGTCCCGACGATCCGCCGGTCGAGCTCCTCGGGGAACGGGTGCCGCCAGTTGCCGCTGCGCAGTCCCGCCTCGATGTGCGCGCACGGGAGGCCGAGGCGCTTGGCGATGTAGGCGCCGACGACGCTGGTCATCGTGTCGCCGTGGACGACGATCACGGTGTTGTCGGGCAGCGTCGCCTTGAGCCGCTTGCGGTTGCGGCGCAGCCAGCCCGCGATGGTCGTGCCCCAGGTCAGGACGTCCTTGCTGCCGCGCAGCGGACGGCCCTTGGCGCCGTGCGCGATGACGATGTCCGGCTCGCCGAGCCCGAGCTGGCCCATGACCTTCACCAGGGCCTCGGTGTGCTGCATCGTGATCCACTGCTGCGTCTGGACACCGCGGTCGCGGAGGCGGCGGATCACCGGGGCGATCTTGATCGCCTCCGCAGTGGTTCCGTAGATGAAGACGATCATGTGCTGCTTCAGGGGCCTTCTGGGTCGTGGGTCGCGGGTGGCGGACGCACCGGGGACTCCGCCAGGAGTGCGTCGCGGGGTGCCGGCCGCGGGTGGTTCAGGACGCTCGCTCCGGCCGGAGCCACGGACCATTCAACCATGAGGATGCTGAATATCCCCACAGCCGCTGCACGGAGTCGGGACCGGCGGA
This sequence comes from Leifsonia shinshuensis, assembly GCF_013410375.1. Classification (NCBI taxonomy): domain Bacteria; kingdom Bacillati; phylum Actinomycetota; class Actinomycetes; order Micrococcales; family Microbacteriaceae; genus Leifsonia; species Leifsonia shinshuensis. Next base: position 3,439,261 of record NZ_JACCFL010000001.1, read on the forward strand.
ATGATACCTTCTTGCAGGACCGTTTTCGCCCGGGGGGCCGACATCGAGGCGGGAGCACGCCCGATGCGCGCACCACCCGGCGATCCGGCCGGCGCCCGTCCGGCCCGGCCGTGTTCAGGAGGAGGAGCCGTGTTCGTAGCGGAGGACGCCGATGTCTCGGCGGAGGCGACCGTCGGCGACGGCACGAAGGTGTGGAACCTCGCCCAGGTGCGCGAGGGCGCAACGATCGGCCGCGACTGCATCATCGGCCGCGGAGCGTACATCGGCTCCGGCGTGGCGGTCGGCGACGGCTGCAAGATCCAGAACCACGCGCTCGTCTACGAGCCGGCCGTGCTCGAGGACGGCGTCTTCATCGGCCCGGCCGTCGTCCTGACCAACGACACCTACCCGCGCGCGGTCAACCCGGACGGCACGCTGAAGTCCGCGGCCGACTGGCACCCCGTCGGGGTGACGGTGCGCACCGGCGCCTCCATCGGGGCCCGCGCGGTGTGCGTCGCCCCGCTGACGGTCGGCGCCTGGGCGACGGTGGCGGCGGGCGCCGTCGTCACCAAGGACGTCCCCGACTTCGCCCTCGTCGCCGGCGTCCCCGCCCGGCGGATAGCCTGGGTCGGGCGAGCGGGCGTGCCGCTGGCCTCCGACGGCGACGACTGGGTCTGCCCACAGACTGGAGAAAGGTACAGAGAGCGCGGAGACGCTCTCGAGATCATCGCATGACCGACACGACACTCATCCCGGCCGCCCGGCCGATCATCGGCGACGAGGAGCGCGCGGCGGTCGACGCCGTGCTGCGCAGCGGAATGCTCGCGCAGGGCCCGGAGGTCGCCGCCTTCGAGTCGGAGTTCTCCGCCGAGCTCGGCGGAGGCCGGCCCACCGCCGCGGTCAACTCCGGCACGTCCGGCCTGCACCTCGGCCTGCTCGCTGCGGGGATCGGCCCCGGCGACGAGGTCGTGGTGCCCTCCTTCACCTTCGCCGCGACCGCCAACGCCGTCGTGCTCGCCGGCGCGACCCCGGTCTTCGCCGACATCGACCCCGCGACGTTCAACCTGGACGCGGCGTCGGTCGAGAGCGTCATCGGCCCGCGCACCGCCGCGATCATGCCGGTGCACCTGTACGGCCACCCGGCCGACATGGCCGCGCTGGCCGCCGTCGCCGACCGGCACTCGCTCGCCGTCTTCGAGGACGCCGCCCAGGCCCACGGCGCCACCATCGACGGCCGCCAGGTCGGCACTTTCGGCCGCTTCGCGATGTTCAGCCTCTACCCGACCAAGAACATGACCTCCGGCGAGGGCGGCATGGTCGTCTCGGCCGACGAGGCCACCGACCAGCGCGTCCGGCTGCTCCGCAACCAGGGCATGGCGCGCCAGTACGAGAACGAGGTCGCGGGCTTCAACGCGCGCATGACCGACCTGCACGCCGCGATCGGCCGGGTGCAGCTGCGCAAGCTCGCCGGCTGGACCGCCGACCGCCGCCGCAACGCGGGCCGCCTCGACGCCGAGCTGGAGGGCGTGGTCACTCCCCCGGTCGCCCCGGGCGTCGAGCACGTCTACCACCAGTACACGATCCGGGTGGCCGAGGACCGCGACGGCTTCGCGCGCGCCCTGCGCGAGGAGTACGGCGTCGGCACCGGCGTCTACTACCCGACGCCCGTCCACCGACTGCCCTCGTTCGCGCAGTCCGACGACCTGCCGGAGACCGAGCGCGCCGCGGCGACCGCCCTGTCCCTCCCGGTGCACCCCTCGCTGACCGACGCCGACCTCGACCGCATCGTCGACGCCGTCAACCGCCTCGCGAAGGCGGGCAGCTGATGGCCGGGCTGCGCTACGGCGTCGTCGGCCTCGGCGTGATGGGACGCAACCACGCCCGCGTCCTGCGCGAGCTGGAGGACGTCGAGCTGGTCGGCGTCGTCGACCCGTTCGCCGCGCACGACGACCGCCTCGCCGTCCCGGTCCACGCCGAGCTGGACTCGCTGCTGGAGGCCGGGATCGACGCCGCCGTCGTCGCGGTTCCCACCACCATGCACGTGGAGGTCGCCCTCCGCCTCGCGGAGGCCGGCGTCCACGCCCTGGTCGAGAAGCCGATCGCGGCGGACCTCGACGGCGCGCACCGGATGACGGAGGCGTTCGCCGAACGCGGGCTGGTCGGCGCCGTCGGCCACATCGAGCGGTTCAACCCCGCGCTGCAGAACCTGCGCACGCGCCTGGAGGCCGGCGAGCTGGGCACCGTCTACCAGATCGCGACCCGCCGCCAGGGGCCGTTCCCCGTGCGCATCGCGGACGTGGGCGTGATCAAGGACCTCGCCACCCACGACATCGACCTCACCGCCTGGCTGGCGCAGAGCCCGTTCCAGACCGTCTACGCGAGCACCTCCCGCCGCAGCGGGCGCCCGCACGAGGACATGGTCGCCTTCAACGGGCACCTGCACGACGGCATCATCACCAACCACCTGGTGAACTGGCTCTCCCCGATGAAGGAGCGCGTCACCGTCGTGACCGGTGAGCGCGGCGCGTTCGTCGCGGACACGATCAGCGGCGACCTGACCTTCTACGAGAACGGCACCGTCGAGACCGAGTGGGACGCCGTCACGGCGTTCCGCGGGGTCGCGGAGGGCTCGGTCATCCGCTACGCCCTCAAGAAGCGCGAGCCGCTCCGGATCGAGCACGAGGCCTTCCGCGACGCGATCGTGAACGGCACCCCCGGCATCGTCACGATGGCGGAGGGCACCACGACCCTCGGCGTCGCCGAGGCGGTCGTGCGGTCCGCCGCGGAGGAGCGCGAGATCGCCATCGAGTCCGTGCTGGACGAGAATCGGGCCGGCCGGTGACCGACGCCCCGACGGTCGAGGCGCCCGTCAGCACGCCCCGGGCCCGGCCGCGCCGCTGGCGCGTCATCGTCGCCGCGCTGCTCCCCGTCGCCCTGTTCTTCGCGCTCGTCTCCTGGGCGTTCGCCTCCCCCGTCGGCGCGAGCCCGGACGAGGACTACCACCTCGGCAGCATCTGGTGCGCCCAGGGCGACCGCGCCGGCTTCTGCGAGTCCACCTCGGACCCGGGGGTCAAGCTGGTGCCCAAGGCCGTCACGATGGCCGCCAAGTGCTACGCGTTCCGCGCCGACCTGAGCGGCTACTGCCCCGCCGCCGACTCCCAGCAGCTCGAGAAGAGCAAGCGCGGCACGTTCAACGACAACGGCTACCCTCCGCTGTTCTACGTGACCATGAGCGTTTTCGTCAGCCATGACACCGCGGCCTCCGTCCTCGCCATGCGCACACTCAACGCCCTGCTGTTCGTCGGCATCCTGACGGCGCTGTTCCTGCTCCTGGAGCCGCGCAGACGCGGGATCGTGCTGTGGGGCGGCCTGATCGCGCTGGTGCCGTTCGGCATGTTCATCATCCCCAGCGTCAATCCGTCCGGCTGGGCGTCCATCTCCGCCGCCACGCTGTGGCTCTCGCTCGTCGGCTTCTACGAGGCGAGGACGCGGGGCAGACTGATCGGCTTCGGCGCGCTCGCGCTGCTGACCACGCTCATGGGCGCCGGCGCCCGGTCCGACGCCGCGACGTACTCCGTGCTCGCGATGATCGTCGTGATGGTGCTGAAGGCGGAGCGCACCAAGCGGTTCTGGCTGCTGTCGCTCTGGACGCTCGTGCTCGCGGTGATCTGCGTCGCGTTCTACCTGTCCGGCAGCCAGGGCGGCGTCATCAACCCGGAGAGCGCCACACCGCTGAGCGGGCGCGCCACGCTCCACCTGGCGATGATGAACCTGCTGATGCTCCCGTCGCTCTGGACCGGCACGCTGGGCACCTGGGGACTCGGCTGGCTCGACACGATGATGCCCGCCATCGTCTGGATGCCGTCCATCACGATCGTCGCAGGCGTCGCGTTCGGCGCGCTCCGGTTCGCCGACCTCCGCAAGTCGATCGTCGTCGCGCTCGTCGGGCTCGCCCTGATCGTCGTGCCGCTGTACGTGCTGGTGCACGACCGCATCCTGGTGGGCGCCGGCGTGCAGCCGCGCTACATCTACCCGCTCATCCTGCTGTTCGTCGGCCTCTGCCTCTGGGGGCTCAACCGGATCGGCATCGGGCTGTCCGGCTTCCAGCTGATCCTCATCGTCGGCGCGCTCTGGCTCGCGAACCACATCGCGCTCTACACGAACCTCCGCCGCTACGTGACGGGCGACAATGCCAAGGGGCTCAACCTGGACGCGGGCACCGCCTGGTGGTGGTCGGGGCTTCCGATCGGGCCGATCTGGGTCTGGGGGATCGGCTCGCTCGCCTTCCTGATCGTCCTGGCGGCCGCCGCCGCGCTGTCCTGGCCACGCGACACGTTCGGCCTGCGGAGAGGGCGCGCCCGGCAGCTCGTGGCGTGACCTCACAGGCCGCCGTGCGAAGATAGGAGGACCCGACCCGCCAGCGGCAGCGCGCCGATTCTTCCACGACGAGAGCTTTCCCCCCCAACGTGACGATCGACATCATGATGCCGTTCTACGGCGACCCCGCCCAGCTGCGGGTCGCCGTCCAGAGCGTCCTCGACCAGTCCGACCCGGACTGGCGGCTCGTCGTCATCGACGACCAGTACCCGGACCCGAAGCCCGGCGAATGGGTGCGCTCCCTGGACGACCCGCGCGTGCACTACCTGCTCAACGAGAGGAACCTCGGGGTCAGCGGCAACTTCTCCCGCTCCCTCGACCTGGTCGAGAGCGAGCACTTCGTCCTGATCGGCTGCGACGACGCACTGGAGCCCGGCTACGTCGCGCGCATGGCCGACGCCATCCGGCAGTTCCCCGGCACGTCCTACTTCCAGCCCCAGGTGACGGTCATGTCGGACCGCGGCGACGAGATCCTCCCGCTCTCCGACCGGGTGAAGCGCTGGACGCGCCCGTCGCGCTCGCGCGCGTCGGTGCTGCGCGGGGAGCCGCTGGCCGTCAGCCTGCTGCGCGGCAACTGGACCTACTTCCCGTCGATCTGCTGGCGCACCGACGCCGTGCGCGCGGCCGGCGGCTTCGACAGCCGGTACGACATCGTCCTGGACCTCGCGCTGCAGCTCAGCATCATCATGGACGGCGGCTCCCTGGCGCTGCTGCCCGAGGTGGAGTTCCGCTACCGCCGGCACGAGGCGAGCGTGTCGTCGTCGGCCGCGCGCTACGGCGGCCGCTTCGACGAGGAGCGCCGGTTCTTCAACGACGTCGCCGTCCGGCTCGAGGGGATGGGCTGGAAGCGCGCCGCTCGCGCGGCCCGCCGCCACGTCACCAGCAGGCTGAACGCCCTCACCAAGCTCCCCGGCGCGATCCGCGGCGGCGACGCCGAGGGCCGGGACACCCTGGTCCGCCACATCTTCAGCAACCGGGCTCCCCGGTGACCGACCATTCAGAACGTGTCTAGTATCGTGAACGCCATGCCCGACCGCCTCGATCGAACGCTCATCGTCATGCCCGCGTTCAACGAAGAGGCCACCGTCGCCGCCGTCATCGCAGAGGTGCACGCCGCCCTGCCGACGGTCGCCGTGCTCGTCGTCGACGACGGCTCCACCGACCGCACCGCCGAGGAGGCCAGGGCGGCGGGAGCGCTCGTCGCCCGCTTCCCGTTCAACATGGGCGTCGGCGGCGCGATGCGGCTCGGCTTCCAGTACGCGGTCGAGAACCACTACGAGGCCGTCGTCCAGGTCGACGCGGACGGGCAGCACGATCCGACCGGCGTCCCCGCCCTGGTCGCCGCACTCGACGACGCCGACATCGTGATCGGCGCGCGCTTCGCCGGGCAGGGCGACTACGAGGTCCGCGGCCCGCGCAAGTGGGCGATGCGGCTGCTGTCGTCCGTGCTGAGCCGCATCACCGGCGCCAAGCTCGACGACACCACGAGCGGCTTCAAGGCGAGCGGCCCCAGGGCCATCGCCATGTTCGCGCAGAACTACCCCGCGGAATACCTCGGCGACACCGTCGAGGCCCTCGTGATCGCCGCGCGCGGCCACCTGCGCGTCACCCAGCTCCCGGTCTCGATGCGGCCGCGCTCCGGCGGCACCCCGAGCCACAACCCGGTGAAGTCGGCCGTCTACCTGGGCAGGGCCTTCCTGGCGCTCGTCGTCGCGCTCCTGCGTCCCCGCGCCGCGAACAAGGAGACCTCGACAGCCTGATGTCCCTCACGACCTACATCTTCGGCATGCTCGCCGCGCTCTTCACCCTCGCGGTCGTCGTCGACCTGCTGCGGCGCGGCCGGATGCGCGAGCGGCACGCGATCTGGTGGCTGCTCGCGGGCGTCCTCGCGCTCATCATCGGCATCTTCCCCGGCATCCTGGACTGGTTCGCCGAGCTGATCGGCGTCGGCGCCCCGGTCAACCTGGTGTTCTTCGTGAGCATCGCGGTGCTGTTCCTGGTCTGCATCCAGCACAGCACCGAGCTCACCAACCTCGAGAGCAAGACGCGCACGCTCGCCGAGCGCAGCGCGCTGCAGCAGCTCGAGATCGAGGAGCTGCGCGACCGGATCGCCAAGCTGCCGCGGAACGAGGAGTAGCCCGATGTCCGGGCCCCGCGACGCCGGCACGGCGGCCCGCCTCCGTTTCCCCTGGCGCGCGACGTTCGTCGTCTGGGCGCTGCTGTCCGCGCTCTCCGCCGTCTGGGCGCTGGCGACGCCGATCGGCGCCTCGCCGGACGAGCCGGCGCACATCGTCCGGGCTGCGAGCGTGGCCAGGGGCCAGATCGTCGGGACGCCGTCGCCCGACGGGCACGTCGTCACGGTCCCGGAGTACATCGCGCTGACGCAGAAGGACACCTGCTTCGCGTTCAAGCCGGATGTGACGGCGAACTGCCCGGTCGCCGCGCCGGCCGCGCCGGGGGCCCTCACGACCGCCACGACGACGGCGGGGCTCTACAACCCGCTCTACTACGCGGCCGTCGGCTGGACGAGCCTGCTCTTCCACGACAGCGGCGGCATCTACGCGATGCGGCTCGTCAGCGCGGTCATCGCCTCGCTGTTCGCCGCGCTGGCGTTCGGCGTCCTGCGCACGCTCCCGGGCCGCCGGATCGCGGCGCTCGGGTTCGCGGTCGCGATCACGCCGATGACGCTCTTCCTCAACGCCTCCGTCAACCCGAACGGCATCGAGGCCACGGCCACGCTGGCCGTCTTCGCCGGTGTGCTCGCCGTGGTCATCGACCGCCGTCCCGGCCTGATCTGGCACCGCGCGGTCATCGCCGGCGTCTCGGGGATCGTCGCGGTCAACGCGCGCGGCCTCTCCCCGCTCTGGGTGTTCGTCGCCGCGGTCCTGCCCCTGGTCCTGCTCAGCGGGCGAGAGCTCGGCGCCCTGCTCCGCCGGCCCGCGGTGCTGACGGCGATCGGCGCGATCGCGGTGGGCGCCGTCGCCGCGCTGGCGTGGACGCTCGGCAGCAACTCCCTCCTCAACGCGGTCGACAACCCCGACCAGACGCCGCAGCACTACGCCGGCGTCGGCACGAACCCGCTGACCGGAGCCTGGCTGACCCTGACCCGCACCGTGGAGTTCGCGCATGGCGTCGTCGGCATCTTCGGCTGGCTGGACACGCCGGCCCCGGCCGAGGTCTACTTCCTCTGGGCGGCGCTGGTCGGCCTGATGCTGCTCGCCGCCTTCACTCTGCTCCGCCGGCGCCGGCTGCTGCTCGCCGGCCTGCTGCTCGGCGCGTTCCTGCTGCTGCCTCCGATCGTCCAGGGCGTCTACATCACCGGCGGCGGCCTGATCTGGCAGGGCCGCTACAACCTGCCGATGTTCCTCTGCATGGTCGTCGGCGTCGGCGTGCTGCTGGGCGAGTCGGTCCTCGAGGGCGCGACGGGACCCGGGCACTGGACGACGGCGCCGTGGGCCTCTGTCACCTGGCGGCGGCTCGGCTGGATCGTGGCCGTCGCGCTCGCGTTCGGCCAGTTCTACTCGTTCGAGAACACGCTGCGCCGCTACACGGTGGGCATCGGCGGCTCGCTCAAGCAGATGCTGGTCGGCTCCTCCCCCTGGACTCCACCGGGAGGGGCTGCCGCGCTGCTGGCGCTGTTCGCCGGGCTCTGCGTCGTCGGTGTGTGGCTCACCCTCCGCGAGGCGTTCGGCCCGCGGGCGCCGAAGCCCGCGCCCGCGTTGGTCACACCGGCTGCAACAGGTCTCGAATGATGTCGAGCCTGCCCCGGCTCGCGTACCGCGCATAGTCGCCGCCGAGCGCCAGGCGCAGCGTCGGCAGGAACCTCCGCAGCCGCGACGCCGGGAACGCGGCCCGCGTGCGCTCGAACTCGGCCTTGGCCGCGGCCGCTGCGACATGGCCGCGCGGGACGTCGGCGGCCTCCGCCAGCCGGTCGCGGAGCACGGCCGACCGGCTCGCCAGCCGGAGGTTGCGGTCGCCGCGCGTGCCCAGCACGCGGGAGACCTTGTGCCGGAGAGTCGGGTCGCCCGCGCCGATCTGGTTGGCGTCGTGCCTGCGGTACCGGGTGAGCACCCGCTCGGTCAGGTCCAGCCGCTCCCGCGCTGCCGCCTGGATGGCCAGCCACTCGTCGTGCACCCACTCGGCCGGGAAGGGCCGGGAGAGCGCCAGGAGCTCGCGCGCGATCGCCGAGGTCGCCCCGGTCGCCAGGTTGCGCCGCAGGAACACCCCGAAAGCGGCTCCGGAGTGGACGGCGGCCCGCTCGGCCTCGCCGACCTCCAGCGCGCCGAACAGCGTGCCGCCGGCCGGCGTGCCCGCGTCGTCGATCAGCGCGGCGTCGGAGTGCAGGAACAGCAGCCCGGGCCGGGCGGCGAAACCCTCCTCCAGGCGCTGCAGCTTGTCGGGCTCCCACTCGTCGTCCTGGTCGCTCAGCACCAGAAGGTCGCCGCTGCACGCGGCGAGCGCCGCCTCGAAGTTCGCGGTCACCCCGAGCGGCTCCGGGTTGCGGAGCACGATCAGCTCCGGCACCGCGCGCCCCGCGAGCCGGGCCTGCTCGAACGCGTCCACCACGACCGCGACCGTCCCGTCCGCCGACGCGTCGTCGGAGAGCACCAGTTCGTCCGCCTGGCGCGTCTGGTCCAGGATGCTGGCGATCTGGCGTCCGACGAACCGCTCGCCGTTGTGGGTGCAGAGCGCGACCGAGATGGTCACGTCAGCGCCTCCCGAGCCGGCTTCTCACCTTGGTGACGACGACCTTCGGGCCGCCGTTCTGCAGGTAGTGGAAGAACAGCCCGACGTCGTGGCGCAGGCCGTGCTTCTTGCGCCGCCGGGTGGTGCGCCGCGCGGGCGACCCGCCGGAGACCACCCCGCGCGCGACCAGGTCGGCGGCGTGCCGCGGGTCGGCGGCGAAGGCGGTCAGCGGCTCGAGCACGGTGCCCCAGAAGTAGCGCTCGCGGACCCGCTGGACGTTGCGCTTGGCGGCGCGGATGAACTTCTCGTCGAACAGCACCGTCTCCAGCGCGGCCGCGAGCGCGTCGACGTCCCCGGACGGGACCACGACGCCGAGCTTCTCCTCGGCGACGAGCTGGGCGAAGTGGTCGCCCTCGGTCACGACCATCGGCAGGCCGGCCCATAGGTAGTCGAGGATGCGCGTGCGGAACGAGAACGTCGTCTCGACATGGGCGAAGTGCGTGCTGACGCCCGCGTCCGCCTCGGTGAGGTAGTTCTGCCGGTCGGCGTAGTCGACCCAGGAGTCGTTGAAGAACACCGAGCGGCCGAGGACGCCGAGCTCGGACGCCAGCGCGCGCGACTGGGCCACGATCCCCATCTCGGGGACGCCGGGGTGCGGGTGCTTGGTGCCCTGGAAGAACAGCCGGACGTCGTCGTGGGTCTCGGAGACCTTCGCGACGGCGCGGATGAGCGAGGTCGGGTCGAACCAGTTGTAGAGCCCGCCGCTCCACAGCAGCACCTTGTCGTCGGCGCCGATGCCGGGCAGCACGCCCTTGAGCACCGAGCGCTCGTGCACCGGCGGCTGCTCCGAGAGCCCGAACGGGACGACGGCGATGAGCCGCTCGAGGTCCGGGTCATCGGCGTAGTTGGCCGGGTTGATCCGGCCGAGCGCGGCGAGCTGGCCGAGGTAGAAGTGACGCTGCCGCTCGGAGGCGCAGAGGAAGAAGTCGCCGCGCTCCAGCTGCTCGTTGAGCACGTCGGTGGCGTCGAGGACCTGCTTGTCCCACTGCGCGGCGCCGAGCTCCCTGCCCTGCTCCAGCTGTTCGAGGTGCATCGGGTCGTAGATGTCGGCGACGACGATCTTGTCCGTGGTCCGGAGGCTGTCGAACAGCGCCATCGCGAGGCCCTGGAAGACCACCACGTCGGTCTCCTGCTCGAAGCGCTTCATCGCCCGGTCGTCGCCCGGCCGCACGTGCGCGATCTCGAACGGGGCCGACATCGGCTCGACGCCGGCGAGCGAGACGAGGGTCACCAGGTTGTCCTTCGCCAGCGCCTCCGCCATGCTCCAGGCGCGGATCGCCGGGCCGGCCATCTTCGCGCCGAGCGGGTCGCCGGTGACGATGAGGACGCGCGTCACCGCGGGGCTCTCGGTCACCGGGAAGGCGTTCGCGAGCTTGTCGTAGCCCTCCAGGTAGTGCTCGTCGGTGTAGGACGGCGCGTCGGTCTCGCCGAACAGCGCCCAGATCCGGCTGTCGGAGACCACGCGGGAGGCCTGCACCGCCTCGCGCGCCTCCACCAGGCCGGGCAGGTTCTCGACGAACTGGTCGATCGCGTACACCGCGGCGACCGTCTCCTTGGATATCTCCATCGTGGGGTCGTTGGAGGCGCCGGCCCGCAGATCGAACGACGCGGAGTCCAGGCCGCCCTTGGCGACGCCGCGGCGGACGGTCAGGGCGAGCGTGGCGGGGAGCAGATCGTCGAGCGCCTCATCGCCGAGGTTCTTGAACATCGTGTAGAGCGCGTTGCGCTCCAGCAGGTACGACTCCTTGAAGGCGCCGAAGGACGACATCGACGCGTGGTGCTTGTGGAACGCGAGCGAGTCGGGCTCGTAGACGAAGCGGTGGCCGAGCAGGTTGAGCCGCCAGCCGAGGTCGACGTCCTCGAAGAACATGAAGTAGCGCTCGTCGAAGCCGCCGAGCTGGTCGTAGACGCTCCGGCGGACGAACATGGCCGAGCCGGTGCCGAACAGCACGTCCTTCGTGCGGTCGGGGGTGGCCGGGACGGGCTGGGCGGTCAGCGGCTTGTAGCCCTGGCCGAACCAGGTCATCGCCGAGCCGATGTAGTCGACCTTCTCGCCGTCCCAGTCGAGGACGCGCGAGGCGACGGCGCCGACGCGCGCGCTCTGCTCGAAGCGGCCCACCGCCGCGCTGATCCAGGCGGCGTCCGGCCGGGCGTCGTTGTTGAGGAAGGCGACGTACTCGCCGCTGGACGCCGCGACGCCGAGGTTGCAGCCTCCGGCGAAGCCGAGGTTCTCCGAGGACTCGATGAGCCGCACGCCCGGGGCCTCCCGGCGGATGCGCTCGGCGCTGTCGTCGCCCGAGGCGTTCTCGACCACGATGATCTCGAGCCGGTCCGCCGGCCAGTCGATCCGGCCGAGGTGCTCGATGGCGGAGAGCGTGTCGTCGGTCCCCCGGAAGTTCACGAGGACGACGGAGACGACTCCGGAGCGCTGTTCGGGCATGGGGTCCTTTCGCTTGCTGCGGCGGCCAGCCTACCAAGGGCACCCGTCGATCGCCCGTCAGCCGGGCCCGCCGCCCGGGCCTCGCAGGCCCGCCGCGCTATGCTTGCTGCGGCCCGACCGGCCCGATCCGCCCCGACCGCATCCACTCCCTGCGAGGTCCGCCCTGATGAACCCCGAGCCTGCCGTCCAGACGGGACCGACCGCCTCCGGAGGACGCCAGGCCCCGGGCGAGCGCCCCGCTCCCCGCGGGCGGCTGGGCCGCTTCCTCGCCGCGCCGGCGCTGGCCCCCATCGTCCTCGTCATCGCGGCGCTGCTCGTCGGGATCGTGCACGTCCCTCAGCACAAGACCCTGTCGCCGATCGACGAGTACACCTACATCGACTACCTCTCGAAGGTGCCGACCGAGGGCTACGTCCACCGCGGCGAGCAGACCGGCTCGTACGCACGCACGCAGCTCGGCTGCCGCGGCCTGCGCCTGCTGGCGCCGTCGCCGGACGACCGCTGCCAGGTCTCCGTCGCCGCCGACAACGGGCGGTTCCCGTTCGGCGGCCGCACCAGCGCCGACATCTACTCGCCGGCGTACTTCATGGTCACCTGGACGCTCGCGCAGCCGCTGACCTGGTTCGGCGTCGGCCTCACCGACGCGGGCCGCGCCGTCGGCGCCCTCTGGCTGGCCGTGGCGGCCGTGCTCCTCTATCTGTCGCTGCGGCGGCTCAAGGTGGCCGCGCTGCCCGCGTTCGGCACGGGCCTGCTCATCATCGGCTCGCTGCCCGCGTACTGGTCGAACACCTACATCAGCACCGACGCCACCGCCCTGCCGGCCGGCGCGCTCATGCTCTACCTCGCCGTGCGCCTCGACCTGAAGGGCAAGGGCGTGGTCTGGTTCGCCCTCGCCTCCGCGTTCGTGACGCTGCTGAAGGTGCAGAACCTCGCCGCGGTCGCGGCGGCGGCCCTCTTCCTGCTGCTGCGCGCCGGCATCGCCGCCTACCGGGAGCGGCCGTCGCGCTGGGGCTGGATCGGCCGCGGGTTCCGCGATCCACGGGCGCTCTCGGCGATCATCGGCGTCGTCGCAGGCGTGGTGGCGCAGCTGCTCTGGCTCGGCCTCCGCACGGCGACCGCCGTCGGCCCGTCCCCGGACATGGGCGCCGTCCCGCCCCTGAGCATCACCCAGCTGCTGTCGCAGGCCGGCCTCTTCCTCGGCGGCGCCTCCGCGGGCGTCGGCGACACCGGCACGGTCCTGCGGGCCCCCGGCCTGCTCATCCAGCTGGTGACCACCTGGCTCGCCATCGCGGGCACCATCGGCCTGCTGATCGTGTCCCGCTGGGGCCGCAGGCGCGCGGCGATCGCGCTCGGCGTCTTCATCGCCGTGATCGTGTCGGCTCCGCTGCTCACCATCGCGACCTACGTCACGCTGGGCACGTACCCGTTCCCGCTGCCGTCGCGCTACGGGATCTCGCTGCTGCCGCTGACCCTGGGCTGCGCGGCGCTGCTGCTCCCCCGCCGCCCGGTCCCCGGCGCGCTGCTCGGCGCGGCAGGCGTCGTCGTGTTCCTGGCGTCGATGGTGGTGCCCGCCGGCTGAGCCGGCGGGCCGCACCTCGTCTCAGGGGGCGATCCACTCCGGAGCGGAGGTGGGGATGGCCGTGCCCTCGGGGTCCGCGAGGAAGTCGTAGATCCCGTCGAGCGCGACGTCCCAGTCGGAGTGCGACCGGTCGATCGTCTCCGTGCCCGCCGTGGCGATGTCGCGGCGCAGCCGCGCGTCGACGATCAGCTGCTCGATGCCGGCGACCACGTCGTCCACGGTCATCATGGTCGTGCGCGCGTTCTCACCCGAGCGGAACAGCCAGCGGAACCACGGCGAGTCGGGAACCACCATCGCCACGCCGCTCGCCATCAGCTCCAGCGGCAGATACGACGGATGCCGGGAGATCTGCATGGTCACGCCGATGTCCGTCGTGCGGTAGAGCCGGCCGGTCGCCCGGTAGTCGAGCAGGCCGAGGTCGAGGAAGTCGGCGCTCGGCGGCAGGTACTTCGCCCCGGCCGCGATGATGCGGACGCCGTCGCCGTGCCGCCGCTTGATCTCGCTGAGCGCGGCGAAGACCAGCTCCCAGCAGTTGCGGAAGTGGTCGCGGGCGTAGGCGAAGATCGTCAGCGGCTCGTCCTCGCCCTTCTGCCGCCTGCCCTCGGGATGGAAGATCCCGCGGTCGACCGCCGGCGTGAAGTAGGTGGCCGTGCCGCGGTACCCGCCCGCGTAGATGTCGTGCATGCTGCGGGTGTTGCAGATGCCGTACAGGCCGAGCCGGTAGGTCTGCTCCGTCATCGCGAACATGGTGCTCGCCGGGTAGAACGAGGGCTCGTAGTCCTGCACGAGGTAGAACTTGCGCGGCGTCCCCGGCGTCTTGGCCACGTCCCGCGCCGTCAGCCAGAACGTCGCGATGGCCGCGTCGGCGGGCGGGATCGCGGCCAGGCCCTCGTCGGTGCCGTAGTAGTTGGTCACCAGCGCGTCCGCGAGCGCGGGGAAGGCCGCCGCGATGGCGGACGAGTAGAACTCGTCGTGCGGGTGGCCGTTGACGAAGAACCGGTTCTCGACGCCGTGGTCGCGGCGCAGCTTGTCCGCGATCCGCAGCGCCGTGTTCACCCCGCCGAAGAACGGCAGGTCGAAGCCGGGGAGCAGCCAGTTGACCGTCCGGACCTCGCGGCGCCCGGTCGTCGACCGGTGCGTGTCGAGCACCGCGGCCACCTCGGCGGCGGAGATGTCGGCGATCGGGAGCAGGCTGGTGGCGTCCTCCGAGATCGTGGACTGCTGCTGCGCGCTGGAGGTGAACGGCCGGCCGAGGCCCGCGAGCGCCAGCTCGGTCGGCGTCGGGTCGTCGGCCGCCGCGAAGCGCGGCACCGCGGTGAGCCTGCACACGTTGGGCGAGATGTACGGGTCGCCGCCGGCGATCCAGGGCTGGTAGCGCCAGTAGCTCGCGAACGAGTCGGCCCGCGGGGCGTGCGCGCCGCGGGTCAGCGACTCGAAGTGGCGGACGGCGTCGAACGGGATGACCGCGTTGCGGCGTCCCCGGATGACCTGGTCCAGCCCCAGCACCACGTCGCTGCCGGTCAGCTGGAAGCGCTGGTCGAACCCGCCGACCTCCTCGAAGTGCTCGCGCCGGATGCCGACGCAGGCGCCGGTGACGGCCAGCGAGTCGCGGTACCAGCGCACCGGTCCCATCAGGGTGTCGTCGTCCGGGTCGAGCCCGGCGAACAGGTTCGCGGCGAACCCGCCGGGGCCGATCATGACGCCGGCGTGCTGCACCAGCCCGTCCTGCGTGCGGTGCTGGAAGCCCACGGTGCCGACGCCGTCGCGCAGCAGCAGCCCGACGAGCTCGCGGAGCCAGCCGGCGTCCACGATCTCGGTGTCGTCGTTGAGGAAGACCAGGACGTCGCCCTCGGTCTCGCGGGCGGTCACGGTGTTGACGCGCGAGTAGTTGAAGGGCTCCTCCGTCCACCAGACGTGGCGGAGCGGGAAGCCGGGCTGCAGCGTGGCGTACCACTCGTCGTTGTCGTCGGACGCGCCGCCGTTGTCGACCACGGTCACGTCGAAGGTCGGGTAGTCGGTGGTCACCAGGCTGGTCAGCAGCCGCTCGAGGTTCGCGCGCGAGTGCCGCGACGGCACCACGATCGACACCGTCGGCCACTGCTCCTGCTGGAAGCGCACCCGCACGACGCCGTTGACGACCTCCGCGGTCGCCGGCTCGCCCCGCGCGGTCAGGACGGCGGCGACCATCGCCGCGTCGGCGTCCCGGATCGCAGGGGTGGCGCCCTCCGGCTCGGACAGCAGGACGTGCGGGACGAGCCCGACCGTGTCCTCGGCGAACTCGCCGGAGAGCAGCAGCCGCCACACCCCGTGATCGTCCACGGCGCCGGACGGGACGTCCCGCGCGAGCTCGGAGCGGATCGCGAACGCGCGGCCCAGGTAGTTGGCGCCCAGCAGCATCTCCGGCGACCAGGCCGGCCGGAAGCGCGGCTCGATCCGCTCGCCGTCGCCGGCCAGCGTGTCGGCGTCGAACGCGACCAGGGTCAGCACCGGGTCGACCCGGTAGCGCTTGGCGATCTGCTCCAGCGCGTGCTCCCGCAGCACCGAGCCGGCGCGCAGGAACAGCACGAATCCCTCCGTGGCGCCGTCGAGCGCGTCGCGCATCGGCGTGCCCGTCGTCACGACGAGCGTCCGCGCCCGGGCGGAGCCCTGCGAGCGCACGCTCTCCGCCGTCACGGCCACGGCCTCGGCGGCGGCCTCGTCCGCACCGGCCGGCGCCTCGATCAGCACGAGGAAGTCCGTCGCCGGGGCGTCGGGCAGCGGATCCAGCTCGGGCTGCTCGGCCAGCCACTCCGCATAGTCGGTCAGTCCCGGTCCCTCGCGCACCGGCTCCGGGGCGGGCTCGACCGGCCACACCCCGTCGCGGAAGGCCCTGGCGGCGTCTTTGCTCGCTCGAAGGGTCTTCCCCACTGTCGTCCCGGGTGCGACGACGGTGCGCAGCGCCTTGCCGGCGCCATCCATCCATGAAGTCATCCGTGCCAGTGTATCGGCGGGCCCGCGACCACCCGGTCCAGGACCACCCCGTCCAGGCCGCCCGTCTAGGATGGGGAGCCGGGAGGCGCGTGTGAGACTGGCGATGACCCTGATGGTCCGCGACGAGGCCGACATCGTCGGCGCGATGCTCGACCACCACCTGGGCCAGGGCGTCGACGTGATCATCGTCACCGACAACGGCTCGGTGGACGGCACGGCGGAGCTGCTCGCCGACTATGAGCGGCGCGGCCTGATCGAGCTGCGCCACGACCCGGAGCACCGCAAGCAGCAGGCGCAGACGGTCACCCGGATGGCGCGCGACGCCGCCGAGCTGCACGGCGCCGACTGGGTGATCAACGCCGACGCCGACGAGTTCTGGCTGCCCGCGGCGCCGGGGCTCACGCTCAAGGAGGCCTTCGAGCGCATCCCGGTCGCGATCCAGGCCTTCGACGTTCCCGTCCACGACATGATCGGCCCGGCGGCGATGGCCGGCAGCGGCCTGCAGCGGCTCGTGCACCGCGACCTGCGGACGACCGAGCAGCTGCGCCGGGTGGGCCTGCGCGCGCACGCCACGCACGACGTCGCCCACATCGGCGACCCGGCCGTCGAGGTCGTCCAGGGCAACCACTTCGTGAACCTCGAGAACCGCGGAGCGGTCCCGGCCGGCGCGGAGATCGAGGTCCTGCACTTCCCGTGGCGCTCCTGGGACCAGTACGCCAGGAAGGTGCGCAACGCCGGCAGCGCCTACGAGAACTCTCAGCTCACACCCAGCCCCAACCACCACGGAATGCGCGACTACCGGCGGCTGCTCGACGGCGTGCTCCTCCCGCTCTACCTGGTGCGCCACCCGGACGCCGACGAGCTCGAGGCGGGTCTAGCGGACGGCACGTTCGTCACGGACCGGCGGATCGCCGACGCCGTGCCGTCCCCGGTCGCCGACCGGCCGCTGGACGAGGAGTCCGCCGCGGCGCAGCGGCCGATGGGCCTCGCGCTCGCCGACCTGGACCGCCAGGTGGCCGACGCGGCGGACCGGGCGAACCGGGCGGAGGCCGACGCCGCCGTCGCGCGCGAGGAGCTCCGCCAGGCCAGGGAGCAGCTCGCCAGGATGGCGAACCGCCGCGTCGTGCGCCTCACCGACGGCGCCGCCCGGCTCCTCCGGCGGCGCTGACCGACGGGTCCGTCCATCTTCCTCTCCGGGCGCAGTGGTAACCTGCCCAGCGGCTAGGAGCGCTCGGAACGCGGTTGCGTACTCGCGGTCGCGTATGGGGGCCACCACGACGACGTCGGCGCGCGAGCACGACGCGCCGCAGGAACAGGAGAGCAGACATGTCCGTCACCGCGCCGTCACCGGCTCCACGCAGACGGATCCTTGTCGTCACGCCCGACACGCTGGGCGAGCTCATGGCCGGCCCCGCGATCCGCTCCTGGGAGATCGCCAAGGCGCTCTCGGCGACCGCCGACGTCCGGCTGGTCTCGACCACCAAGTCCACCATCTCGGCCGACGCGTTCCACGTCGCCTTCTCCGACGAGGCGGCCCTGCGCGGCCACGTCGAGTGGGCGGAGGTGCTGGTCTTCCAGGGCCACATCCTGCGCAGCTACCCGTGGATCAAGGACACCGACACGATCATCGTCGCCGACATCTACGACCCGATGCACCTGGAGCAGCTGGAGCAGGGCAAGGACCTGGAGCCGGTGGACCGCCTGGCCGTCGCGATCGACACCGTGGAGGTCCTCAACGACCAGCTGGAGCGCGCCGACTTCCTGGTCTGCGCGTCCGAGAAGCAGCGCGACTTCTGGCTCGGCCAGCTCGCCGGCCTCGCCCGGATCAACCCGGCCACCTACGACCGCGACCCCAGCCTCCGCACGCTGCTCGACGTCGTGCCGTTCGGCGTGCAGAATGAGCCGCCCGTTCAGAAGAAGCACGGCATCAAGGGCACGGTCCCCGGCATCGGGCCGGACGACAAGGTCATCATCTGGGGCGGCGGGATCTACAACTGGTTCGACCCGCTGACCCTCATCGACGCCGTCGCGATCGCCCGCGAGGCGCACCCCGACCTGCGCCTGTTCTTCCTCGGAGCGGCGCACCCCAACCCGAACATCCCCACCATGCGGATGGCCGTCGCCGCCCGCGAGCGGGCCGAGGAGCTCGGCCTGCTGGGCGAGACGGTCTTCTTCAACGCGTCGTGGGTGCCCTACACCGACCGCGCCGACTTCCTCCTGGACGCCGACCTCGGCGTCAGCACGCACTACGAGCACCTCGAGACGGCCTTCAGCTTCCGCACGCGCATCCTCGACTACCTGTGGGCGTCGCTGCCGATCATCAGCACGGACGGCGACACCTTCGCCGGGATCATCCGCGAGCACGACCTCGGCCGGGTCGTGGCGCCGGAGGACCCGCACGCCCTGGCCCGCGCGATCGAGGAGCTCCTCTACGACGGCGACGCCCGCGCGCGCATCGCCGCCAACATCGCCGAGTACTCCAAGGACCACACCTGGGAGAAGACGCTGCAGCCGCTGCTCGCGTTCTGCGCCGATCCCAGCCCGGCCCCCGACCACGTCCAGGGCATCGTCTCCGAGCGCACGCGCATCGCGAACGACCTCCGCACGCGCATCGCCGGCCTGGAGTCCAGCTCGTCCTGGCGGGTCACCCGGCCGCTGCGCACGGTCTCCACCTGGGCCTCGCGGCGGGGCCGCCAGCTATAATCTCCCCAGTTCCCGAAACAGAATTGACGACTGAATGACAGCACAGGATCGATACCGCGCGCTCGCGACAGAGCGCATGGTGACGGTCGGCGGCGACGACAAGTCCGGAGGGTCGTGGGCATCGCTCGTCGACATCTTCCGGCACAGGGAGCTCCTCTCGCTCCTGGTCCGCCGCGATCTCAAATCGCGTTACAAGGACAGCGTCCTCGGCTTCGTCTGGACGCTGGTGCGCCCGCTCACCCAGCTGCTCATCTACGCGATCGTCATCGGCAAGGTGCTCGGCGCCGCCAAGAACATCCCCGACTTCGCGATTTACGTGTTCACCGGCCTGACGGTGTACGCGCTGTTCTCCGAGATCATCAGCGGGACCACCGCGTCCATCGTCGGCAACGCCGGGCTGATCAAGAAGATCTACCTGCCGCGGGAGATCTTCCCGCTGGCGAGTGTGGGCTCCGCGATCTTCAACTTCCTCATCCAGTTCGTGATCCTGCTCGGCGCGACCATCGTCATCGGCAAGCCGCCGCTGCATCCGGAGACGTGGTACCTCATCCCGTCGGTGCTGCTGCTGCTCGTATTCGGCACGGCGTTCGGCCTGCTGCTGTCGGCGGTCAACGTGTACCTGCGCGACATCCAGTACCTCGTCGAGGTCGTCCTGCTCCTCCTGCTCTGGGCCTCCCCCATCGTCTACTCGTGGACGATGGTGAAGGACGCGCTCGGCCACGGCCTCGCCCTCGACATCTACACCGACAACCCCGTCACCCTGGCCGTGCTCGGCTTCCAGAAGGCGATGTGGGTCGGCGGCCAGGGCGTCGCGGAGTACCCGGACTTCCTCCTGGGCCGGATGGCGATCGCGTTCGTGATCGGCGTCGTCCTCCTCCTCGGCTTCCAGCGCGTGTTCTCGCGGCTGCAGGGCAACTTCGCGCAGGTGGTGTGAGATGACCAGCATCGAGACCACCAGCACGGAGTCCACCGAGACCCCTGAGATCGTCCGCGTGACGAACGTGTCCAAGCGGTTCGTGATCCGCAAGGACAACTCGCTCAAGGAGCGCCTCGTCGCCTTCGGGCGCGGGCGCCAGCACCGCGAGGAGTTCTGGGCGCTCAAGGACGTGACCGTCGACATCCAGGCGGGACACACCGTCGCGCTCATCGGCCACAACGGCTCCGGCAAGAGCACGCTCCTCAAGGTCATCGGCGGCATCATCGAGCCGAGCAGCGGCAGCGTCGCGCGCCGCGGCCGGATCGCCGCGCTGCTCGAGCTCGGCGCGGGCTTCCACCCCGACCTCACCGGGCGCGAGAACGTCTACCTCAACGCCTCCATCCTCGGGCTCAGCCGCGAGGAGACCGAGTCCAGGTTCGACGAGATCCTGAGCTTCTCGGGTATCGGCGACTTCATCGACACGCAGGTCAAGTTCTACTCCTCCGGCATGTACGTGCGGCTCGCGTTCGCGGTCGCCGTGCACACCGACCCCGACCTGCTGCTCGTGGACGAGGTGCTCGCCGTCGGCGACGAGGCCTTCCAGCGCAAGTGCCTCGACAAGATCCGGTCCTTCCAGGAGGAGGGCCGCACGATCATCCTCGTCACCCACAACCTGAGCCAGGTCACCGAGCTCGCCGACCGCGCCATCCTGCTCAACCGCGGCGAGGTCGTCTACGACGGCGAGCCGGGCGGAGCGGTCACCCAGTTCCGCAACATCCTGGAGGGCCGCCGCGTCAAGGAGGCCGAGGCGGAGGCCGCCGTGCAGGTCGCGAAGGGCGTCGACCCCGTGGTCGAGCACGGCAGGGTCGTCTCCGCCGCCGCCTGGGCCGAGGGCCGCGAGCCGGGCGAGCCCGTGCAGCCGGGCGACGACCTCCGCATCGAGGTCACCCTGGAGCACGACACCGGGATCACCGACTGGATGTGCGCCATCCAGATCGACAACACCCTGGGCCAGCCCGTCTACGGCACGACGACCACCCGCGTCGGCTCGGCGCTCACGCCGCTGAAGGAGCGCCGCACGGTCGCCTTCGTGCTGCGCGACGCCCGGTTCGGCGCCGGCAAGTACTTCGTGAACGCCTCGCTGATGGACAGCGCGGGACGCCACCTCTCGGACATGCCGCAGGCCTGCTCGTTCGACGCGCCCTACTATCCCCTCGCGGTGGGGATGGTCCACGCGGTGCCCGAGGTCGTCGAGCCGTCCGCGTGAGGGTCCTGGTCGTCACGGTCGCCTACAACTCGGCTGACACGATCGACGCGTTCCTGGAGTCGCTGGCGGAGGCCGGCACGGTGGACGAGCTCGTCGTCGTGGACAACCACTCCGAGGAGGCCGGCGTCGTCGGCGAGCGCGTGCGCGCGGCGGGCGGCACCTTCGTCGCCCTCGACCGCAACCTCGGCTACGGCGGCGGCGTGCGAGCGGCGGTGGACGCGGCCCGGCACGATCCCGACCTCATCCTGGTCGCGAACCCCGACGTGGTGTTCGCCCCCGGCGCGATCGACGCGCTCGCGGCTGCGGCCGAGCAGACCCCGGACGCCGGCTCGCTTGGCCCCAAGATCCTCGACGCCGACGGCACGGTGTACCCGTCCGCGCGCCGGCTGCCGTCGCTGCGGACCGGCGTCGCGCACGCGCTGTTCGGGCGCATCTGGCCGTCGAACCCGTGGACGGTGCGCTATCGCGCCGAGAACGAGACGGAGACCCGGCGCTCCGCCGGCTGGCTCTCCGGCGCCTGCCTGCTGATCCGGGCGAGCGCGTACCGCGACGTGAACGGCTTCGACGACGGCTACTTCATGTACTTCGAGGACGTCGATCTCGGCGACCGGCTCGGCCGGGCCGGCTGGCGCAACCTCTACGTCCCGGAGGCGGTGGTCACCCACACCGGCGCGCACTCCACCTCGCGCGTCCGGCGCACGATGGAGAAGGCGCACCACGACAGCGCCTACCGCTACCTCTCCCGCCGCTACGCCGCCTGGTACTTCGCGCCGCTCCGCCTCGCCGTGCGCCTCGGGCTCTGGGGGCGGCTCTGGTGGGTGTCGCGGTGAGCGGCGCGCCGGTGAGCGCGCCGGTCGCGTTCGTCCGCCGGGCCCGCTCCGCGCTGGACTGGCGGATCGCCATGCGCCGCTACCGGGCCGGACGGTTCCGGTCCAGGACGCTCCTGCGCGGCCGCGGAGGCGAGCCCGGCGCCCCGGCCCCGATCGCCGTCATCGTCTGCCTCTGGAACCGCAGGGAGCGCATCGACGCGCTGCTCACGCAGCTGGACGCCCAGCAGGGCCCGCGGGTGCGCCTCCTGCTCTGGAACAACCGGCCGGCGGACGACGACTTCTACCGGGAGCGGATCGCGGCCTACACCCCGCACGGCGCCCTCGCCGAGGTCTCGCTGGTCAGCAGCCGGGTCAACGTCGGCGGCCTCGGCCGCTTCTTCATCGCCCGGCGGCTGCGCACGGAGGGGTACCGCGGCACGTTCGTGATGCTGGACGACGACCAGGACGTCAGCGACCACTTCCTCGCCGACCTGCTTGCCGCCTCCGGCCCGCACACCATCGCCGGCTACTGGGCGTGGACCATGTCCGGCGACTACTGGGCCCGCGTGCCCGCCTTCCCCGGCGACCGGGTCAGCTACGTCGGCACCGGGGGCTGCGCGTGCGACATCGACATCGTGGCCGACCTGTCGTTCTTCACCGAGCTGCCGCGCTACTTCGCGTTCCTCGAGGACATCTGGATGTGCGGCTACGCCCGCAAGCGCGGCTGGCTGCTGCGCAAGGTCGACACCCCGGTCGAGTTCGTCCTGGACGAGACCAACCAGCACCACACGCTCGCCGAGCGCAAGGCGGAGTTCTACCGCTACCTGCAGCTCGACGACGCGGTCTGAGCCCGCTCAGCACGGTTTCCTGTGCCCGCTCAGCAGGGCTTCCTGTGCCCGCTCAGCAGGGCTTGAAGGCGGCCACGTCCGGCGCGAGCGCGGTCGTCCCTCCGATGAACACCACCTTCGTGCTCCGCATGGTCACGATGTCGTTGCCGATCGCGCGCGGCAGGCACCAGCCCGGCGTGATGAACAGCGGCGACTTCGTCCCCCCGGCGATCGTCGACCCCGACAGCGCGTCCGGGAAGTCGATGCCGGACGCGATGTAGACCGTGGAGGCGGTCGGGAACGCGCGCGAGTTCACGATGTGGCTGGTGTCGTAGCGGTCGCCGCCTCCGACGCGGGTCGGCGCGGCGCCGATCGCCTGGAGCGAGGTGTCGAACGCCGGGGCGATGGCGTTCACGCCGCCGACGATCGTCGCGCTGGTCAGCTTCGCCGTCGTCACGTACGACGACGTCGGGGCGTCCGCGGCGCCGTAGCCGGTGACCAGGATCACCGGCTGGTTGGTGGCCGCCGCGGCCGACGCGGCGGAGAGGGCGTCCGGGAACGCCAGCCCGCTCGCGAAGTAGGCCCCCTTGGCCGCCGGGAACGCGTACGCGGCCAGGGCCCGGGAGGTCTCGAACCGGTCGCCGCCCGCGACGCGCACGATGTTCGGCTGGATGCCCGCGAGCGTCGCGTACACCCCGTCCGTGATCGAGGAGGTGCCGCCGACGACGACGATCTTCTTCGGCGCCAGGCGCTTGACCTCCGCGAGGGTCGCCGCCGGGAGGCCGCCCGGCATGCTCAGCAGCAGCGGTCCCTTCTGCGCCGCGGCCGCCGGAGCGGCCGAGATGGCGTCGGGGAAGTCGATGCCCGAGGCGATGTAGACGACAGGCACACCGGGCGTCGGGTACGCGGCCTGCGAGATCACGGTCGACGTCGTGAAGCGGTCGGAGCCCTGCAGCCTGCTGGTCGCCGGCGTGCCGCCCGCCGCGGTGGAGAAGAACACCGTGCGGCAGCCGAAGTCGGCATTCCCCGCGGGGTTCTGCGGGAGCGCCAGCGCCGTGACGCAGGCGGAGTACTGGCCGTCGCCGCTGCGCGGCACGCTGGCGCTGAAGCCGTGGGCGGCGCCGGCGGACGGGTAGGCGTTGCCGACATCCGGCCGCGTGCCGTTGGCGGCCACCGTCGTGGTGCTGACGCCCGCCGGGGTGTTCCAGGTGATCTGGACGCTCGCGACGGCGTTCATCACGCTCTGGTCGATGGCCCATCCGGCGACCGTGAACGTGGTGGAGCCGAGCGCCGCCGACTCGTAGTTGCCGATCGGCGGGACGCTGGCGTTCGTCGGGCCGAACCAGTCGGTGTAGAGCCGCCAGAAGTTGCGGTTGCCGTAGGCGGAGCAGGCGTCGCCGGTGCCGTACAGGTTCGCGAGGGCCGCGGCGTTCGGCTGGTACGGCGTGTAGTAGTACAGAGCCGCGGTGGCGGCGTTGCGGATGAAGACGGGGCTCGAGCCGCAGGTCGCGTCGGGGCTGTAGCGGACGGCGGTGGTCTGGCCGACGGGGAACCAGGTGAACGCGTTGCTCGTCCCCGGCGGGTTGCCGTAGCGCTTGTACTGCCAGGCCGCCATGTAGACCTGGTTGTAGAAGCCGTAGTACTGAGTGTCGCAGGCCGACGTGTCCGGGCAGGCGTACCCGGTGGCCTTCATGTACTGGCCGGTGGTCGGCCAGTCGTCGGTGACGAGGCTCTGCTCCTTCTCGAGCAGCACGAGCAGCACCTTCTGGCTGATCCCGCAGGCGACGCCGACCTTGTAGACGATGGTCGCGGCGGTCTCGTTGGCCGCACCGGTGTACGGCCCGCACATCGCGTCCCCGGCCCGGGAGGTCGTGGAGACGGCGTAGTCCTTGAGGCAGGTGTAGCCGGCGCGGCAGGAGCTCACCTTGCTGTTCAGGAACGTCTGGATCGTCGAGACGGAGAGCGCCTGGCCCGCGTAGAAGTTGTAGTCGCTGATGATGTAGCCGGGGTCGAAGCTCGACGCGACGGCCGCCTTCACCGGACCGCCCACCGGCGCTGCCGTGGCCGGGGCCGGGGCGGCGGCGCCGACGATGACTCCGGTCACCAGCACGGCCAGGACCGCGACCGCTGCGACCAGCGGGCGGACGGAGCCTCGGACGGTCACGGGACCACTCTCCCTCAGCACAGCGTCAACGAGTCGATGGCGGGGCCGAGTGCGGCCGTTCCGCCGAGCGCGGTGAGGCTGGTCGCTCCCAGCCGGCCCATCTCGGAGGCGACGGACGCGGGGATGCAGCCCGGCAGGCTGATGTAGAGCGGGTCGCCGCGGTTGCCCGCGAGGGCGGACCCGGCGAGCGCGTCGGGGAACGCCACCCCGGACGCCAGCTCGACGTTCGCCGCCGAGGCGAAGGCGTCCGCGTTGACCGCCTGGGCCGTCGCGAAGCGGTCTCCCCCGGCCAGTCGCGTGACGGTGCCGTGGCCCGAGAGCGACTGCACATAGCTGTCGGCGATGACGTTGACGCCTCCGACGACCTTGATCGCGGTCGGGTGCAGGCGGTCGATGGCCGCCAGGGTGCCCGCGTCGGCCGTGCCGCCGCCCGGCACGAGCAGGACCGGACCACCGGCGTGGCTCGCGGCGGCGCCCGCGGACAGCGCGTCGGGGAAGTTGCCGCCGGAGACCAGGTACACCGACGAGGCCGTGGAGGTGAACGCCTTCGTCGCGACGGCCTGCGCGGTGCCGAAGCGGTCGCCGCCGTAGGCGCGCTCGGTCGGCGCGATCGCGTTCAGGGAGGTGAACACATCATCGGACACCGCGTTGGGGCCGCCGACGACGAGGATGTGGTCGGGGTGCAGCCGCTGGACCTCGGCCTGGACGCTCGCCGGCAGGTAGCCGGGCGCGGTGAGCAGCAGCGGTCCGCCGAGCTTGACGGCGGCAGGCGCCGCGCTCAGGGCGTCCGGGAAGGCGACGCCGTTGGCGATGACCACGTACGGCACGTGCGCAGGGGACGGGAACGCCGCCTGCGACATCTGCACCGACGAGTCGAAGCGGTCGCCGCCCGCGATGCGGGACGCGGTCGGCTTGGGCACGACCTGGAGGCTGCCGGTCGCCGGCGCCGAGACGGAGTTCGCGCCCCAGCTCGCTACGAGCTTGTAGCTGTGGGTGCCCGCGGCCGGGAGCGGGAACGACCAGGCGCCGGTCCCGTCCGGGTGCGTCGTCGCGCTGGGCACGGCGGCGCCGTCCCAGTACAGCGAGACGGTGGTCTGCGCGTTGGCGCCCGGCACCTGCCCGGAGAACGTGCCGCCGGTCCACACGGTCGCGGGGGTGCTCACGACGGGCGTGGAGACGGTCACGCCGAGTTCCCAGTCGGTCTGCACAGCCTCGATGCTGTACGGGGTCGCGGACTTCATCGGGAAGAAGACGGATAGCTCATTGCCCGGAGTGCACGCATGCTCGTTCTCCCCATGAGAACTTCCGGTGGTCGTCCCCAAAGCGAACCCACCGAGCATCGCCGCACCGCCGCTGTCACCAGCCAGGACACACGCAGAGGTGACGATCGAATTCACCTGTGGATAGGTGCTATCGGGGCCGACGGTCACCGTCTCATCGACGTCCATGATGGTTCCGCAGGTCCATCCGGTCGTCGAACCAGATTTGCACATCGAAGCACCCTTGATGGCGGCCGCGTCGCCACGGACCGCGAGAGGGCTCGCAGCCACGTCTCCAGGCCCTCCGCCCCAGGTAGCGACAGCGAAGGGGTTTGCGTAGTAGCCGGTGTTCGTCACGTTCACCCGGGCGGTGTCGACATTGTTTCCGAACTGGCTCACACCAGCGACGGATCCCATCGTCTGGTCGAATGACGTCTGGGCGCCGGTCACGGTCGGGCGCGTCTGGGTGATCCCCAACACGTTGCCCGAATAGCCGGCGACGCAGTGGCCCGCTGTCACGAAGTCGGTCCGCTTGGCCGGGCCGTAGCCGTTGAAGCCGACCGAGCAGCGGTAGCCGCTGCTGCCGGAGATGTAGCCCCACGCCGTCCCGCCGTTCGCGGTCTGGTTGGCGGCATTGAAGTGCTTGCCTTCGTACGGTGACGGCTCTTTCGCCCCCACGCTCACCTGGGCGCCGGTCGCCTTCGCCGCGGCCACGTCCGCCGCCGAGGCCACCCGCAGCCGCAGGGTGGTGCCGTCGATGCGCGCGTCGGTGACCTTCACGCCGCTGTCGCGCAGGTGCTGGACGACGCCCGCGGCATCCGCCGCCGCCGCGCTGTCGCTGAGGTACTGCTGGGGCGTGGTGCCCAGGTCGCGCTCGACCGCGTCCGCCAGCGCGGGCGGCAGCTGGGCCGCCGCCGCGGCGAAGCGGGATGCGGAGTAGTCGCCCATCTTGGTCGGCGTCGGCGCGTGCGACGGGCCGTTCGGAGTCCCCGTAGCGGCCGGCGCCGCCGCCGTCGCCGCCGGTGCGCCGACCCCCACGGCGAGCAGAGCTCCGGTCAGAGCCAACACCGAGACACCGGCGAACATCGAACGCGCAGAAACCACTGGGCCAGCCCTTCTCCGGCTCCGCGTCGAGCCACGGAGTCGCAGCTAGCTAACCACAGCGAACGCCGCGAAAACCGGCGTCACTCGGGGATTCACCCCATTGGGGGGTAGCCACGGGGGGTACCCCTCAGCCGAGCAGGCCCTTCAGATACCGGCCGTAGCCGCTCTTCACCAGCGGCGCCGCCAGCTCGGCCAGCTGGGCGTCGTCGATCCAGCCGGCCCGCCACGCGATCTCCTCGACGCAGCCGACCTTGAAGCCCTGGCGGTCCTCGATGACGCGCACGTACTCGGACGCCTGCATCATCGACTCGAACGTCCCGGTGTCCAGCCACGCGGTGCCGCGGTCCAGCACCTGCACCTGCAGCTTGCCGGACTGGAGGTAGCGCTCGTTGACCGTGGAGATCTCCAGCTCGCCGCGGGCGCTCGGCTCGATGGTCTTCGCGATGCCGACCACGGAGTTGTCGTAGAAGTAGAGGCCGGGCACGGCGTACTTGCTCTTCGGCACCGCCGGCTTCTCCTCGATGGAGAGCGCGGTGAAGTTGTCGTCGAACTCCACGACGCCGTAGGCCGTGGGGTCGCTGACCTGGTAGGCGAAGATCAGGGCGCCGTCGATGTCGTTGTGCTGGCGCAGCGCCGAGCCGAGGCCGGTGCCGTGGAAGATGTTGTCGCCGAGGACCAGCGCCACCGACTCGTCGCCGATGAACTCCTCGCCGATGATGAACGCCTGCGCGAGGCCGTCCGGCGACGGCTGCACGGCGTACTCCAGCCGGATGCCGAGCTGGGAGCCGTCGCCGAAGAGCGCCCGGAACTGCTCGTTGTACTCCGGGGTCGTGATGATCAGGATCTCGTTGATCCCCGCCATCATCAGGGTCGACAGCGGGTAGTAGACCATCGGCTTGTCGTAGATGGGCATGAGCTGCTTCGAGATGCCCTTGGTGATGGGCCAGAGCCGGGTGCCGGACCCGCCGGCCAGGATGATTCCGCGCATGTTCTTGTGGTCGTCCTTACTTCTGGTCCAGCGAGGCGTAGAAGGCGCGCGCCGCATCCCAGGTCGGGAGCAGCCCGCTCTCCTTCGCCTCGTGGAGGCCGGGGGCGTCGGTGTCCTTGGCGGAGAGCAGCAGCTCGTCCGCCGGCACGGGGAACTCGAGGGCGATGTCGCCGTCCAGCGGGTTGATCCCGTGCTCACGCCCCGGATTGTAGACGTCGGTCACCAGATAGCTCACGGTCGCGTCGTCGGTCAGCGCGACGAAGCAGTGCCCGAGGCCCTCCGCCACGTAGATCGCCCGGCGGTCGGTGTCGTCCAGGAGCACCGAGTCCCACTGCCCGAACGTCGGCGAGCCGACGCGGATGTCGATCACGAAGTCGAGCACCGCGCCGCGCGGCGCCATCACGTACTTGGCCTGGCTCGGCGGGATGTCGGCGAAGTGGATGCCGCGCACCGAGCCGCGCCGCGACACGGACGTGTTGCCCTGCTTCAGGTCCAGCGGGTGGCCGACGGCCTCCGCCAACCGGTCGAACCGGTAGAACTCGAAGAACAGGCCGCGGTCGTCCGCGTGCTGCACCGGGGTGATCTCGTAGGCGTCGGGGATCGAAAGTTCTCGGATCTGCACCCCGGGAGTCTACTGGCAGATGCTGAGCATCCCCACGGCGTCCGCCAGGGCGTTCGCCCCGCCGATCACGCCGATGGTCTGCGTGCGCATCGCCACCTCCGCCGCTCCCGCGCTCACGCAGCCGCCCGGGGTCACCAACAGCGGCGAGCCGACCTTGGCCGCGTAGGCCGCGCCGGAGAGCGCGTCCGGGAAGAGCGCTCCGGACGCGAAGAACGCCGCGGGGGTGGCCGACGGGAAGGCGTCCTGCGAGATCGCGAGGCTGGTGGCGTACCGGTCGGCGCCGCTCACGCGCGTGGCGGTGATGCCCTGCGCCGACAGGCCGGAAAGGTACGAGTCCGGGATCACCGCGCTGCCGCCGACGACCTTGACCGAGGTGACGCCCATGTTCTTGAGCGTGGACACCGTCGCGTCGTCGGGCGTCGGGCCGTTGATCAGGATCACCGGCTGGCCGAGCGCTCCGGCGGCGGCGCCCGCGGAGAGCGCGTCGGGGAAGTTGACGCCGTTCGCGAGGTACGCCTTGCTCGACGACGTGCCGAAGGCGTCCTGCGCGATCGTGCGCGAGGTGTCGAAGCGGTCGGAGCCCGCGACCCGGGTCACGGTCGGGTGGAACGAGAGCCCCTGCAGCTGGGACACCACGGAGTCGGAGAGGGCGAACACGCCGCCGGCGACGTAGATGGTGGCGGGCTTGAGCCGGGTCAGCTCGTTCAGGATCACGGTCGGGACCGCGGTCGGCATCGAGAGCAGCAGCGGCCCCTGGCGCTTGGCCGCGGCCGGGGCGGCGCCGAGCGCGTCCGGGAAGTTGTAGGCGTTGGCGATGTACGCGGCCGGGATGCCGGCGCCGGGGCTCGGGAACGCGGCCTGCGAGACGGCGGCCGAGGTGGCGAAGCGGTCGCCGCCGGCGATGCGCGTGCTCGCGGGGACGGAGCCGGCGGTGGAGGGGCCGTCGTACCAGGCGTTGAAGAGGTACCAGAAGTTGCGGATCCCGTACTCGGAGCAGTTGTCGCCCTCGCCAGGGTAGTTCGCGAGGGAGGCCGCGTTCGGGGTGTACGGCGTGTAGTAGTAGAGCGCCGCGGTCGCCTTGTTCTGGACGGCGACCTGCTTGGTGCCGCAGTTGGAAGGGTCGGTGTGGTAGAGCACCGCGCTGACCTTGCCGACCGGGTAGTCACTGAAGTACGGGTCGGAGCCGTACTGCTTGAGCTGCCAGGCGGCCCCGAACACCTGGTTGAAGAAGCCGGTCGAGGTCGGCGAGTTGTCGCACGACGGGTCGCCGCCCACGTCCGGGCAGTTCCAGCCCGTCGCGTAGTCGTACATCCGCTGGGTCGGCGTGCCCGTGGAGACGAGGCCCTGCTCCTTCTGGATCATCGCCAGCAGCACGACGGGGTTGATGCCGCAGGCGGCGCCGACACCCGCGATGATCTGAGCGGCCGATGCGTTCGTGACGCCCGTGTACGCCTGGCACGCGGTGCTGCTCGCCTTCGACGGCGTCGTCATCGAGAAGGCGTTGAGGCACGACGGCCCACCCGACGAGGGAGCGCAATGGTTGTTCGTCGCCTTCATGTCCAGGAATGACTGGATGCGCGTCTGGTCCCATGCGGTCCCGTTGTAGAACACCGCGTCGCTGACCAGGTCGCCGTCGATGAACTTCGTCAGGTCGGCGTCGGCCGCGGACGACGGCGAGAACGAACCCCGGAGCCCCTCCTCCAGGTTCTTCTGCAGCTGCGCGTTGCTCGGCTGGTCGAAACCTCCCGAGCCTGCGCCGTGGCCGGCATCGTTCGCGGCGACAGCCGGAACCGCTGTGGCCGCGGCGACCGCGAGCGCGATGACGGACGTGACAATGACGCGGAGCACAGTCCGCTTCCCCCCAGAGACCATCTCCGCAGGATATCGGTCCTCAGTGGGCTCCCGTCAACGACCCGGTAGAATCGGGCCGGACATTTTCCGATCTCCCAAGGCAGGTCATACCCCCTATGAAGATTCTCGTCACCGGTGGCGCCGGTTTCATCGGCTCCAACTTCGTCCGCCGCACGCTGCAGGACGCCTATCCGGGCCTGGAGGGGGCCGAGGTCGTCGTCCTCGACGCACTGACCTATTCGGGCAATCTGGCGAACCTCGCACCGGTCGCGGACTCCCCGCGCTACACCTTCATCAAGGGCGACATCCGCGACGGCGGCCTGCTCGACGAGCTCTTCCCCACGATCGACGCGGTGGTGCACTTCGCCGCCGAGTCGCACGTCGACCGCTCGGTCCGCGACGCGTCGATCTTCGTGGAGACCAACGTCCTCGGCACCCAGCAGCTGCTCGACGCGGCGCTGCGCAACAAGGTCGAGCGCTTCGTCCACGTCTCCACCGACGAGGTCTACGGCTCGATCGCCGAAGGCTCGTGGGCGGAGGACCGCCCGCTGGAGCCGAACTCGCCCTACTCGGCATCCAAGGCCGGCAGCGACCTGCTCGCGCGCAGCTACTTCCGCACCCACGGGCTGAACCTGTCGATCACGCGCTGCTCGAACAACTACGGGCCGTACCACTTCCCCGAGAAGGTCATCCCGCTGTTCGTCACCAACCTCATCGACGACAAGCACGTCCCGCTGTACGGCGAGGGCAACAACATCCGCGACTGGCTGCACGTCGACGACCACACCCGCGGCATCGCGATGGTGCTCGTCAACGGCCGCGCGGGCGAGATCTACAACATCGGCGGCGGCACCGAGCTCACCAACAAGGAGCTCACCCAGCTGCTGCTGGACGCCACCGGCAAGGACTGGTCGTACGTCGACCGGGTCGCCGACCGCCTCGGCCACGACCTGCGCTACTCGGTCGACATCTCCAAGATCCAGAACGAGCTCGGCTACCAGCCGCTGGTCCCGTTCCAGCAGGGCCTCGCCGACGTCGTGCAGTGGTACCGCGACAACCGCGACTGGTGGGAGCCGCTCAAGGCCCGCGCGGCGCTGGACAACTGATGCGCGTCCTCGTCGCCGGAGCGAACGGACAGCTCGGCCAGGACCTGCGGAAGGCCCTGGCCGCCCACGGCCACGAGGTGACGGCGCTCGGCCGCGCCGACCTCGACGTGACCGACCGCGCCGCGGCCGTCGCCGCCGCGTCCGGGCACGACGCCGTCGTCAACGCGTCCGCCTACACGAAGGTGGACGACGCCGAGACGCACGAGGACGAGGCCTACGCGATCAACGCGCTCGGCACCGAGAACCTCGCCGTCGCCGCGGCCGAGGCCGGCGCCCGCTACGTCACGGTCTCCACCGACTACGTGTTCGACGGCCACGCCACGGAGCCGTACGCCGAGGACACCCCGCGCGACCCGATCAACGCCTACGGCCGCACCAAGGCCGCCGGCGAGGAGCTCGCGCTCGCGGCCCACCCCGACGGCACGTACATCGTGCGCACGGCCTGGCTCTACGGCGCGGGCGGCGCGA